>NZ_CP117267.1:3312500-3612500 GCF_007000325.2 Rhizobium rhododendri | reverse complement strand
GGCTGGAGTTTAAGCGAGATCCGTTCTGGATCATAGTTATTTGCGCCAGTCGAGACACAGGGGACTGCGCTATTCCCGGTCGCGAAACCGTCTCTGGTAGGCAGGGTCGTAGAGCGCGCTTTCGCGAAAGTCGTCGGATGCAAGCGACCGCCCGACAAAAATCAGCGCGGTGCGCTCTATTGGCTCGGCCGCAACTTTTGCTTCGATATTATCCAGCCGGCCGCGCAGGATGCGCTCGTCGGGCCAGGACGCCTTGACGACGATCGCGACGGGGCAATCGGCGCCGTAGTGCTGCATCAGTTCCTCGACCACCTGAGGCAAGGCATGGATGGCCAGATGAATGGCAAGCGTCGACCCCGTCACGGCAAAAGCCTGCAATGTCTCGCCCGATGGCATCGGCGAGGCACGGCCGGAGACGCGGGTCAGCACGAGGCTCTGCGCCACGGCCGGTATGGTAAGCTCGCGACCGAGCGCCGAGGCAGCCGCAGCAAATGCCGGAACGCCGGGGGTCATCGTGTAGCCGATACCGCATGCGTTCAGCCGGCGGATCTGCTCGGCGACCGCGCTCCAGACCGACAGATCGCCGGAATGCAGGCGCGCAACATCCTCGCCTGCCTCATTGGCGCGCCGGAATTCCGTCTCGATTTCATCGAGCGATAGCGGCGCCGTATCGATAATGCGCGCGTCCGGCGGGCAGTATGCAAGCAGGTCCTTCGACACCAGCGAGCCGGCATAGAGGCAGACCGGGCACTTTGCGATGAGGTCGCGGCCGCGCACGGTGATGAGGTCGGCGGCGCCAGGTCCGGCGCCGATAAAATGGACTGTCATTGGGCGATCTCTGTGGTTTCAGGCTTGGTCCAGCACCATTGCATCACCGGCATCGCCGTGCGCCATCCGTGCATCGTGCCGATGGGTGTGACACGGGCGATGTCGATCCTTGTCAGCGATCCGCCGTGGCGGGCATATTCGGCAAGCAGCACGGCTTCCATCTCGGTGGTTACGCCATTGGCAACGAGCCGGCCTCCCGGTTTCAAGGCTGCCTTTGCAGCCTCCATCACCCCGGGCTCACTGCCGCCGCCGCCGATGAAGATCGCATCTGGCTGGGCCAACCCGGTCAATGCTTCAGGCGCCGTGCCTTCGACCAGCTGCAGCATAGGCACGCCGAAATCGTCGGCATTCCGGCGGATGCGCGCGGCACGGTCCCGCACCGCCTCGATGGCGATTGCCCGCAGGCTCGGATCGGCCAGCAACCATTCGATGGAGACCGAGCCAGAGCCGGCGCCTATATCCCAGAGCAGATCGCCGTGACGGGGGGCCAGCGCCGACAACGTCATCGCCCGGATCTCCCGCTTGGTGATCTGGCCATCATGGCTGAACAGGGCGTCGTCCAGGCCTTGCGCCAGCGGCAATAGCCGTGCATCCCGGTCGGCGACGACCTCGACTGCCATCACATTCAAGGCGTCGATATCCTCGAGTGAAAAGCTTGCTGCCTTGTGCAGGGTTACCCGCTCGCGTGCTCCGCCCATCGCCTCCATCAGCGTCAGCGTCGAACGACCGAAGCCGAGCCTTGTCAGAAGTGCGGCTATCGCTTCCGGACTGGTGGCATCAGAGGTCAGCGCGATGATCTTTCGGCCGGGATGGAGATGGGGCCGGAGAAGATCGATGGGACGGCCATGCAGCGACAGGAGCGTCGCCGATTGCATCGGCCAGCCCAGCCTTGCTGCTGCCAGGCTGAAAGCCGACGGCGCCGGGATGACGTACATTTCTTCGGGCGGAATGAAGCGCGAGAGGGTGGCGCCGATCCCGAACCAGAAGGGGTCGCCCGATGCTAGGACGACGGTAGGCATTCCACGCCGGGCAAGCAGGTGATCTATCGAGCGCTCGAACGGGCTGAGCCAGCTGTGGGTTTCGCCGCCGATCAGTGGCGCCACCAGTTCCAGGTGGCGGGCCCCACCGTAGACGATCGGTGCAGAGGCGATCCGTTGCCTTGTTTCCTCGGTCAAGCCGGCTGGACCGTCCTCGCCGAGGCCGATAAGGGTGAGCCATTGCGTTGGCAACGAAGAAAGCGTCTCAGACATGGGCAGGACTCGCATCCTTATTCTGGGTGGCACGACGGAGGCGCGGCTGCTGGCGGAGACGCTGGCGAAACGCGATGGCATCGACGTGCTGCTGTCGCTGGCCGGACGGACGAAGGATCCCCTCCCCCAGAATGCTCCGGTTCGCACCGGCGGGTTTGGCGGCAGCGAAGGTCTGTGTGCGTTTCTGAAGGCTGAGGCCATCGATCTCGTGGTCGATGCTACCCACCCCTTTGCCACGCAGATATCCGCAAACGCCGCTACCGCCGCGACGATAACGGGCACTCCGATCTTTGCCCTCAGCCGCGAGGCCTGGCAGCGGGTTGCCGGCGACCATTGGCACGAGGTAGCGGATGTGACGGCCGCCCTTTCCGCGCTCGGACCCATACCACGCCGCGTATTTCTGGCCGTCGGCCGGCAGGAGGCGCATAGGGCTGATCTCTTCCCGCAGCACTTCTATCTTGTGCGCAGCGTCGATCCCGTCGATCCGCCTCTGCTCGCACCGGATGTCGTCAGCATCCTGGAACGCGGGCCGTTTGACCTTCACGCCGAACTGCGCCTCATGAAGCTGCACCTGATCGATTGCGTCATTGCCAAGAACAGCGGTGGAAGCGCCACCTATGCCAAGATCGAGGCGGCAAGGCTGCTCGGCATTCCCGTGCTGATGATTGCCCGCAGCGCGGCCACCAACGTGGCATCGGTCTTTTCGCTCGAGGCTGCGCTCGCCCGGATCGATCATTTTGTCTCCGTGGAAGCAAAACGCGGCGTGTAAACCAGGTCAGGCAGGACCGGCCGCCTAACGATCTTCGTTTCCGGCGATCCGATGATGACGCAAGTCGCCATGTCTGCGACCGACGCATCGGCATCCGACAGCGGGACAACGGACAGCCTTTCGTCAGGGCGTCCAGCCGCACGGCCGAAAATCACGGGTATCGTCAGCGGCAGGGCCAGGCGCAAAATCTCGAAAGCGCGACCCAGCTGCCAGGGACGTGCCTTGCTGATCGGATTGTAGAGCGCGATGACGAAACCGGCCTGCGCTGCAAGCGTAAGCCGCCGCTCGATCAGATCCCATGGCTTGAGGTTGTCGGACAGCGACATAGCACAGAAATCATGCCCGAGGGGCGCTCCAAGACGCGCCGCCACCGCCAGCATCGCAGTGATGCCTGGAACGATCACAAGGTCGATATTGCGCCAGTGTTCCGGCCCATTGTCGATCGCCTCGCAGACGGCGGCGGCCATGGCGAATACGCCGGGATCGCCGCCGGAGACGACACAGACTGTCGAACCTGCCGCAGCCCGCTCCAGCGATACCCTGGCGCGATCGATTTCCTCGCGGTTGTCGGAGGCGATCCGCAACTGGTCCGGCCGCAGCGAGAGCCGGTCAAGATAAGGGCCGTAGCCGAAGAACTCGGTCGAGGCCTCGACGGCTGCCATGGCCTCCGGCGTCATCTGCCCCGGGTTGCCCGGCCCCGTGCCGATTACATAGAGGCGGCCGGTCATGAACCGCGTTCCCAGCCGGGCACCAGGATCAGCGAAAAATACGGCGCCTCGCTGTCGTCGCGCTCGATCATCTGCGTCACCGACTGATTTCTCATCGTACCGCGCTCGACATAGACGGCATGGTGAAGCCGACCGGAGGCGGCAAGCGCACGGCGGATCTTGGGCAGGTTGCGGCCGACCTTCATGATAACCGCGGCCTCGGTATCCACCAGACGGCGAGCCAGCTCTGCCTCCTCCATGGTGCCAGGCAGCACCGACATCACATCGTCGCCTTGGACGATGGGCATGCCGGCCAGCGACCAGCAGCCGGACATCGCCGTGATGCCGGGGATGACTTCGGTCGGGTAAAGGTGCGCGAGCCTGACATGCAGGTGCATGTAGGAGCCGTAGAACATCGGATCGCCTTCGCTGAGGACGGCAACGGTGCGTCCGGCGTCGAGATGTGCGGCGACCGCCTCGGCCGACAGATCGTAGAATGCGGTAATCTGCCGCTTGTAATCCTCGTGATGTCGGTCGATCTCGGTGGTGACGGGATAGTAAAGCGGCAGCATCGTGACGTCCGCCCGCAGCAGGTTATCGACAACCGTGCGTCCATTGCCATGGCGACCGGCCTTGGCAAAATAGGCGACGACATCTGCCCGCTCAAGAGCCTTTACGGCCTTGACGGTCAGAAGGTCGGGATCGCCGGGACCGGTGCCGACGCCGATCAGGCGACCGGTCGAAACAAGGGTCATAGGCCGCCTCGCGCCAGGGCGTTGACGGCTGCCGCAGTCATGGCGCTGCCGCCAAGCCGACCACGGACGATGCCATAGGGAACGCCATAGGAATATTCCGCCAAAGCATCCTTCGATTCCGCAGCGCCGACAAAGCCGACCGGCATGCCGATAATCGCCGCCGGTCTCGGGGCGCCGTCGCGCAGCATTTCGAGCAAATGGAAAAGAGCCGTCGGCGCGTTGCCAATGGCCACAACGGAGCCGCCCAGGCGTTCACCCCAGAGATGCATGGCAGCAGCCGAACGGGTGTTGCCGCTATCCTTCGCGAGGCCAGGCGTGCGCGGATCGCGAAGCGTGCAGATGACATCGTTCTTGGCGGGCAGCCGGGCGCGGGTGACGCCCTGCGCCACCATCTCGGCGTCGCAGAAGATCGGCGCGCCGGCAGCAAGCGCCGCACGGGCCGAGGTGACGAAATCGGGAGAAAACTGGAAATGAGCGGCCGCTTCGACGAGGCCACAGGCATGGATCATCCGAACGGCGACATCGGCTTCGTCATCCGAAAAGCGCGACAGGTCTGCCTCGCTGCGGATAATCGCGAAGGACTTTTCGTAGATCGCGTCGCCCTGATGGATATAATCGTAGTCAACCATGCCTATTCCTGTCTCAACGCGGCGACGGTCGCGTCGCTGCCAAGCCGTGTAAGGCAGTCCCCGACCGATTCGCCAGCCGCTTTCGTAGCTGCGACCATTCGTGCCAGACTCTCCAGGGCGGTTTGCAGTCCGTATTCGTCAACGGAAACGGCTGGGGGGCCCGAGGCTTTCTCATTGACGCCGATGCCAAAACCGGAAGGCATGCCGACGACCGCAAGGGCACTCGCGGCGGGGTGGGCGCAGCCTTTTGGACAGCCTGAAAGGTGAAGCACGACAGAGCCATCCAGCAATTCGGGGACCCAGCCGACCACCTTGGCCGCCAGATGTTTGGTACGGTATGTGCCTGAAGCACACCCGCCGGCGCCGGCGCAGGTGGCAACGGCGCTGGCCGGAGTACTGGCGTCGGTCCAGAAACCGAAGTCCGCAGCCTGTGCTTGTATCTCGGCCATGATATCGGCCGACGCGCCCAAGAGCAGAAGCGCGTGGTCGGGTGCCGTCCGGATTTCGGCAATGCCCTTCGCCTCGGCGATATCAAGAAAAGCAGTCAACTCGACGGCGTGAATCTGACCGAAAGCCAGCTGCAGGCCAAGTGCGACCGACGTCGGACCCAGCGGATGGATGCCGACACAGGACTTTGAAGATTGGATATCCAAAGGGGCATTGGCGAGCGTCTCGTTTTCGCCACGATAGCTCTCGGCCAAGTCACGGCCGCGCGCGCGGGGGCCACGTGCATCCAGGCTCTTCAGCAGATCGAGGACCGCCGACAGGGCCTGCTCGTCGGGACCGAGCAACGCGGGGAGAGCCTCGGTACGCGTGCCCCCCACGGCCACCTGCCATAGCGGCCTTGCATCGGCGCTCGGTATTGCCGAGAGGCGGATATCGGCGGTGACATGATCGAGAACCAATTGGCCGCCGCCATCGACGATGATCGACAATTTTGGGGCGAGCACCAGTTGCGCAGGAAGACTCGCGAGGGCCTCGCCGAGGCGTGCGGCCATGCTGCGCGCATCGGCGATTTCATCGGGATCGAGGCCGGACAGCGGTGGCGTTTCGATCGTCAGGCCGGTAACGGGCACGATGCCGGCACCGGCTATGTCGGCTTCGAGGCGCGGCACCGTCTCCCAGGCGAGGCCACGCAATTGCAGGTTTCCACGGGCGGTCACCTCGATCAGGCCGTTTCCATGTCTTGCGGCGGCGCTGGCGACAAGGCGAAACTGGGAGACAGTCAGGCCCGCAGTCGACGGCCGGAGCCGGACGAGCAGGCCGTCGCCGGTCTGCATGGGGGTGGCCAGCGAGGGGCAGGCACCGCGGACGAGGCGGGACGGCAACGACACGTCATGGCCAAGACCGACGCGCGGCACAGCGAGACCCGGTTCGGCCATCGTTTGCCCATCTATCGCCATATCCACACCCTTTCCTGTTGTCTCCTTACATCATCCCGTCCTTGAGGCAAACAATTTGGCAGGCACGGCCGGGCCTGCTCAGTCGTCGAAATCCTGCCCCTTGCGGAGCAGGTAGATATCCATGATCCAGCCGTGCCGGGCACGGGCGGCAGCGCGGGTCTCGACAATCGTCTGCGCCACTTCGTGAAGACGACCGGAAAGGACGATCTCGTCCTTGCTCCCGAGATAGGCACCCCAATAGATATAGGCATCGGGGTCGTCGAGCCTGGCAAAGGCCTGCTCGCCGTCAAGCATGACGACCGCTGTGCCTTCCAGTTCAGGAAAGCGCGCTGCCAGTCGTCGCCCGGTGGTGATCTCGACCGGCTTGCCGACCAGATTGAGGGGGATACGGTGGCTGGCCGTCAAGGCCTGAATGCTCGTAATGCCGGGAACGACGCTGTAGTCGAGGGCGACATTGCCCCGGGCCATCACGCGCTGCAGGATGCGGATGGTACTGTCATAAAGGCCCGGGTCTCCCCAGACGAGAAGCGCGGCACGGCCATCCTCTGCCGTCGCCTCCGACAGCATTTTCTCATAGACCAGGGCGATGTCGGCATGCCACGCATCGACGCCCTCGCCGTAGGATCGGTCTTTCGTCTGGCGCACGGGCACATCGTAGGCAATCACGGGAGTTTCCGGACGTGTCAGGTAGCGGGCACAGATTTCACGGCGAGCATCGGCGAGCCCGCTCTTGGCGTCTCCTTTTTCGGCTATGAACACGACGTCTGCGGCGTTCAGGGCGTTGATGCCCTGAACGGTCATATGCTCCGGATTACCGGTGCCGATCCCGATCAGATACAGATGTCTCAAGACATGCTCCTGCCGCCGACCTGCCTGGTGCGTCGGCTCCCGCCCTGTTTATGAGCGACGCCATCATGTCGCAACGGTCCCAATTGCGAAATCGATTGTCGCCAGCAATATCCTGCGTTCGGGCCGACATCTGCTAGGCTATCTGCAAGGTGGTTGACCCATGCGCGCGGCCGGTACAGACACGATATATTTCTACATATTTTTCAGATCATTAAGCTCCAAACATGCGGAGAATCAATGAAACCCCGTACCTATGGACTCGTGCTCGTCACCGTCGCGACGGTGATGTGGAGCAGCGCCGGGCTATTTGTCCGCATGCTCGATCTGGATGTCTGGACAACGCTGGGCTGGCGTTCGGTCTTTGGCGGGCTGACGCTGCTCATCATTTCCTTGTTCGGACGGCGCGCCGCGCCACCGACCGCAACCACGCCTTATGGAATGTACGCGCTGCTCGGGCTATTTTCGGCGCTGTCGATGTTCGGTTACATGGCATCGCTGAAATTGACGACCGTTGCCAATGTCCTGTCGATCTACGCCACGGTGCCATTCATCGCAGCAGGGCTTGCCTATCTGCTGATCGGCGAAAGGGTGGAGAGGCGCGTTCTGAGTGCCAGTTGCGTCGCTTTTCTCGGCGTCCTCGTGGTCGCGGGCTTTGCGGCGCGACTGACAGATCTCGCAGGCAACGCACTCGCCCTGCTGATGACGGTCACCTTCAGCATCCTCCTGGTCATGGCGCGCAAGCACCCCTCGTTGCGGATGGCACCGGTCAACGCCCTAGGCTCCGGCCTCTGCGTGCTGCTCTGCCTGCCGCTGATGTCGCATGCATTACCGAGCCCGTCGGATCTGGCGATCCTCGCCCTGTTTGGATCGACGACCTCAGGGATCGCCTACCTGCTTTACATGACCGGCGGCCGTTATATTCCGTCGGGCGAAGCCGGTTTGATCGGATTGATGGACGTCGTTCTCGGCCCGCTCTGGGTATGGCTTGCCTTTTCGGAATGGCCAGGCAATTCGACGATTGCGGGCGCCAGCCTGATACTGGTGGCAGTGGCCTGGTATCTGTGGAGCGGCCTTCGCAACTCCACAGCGCGCAAGGCCGCCATTGCCCGGGCCAGCCGGCCGTTTTGATGTTCTATCTGCAATATGTATCGGACTAGCGGCGGGCAACTCTCGCCGCCGCTAGCGCCGCCGTCATGCAGGCGACAAGCAGCAGCAGATTGAAACTGATGACGCCCGACCAGCCGTCTGCAAGCCAGAAATAACCGCCAAGCGAACCGGCAATGCTCGAGCCGAGGTAGTAGGATAGCAAGTAGAGCGACGAGGCGTGGCCCTTGGTGTCGCGTGCCAGCCGTCCGACCAGGGCACTTGCCACCGAATGGGCTCCGAAGAAGCCGATGGTGACCAGTACGATGCCGACGATGATCAACGGTAGCGATGACGACAACGTCACGAGGCCACCGATTGCGGCAATCAGGATGCCGACCGGCATGACGCGGAAGTGCCCGAAGCGGTCGCCCAGCAATCCAGCTGCCCAGGAGGCGGCTATCCCGAACAAGTAGGCCGTGAAGATCAGGCCAAGCTCCGTCTGGTTGAGATTGAATGGAGCGGCGACGAGGCGGAAGCCGGCGTAGTTGTAGACCGTGACGAAGGATCCCATGATTAGGAAGCCGATGGCAAACAGGCAGGGAAGCGCCGGGTTGCGGAGATGGCCGAGCCAGGCGCTCACATGGAATGCCGCATTGAAGCCCTTACGGGGCGTAAAATTACGCGAGGCCGGTAACAGCAGGAGAAATCCGACCGCAGCAGCAAGGCCCAGCATGCCGACCGTTGCCAGTGCCGGGCGCCAGGAGAAATTTTCGGCAATCATGCCCGTCATCACGCGGCCTGCCATGCCGCCAAACGCATTGCCGGCAATGTAGAGGCCCATGGAAGCGCCAAGACCGCGCGGATCGATCTCTTCCGCCAGGTATGCCATGGCGACGGCCGGAACACCGCCCAACAAAAAACCTTCCAGGGCACGGATGACCAGCAGGGTCTGCCAATTGGGCGCGATCGCACAGCCGAGTGTGCAGAGCGCTGCACCGAGCAGCGAGGCAAACATCAGGCTGCGGCGGCCGACACCTTCGGAGACCGCTGCGGCGATGAAGATGGCGAAGGCGAGAAAGCCTGTCGACAGCGACAGCGACAGAGAGCTTGCAGCAGGAGTGACTCCGAAGTCGTTGGCGAAAACCGGCATCAGCGGCTGCACGCAATAGAGCAGCGAGAAGGTCGAGAACCCCGACAGGAAAAGCGCAAGGCTGGCGCGCTTGTATTCGGGCGTACCGCGAACGAGAAACTGCGGCGCCTCTGAAGTTGCAACGATCTTCAGTGCGGGGCGTGTGGCAGCGAGAGGTTTTAGGGGAGTGACAAGGGACATGAGCACCAACCTTTTCTTGTCCCTGATCTAGTCAAACCGCCTTCATGTGTCCAATATATGAAAGAGACGTTTTCAATCTGTTTTGGAGATAGCGATGGAGTTGCGTCACCTGCGCTATTTTCTGGCATTGGCGGATGAAGGCAACTTCACACGTGCAGCTGGGAAACTCGGCATCGGCCAGCCACCGCTCAGCCAGCAGATCCGCGATCTGGAAACCGAAATCGGCGTGCAGTTGTTTCACCGTGTGCCGCACGGTGCAGAATTGACCGCTGCCGGAGAGGCCTTCCTGCCGGAGGCGCAGGCGGCGATCGATGCGGCTGAGAGGGCAAAGCTCTCGGCTCAGCGCGCAAACCGAGGGGAAACCGGGCGCCTGTCGCTGGGCTTCACCGCGTCCTCCGCCTTCAATACCCATGTCAGTGGCGCAATACGCCAGTTTCGCAAACGCTGGCCAGAGGTGCGCCTGTCGCTGACAGAGATGAACAGCAAGGGGTTGATGGAGCGGCTGATGCGCGGCGAGATCGATGCCGCGTTCATCCGGCCCGGCCTCGAAAATCCGCGCGAAGTGCGTCTCCGGATGCTTGCCGTCGAGAGCATGGTCATCGCACTGCCGACTGGGCATCGACTGGCCGCCGCCCCGCGCCTGCCGCTCTCGGCGCTTGCCGAGGAACAGTTCATTCTCTTTCCGCGCGTCGCGGGCCTCAGCCTTTACGACGACATCGCCGCCGCCTGCCGCGAAGCGGGGTTCGAACTCGTGGTAAGCCAGGAGGCACCGCAAATCCCGTCGGTGGTCAACCTGGTGGCGGCCGATCTCGGCGTCTCGATCGTTCCAGCCTCTATCGCCCAGATCAAGCTCGACGGCGTCGTCTACCGCGAAATCGACGGCCCGCCTCTCGTGGCACGACTGGGCCTGGCGATGCTGAAGAGCCAGCGATCGCCCGTGACCGACAATCTGATGAGCCTGCTGCCGGCTCTGTAGACGAGCCGTATTCTGCCAGCCCTTGGCCTGAGCGAACCCTCGACGTCATCTGGCAGCCACGCCGATCGGAGGCGGCAACGTCTGACCGATAAGAATTGATCTCCGGATTTCAGACGATTTTTTTCTGCGGTTCTTGCCGGAAACGGCTCTTGCCTGCATAAGGAGGCATGGGACTTGATTCAAAAATATTCGACAGCATCCGGACAAAACGCAAGCGGCCTGCCTCGCAACCGGACGATTCCGGGCCGAAATGCCATTGGGACGGTTGCGACAAAAAGGGCACGCATCGCGCACCGGTCGGCCGCGAGGCAGAAGGAGAATTCTTTCTGTTCTGTCTCGAGCACGTCAAGGAATACAACAAGGGCTACAACTTCATGTCCGGCCTCTCCGACGCGGAGATAGCCCGGTATCAGCGGGAAGCCGCGACCGGCGGGCGGCCGACATGGAGCATGGGCGTCAACAAGGGTGCGCAGGACGCGCCGGCGCAGTCCGAGGTGAAATCGGGCGCGGCACAGGCCTATAAGTTCAAACGCCCCGCAGCCAAGCGCAACAGTGCCGACCGATACGAGCCGCAGGTGCGCGGTCGCAAGCTGAAGACGCTCGAGGCCAAGGCATTCGAGACGCTCGGCCTGCCGCAGACGGCAACGGCTGCAGAGATCAAGGCGAAGTACAAGGAACAACTGAAGCTTCACCACCCGGACGCCAACGAAGGCGACCGCGGCTCCGAGACATACCTTCAGGCCGCGATCGAGGCCCACAAGATCCTGAAGCTGAACGGTTTCTGCTGATACGACCCCGGGGGCTTTGACGCTACCAGTCTCTTCCCCGTCCGTGGCGGAGATTGCATGTTGCCTGTCGAAGCCCTAGGTGTTCTGAACAACCCAGGCGACAGGTTCAGGCGATGGTTCTTTCGGGCAAACGCATCCTTCTCATCATTTCCGGTGGTATCGCGGCCTATAAAAGCCTCGACCTTATCCGTCGCTTGCGTGAACGCGGCGCGTCCGTGCGCCCGGTGATGACGGCGGGAGCGCAGCAGTTCATCACGCCGCTTGCTGTCGGAGCGCTCGCCGCAGACCACGTCTACACCGACCTGTTTTCCCGTGAGGACGAACAGGATGTCGGCCACATACGCCTGGCGCGCGAATGCGACCTAGTGCTCGTGGCGCCGGCCACCGCCGACCTTATGGCCAAGATGGCGAACGGCCTTGCCGACGACCTTGCCTCCACCATCCTGCTGGCAACAGACAAGCCTGTGCTCGTGGCGCCGGCCATGAACCCGAAGATGTGGTCGCACGCAGCAACGACGCGCAATGTGGCCACCCTCCAGGGCGACGGAATCCGCTTTATCGGACCGATGGAGGGAGAAATGGCCGAAAGCCGCGAGGCCGGCACCGGACGCATGGCGGAACCGCTGCAGATCGTCGCCGCCCTCGAAGCATTGCTTCAAGACCGACCATTGCCGCTTGCAGGCCGCACCGCAATCGTCACATCAGGCCCGACACACGAGCCCATCGATCCGGTCCGCTATATTGCCAACCGCTCGTCAGGCCGCCAAGGCCATGCCATCGCCGCAGCTCTGGCTGATCTCGGCGCCCACGTGACTCTGGTATCCGGCCCGGTGTCGATCCCCGATCCATTGGGCGTGCAGACGATCCATGTCGAGCGCGCAGAGGACATGCTTGCGGCTGTGGTAAAGACATTGCCGGCCGATATCGCCGTCATGGTCGCCGCGGTAGCAGACTGGCGCGTTGAAACTGCCTCTGGCCAGAAACTCAAGAAGGTCGCAGGCCAGCCGCTGCCGAGCCTGTCGCTGGTCGAAAATCCCGACATCCTGAAGACGATCGGCCATCATCCTATGCGCCCGACTTTCGTCATAGGTTTTGCGGCAGAGACGCAAGATATACAGGCCAATGGCAAGGCCAAGCTTGCCCGCAAAGGTGCCGACCTGATCGTGGCGAACGATGTTTCGCCGGGTACCGGCATCATGGGCGGCGATCGCAACAGCGTGACGCTGATCAGCGCTGAGGGCACGGAAGCGTGGCCGGAGATGAGCAAGGACGAAGTGGCCGCAGAGCTGGCGGCACTGATCGCCGAGCGGTTCAGGCCGGAATAGCCAACGCGACCGATTTTGCGACTTCACGCCTTTCGGGGTGGAACACGGCAACATCGACACCGGCAGGCGTGATCGTCACGGCGCTGCCGTTCGGGATCTCGGCCCAGCTGTCGATGTCGTCGTTCAGCGGTTCAGACACAAGGCAGTAGCCCTTGCCGGCGCCGAGCGGAGCGGCATAGAGCGTCGGCGCCTTGCGATCCGTGGCATAGCGGATGGCATAGAGCGACTTGCCATCGGAAAAGGCGGCGGTGAAACGCACCAGAGCCGTACCGGTGATGTGCTCGGCGAGGCCTTCGACGAAGCTGATCGTATCGGCCATAGCCGATATCGGTGTCTGGCAAAGGCCGAACTGCAACGCCAGCAGAAACATCAGCTCGGAATCCGTCGTACCGGAGCGGGCATTGAAAAGCTCGTCGTCGAGCATGGCTTCCATCGGACGGCGCAAACGCTCGAAGTCGTTAATCTGGCCGTTGTGCATGAAGGACCAGTTATCCCACACGAACGGATGACAGTTGTCGCGCCGCGTGCCGCCGCCGGTGGAGGCGCGAACATGGGCCAGAAACAATGGAGAGCGGATCTGCCGCGCCATGCTCTTCAGATTGCAGTCGGACCAGGCTGGAAGAATGTCGCGATATCGGCCGGGTTCAGGCCTGTCGCCATACCAGGCTATGCCAAAACCATCGCCATTTGTCGCTGTCTTGGCGCGGGTGGCGCAGTGCGATTGCTCGATCAGAGAGTGGGCCGGTGACGAGACGAGCTCCTCCAGATAGAGGGGGTCTCCACAGTAGGCTGCCCAGCGACACATGCTTTTGCTCCGATTCTCGCCTGTATTTACTCCGGCGGAAGAATGTCGAAATCAAGGACGATTGTTAAGCGGAATGGATAACAAAACCTTAATGATTCCGCAGCTTGCCGTTGAGCATGACATATTTTTGACGCAAGTCAGATCACGATTTTGCAACGCAGCAATTTCTTTTTGTGAACGGTGCGTTCTTGAACCCAAGCTCGCTGCATTGGCGGGTTGGTTGTATGACAGCATGGTCAACCAAATGAGGAGCCTGCGATGTCCATCCGTCCCGTCAAATATGAAAGCGTGGCCACGCCGACCATGGAGGGCGCGGGCGTCAAGCTGCATCGCGTCTTCGGCTTCGGAGATCCTTCGCTCACCGACCCCTTCCTGATGATGGACGACTTCCGCAACGATGTGCCGAGCGATTACATCAGGGGCTTTCCCTGGCATCCGCATCGCGGCATCGAGACGATCACCTACGTGCTGGCGGGCACGGTGGAGCACGGTGACAGCCTCGGAAATCGCGGCGACCTCAATGCCGGCGACATCCAGTGGATGACGGCTGGCAGCGGCATCATGCATCAGGAAATGCCGAAGGGCGACTTTGCCGGGCGCATGCAAGGTTTCCAGCTCTGGGCGAACCTGCCGTCGGCGTTGAAAATGACCGCGCCGCGTTATCAGGACGTCAAATCGACGGACATTCCCCTCGTGATCGACAATGACGGCACGGCTGTCCGGATCATCTGCGGAAACTTCTGGGGCAAGGCCGGACCGGTCGATGGCGTTGCAGCCGAGCCGATCTATCTTGATGTCTCGGTCCCACCCGGCGTCAGGAAACGGCTGCCGGTGGACACCTATCGCAACGCATTTGCCTATATTTTTGCCGGTTCCGGCACCTTCAGGGATGCCTCCAGGCCGTTTGGCATCCGCATTGAAAAGGAAGTCGACGGCGAAGAACTGAACATTCGCGACATGTCCGGCAATAGAACGCTGGTGGTGTTCGACAGCGGCGATGAAGTTACCGTGCAGGCAGGTGACGAGGGCATCCGCTTCCTTCTGGTTTCCGGCAAACCGATACAGGAACCCGTCGCCTGGCATGGGCCGATCGTCATGAATAGCCGTGAGGAAATCATGCAGGCGATGAAGGAACTGCAAAACGGCACGTTTATCAAGGCCGCTCACTGAAACGACATACATGGCTTGACGGCCGGCCGTACGCATATTAGTCATAAAGTCATCCGATGACTTTATGACTGGTGCGATCATGCAACCTCTCCCCCGAAGCAACCTCGCCGAGACCGCGGCCAACATCATACGCGGTGAAATCCGCGCCAATCGTTGGTCTGTGGGCGAAAAGCTGCCAAACGAGACCGCGCTTTCGGCGATGCTGTCGGTCAGCCGGGGCACGATCCGCGAGGCGGTGCGCGTTCTCGTCTCGCAGGGATACCTCGAAACGCGGCAGGGATCCGGCACTTACCTGCGCTCGGCCATCGACAGGACCGATATTCTCGACATGGCGCGGCGCGCGAGCCTGCGCGACCGGTTCGAGGCGCGATGCGCGCTGGATGTCGAAGGTGCGCGGCTGGCAGCACTCCGGCATACGCCGGCAGTCATTGCCAACCTGCGCGAGTTGCTGGCTTTGCGCGGCACCCATCAGGGAAGGGGCGATACCGGATTTATCGCCCGTGACCTCGCCTTTCACCAGGCTGTCATCGCCGCCTCCGGCAATGATGCGATGATCGACATCTATGCCTTCTTCTCGGCCTCGATCCAGCAGACCATCGAGGCCAGCATAGGCGACGACGTGCCGGAACCCGATCATCTGGCCCATGCAGCGATTGTCGACGCCATCGAGACCGGCGACCCCGACAAGGCCGATGCATCGGTGCGGAGTTTCATGGCACCCGTGATTGCCGCTCTCGATCGGAGCCTGTTCTCGTGACCGTGTCCCTCTCGCGTGACACGCTGGCCGCCGAAACTGCAATGCTGGTTGACGCCGAAATCGACGATGCTCCGCAGCCGATCGCAAGCGCCAAGGGCTCGCGTCTGCTGCTTGGCATCAGCCTGGTACTGATCGCCTTCAATCTGCGCGGACTGTTTTCGAGCGCATCGGCGCTGCTGCCGGAGATCCGCAGTACATTCGACCTGTCGGCAACAGGCGCCAGCCTGCTGACCACCGTGCCGGTCCTCTGCCTCGGCCTGTTTTCGCCGCTGGCGCCGAGACTGGCGCAACGCATGGGCGCCGAACGGGCGCTGCTCGCTATCCTTTTCCTGCTGACGCTCGGCATTGCCCTGCGCGGACTGGGCTCGATCCCGCTCATGTTTATCGGCACGGGGCTGGCTGGTGCCTGCATCGCCGTTGGCAACGTTCTCCTGCCGGGCCTTGTCAAGCGCGACTTCGCGGACAAGGCGGCGCTGATGACGGGCCTCTATACCATGGCGCTCTGCGCCAGTGCAGCCTGTGGCGCAGGCCTCAGCCTACCGGCCGAACGCCTTTTCGGCGGATCCACAGGCGCTGCTCTTGCCGTCTGGGCCGTGCCCGCACTGGCGACCGCTTTGCTGTGGTTGCCGCAGGCGATGTCGACGAAGAGCCGAGCGCGCAAGACGGCGTTTCGCGTCGAGGGGCTCTGGCGCGATCCGCTGGCGTGGCAGGTGACGTTGTTCATGGGTCTGCAGTCGGCGCTGGCCTACAGCGTATTCGGCTGGCTGGCCCCCATCCTGCGGGAACGGGGCCTGGACGGCATCACTGCCGGGGGTATCGTTTCGGCATCGGTCATGGTGCAGGCTGCCTCATGCCTTTTCATGCCGCATCTGGCTGTACGCGGCAAAGACCAGCGGATCATCAACGTTGCACTTTGCCTTTTTGCGGTCGGCGGATTGCTCGGGCTCTTGTTCGCGCCGCTGTCGACCGTCTGGCTCTGGGCTGTGCTGCAGGGTATCGGTCAGGGCGGATTGATTGCGGTTGCCATGACGGTTATCGTTCTTCGATCGCCGGATGCCCACATCGCCGCCCATCTCTCCGGCATGGCGCAATGCGTCGGCTATCTGCTCGCCGCTATCGGGCCTCTGATCGTCGGCCTGATCCGGAGCTGGACCGGAAGTTTCGGCCCCTGCGCTATCCTGTTCGTGGCTATCGGGCTCATCGCGGCCGTCAACGGCTGGGGTGCCGGCAGGTCGAAATATGTGCGATCGAAGAGCGTGCCGCTGGCTACGTGATAGTCACCTTTCAGATCCCGGAGCGCGCGCTCATCGATGGACACTGTGGCGCTCCGGCGGTTAAGTGCTATGCTGTACGAGCCATCAACACGATGCTGCAGCGCAACAAAAGAATGGTCGTTCACCACAATTCGGCCTTGCCTTGAGGCGAACGCGCCATAAATAGGTAGCCATGTCTGAGCAAATACAACCCGCAACCGAAGCGACCGTTGCGGCGGTGATGGAAAGCACAGCCCTTTCGGCTTTGGCAGCCCATCCCTCCGAATGGGCGCTTTTTCTCGATATCGACGGCACGCTTGTCGATCTGGCGGAAACGCCGAGTTCGATCACCGTCCCCTCCTCCCTTCCCTACGATCTCGATGCGCTGTCGAAAAAACTTGGCGGCGCGCTGGCACTGGTAACCGGCAGATCGCTATCGTTCGTCGATCCGCTATTCTATCCATTCCAGTTCCCCGTTGCCGGCCTCCACGGAGCGGAGCGGCGCGACGCTGCCGGCAATGTCCAGCGGGTCACCGTCACCCCGGCCTTTACCGAAATGAAGCGCTGCATGACCGAAGAGGCAAGCCAGTGGCCCGGCGTCCTCGTCGAGGACAAGGGTGCTGCAGTGGCTGCACACTACCGGCTTGCCCCGGAATGCCAGCATCTGGTTGAAGCCATGATGGAGCGCTACTTCCGGGAAGCCGGGCCTGAGTGGTCGCTGCAGCGCGGCAAGATGGTCGTTGAAATCCGCCCGGCGCGCGCCGGCAAGGGCGATGCAGTCACCGCGTTCCTGAGCGAGGCGCCTTTCAAGGGAAGGCGCGCCTTTGCGGCCGGCGACGATTTTACCGACGAGGCAATGTTTCGCACCGTCAATCGCATCGGCGGGCAATCGCTGTTCATCGGCCTCGACAGCGTCGAGACCCAGGCACGCAACCGCGTCGCCTCTCCGGCCATTCTTCGCCAGATTCTGGCACAGCTTGCGTCCTGACCACATAATACCCGACCGAACTTCTGAAGGGATTTTCCCATGGGCCGTCTTATCATTGTCTCCAACCGTGTTCCCGTGCCCGAAAAGGGCGGCGCCGCACCGGCAGGCGGCCTCGCGGTTGCCCTGAAGATTGCGCTCGAAGCACAGGGTGGCGTCTGGATGGGCTGGTCCGGCAATTCCAGCGGCGATGCCGAGCCAGGCCCTCTGACCATGAACGAGCAGGGCAAAATCACCTACGCGCTCACAGATCTGACTGATACCGACGTCGAGGAATATTATCACGGCTTTGCCAATCGTGTTCTTTGGCCGATCTGCCATTATCGGCTCGATCTGGCCGAATACGGACGCAAGGAGATGGCCGGGTATTTCCGCGTCAACCGCTTCTTTGCGCATCGGCTGGCGCCGCTGATCCAGCCGGACGACATCATCTGGGTCCACGATTACCATCTCATCCCGCTGGCTGCAGAGCTGCGCCAGATGGGGTTCAAGAACAAGATCGGCTTCTTCCTGCACATCCCATGGCCGCCGGCCGATGTGATTTTCACCATGCCGGTGCATGAGGAAATCATGCGCGGGCTCTCTCACTACGATCTTGTCGGCTTCCAGACCGACCATGACCTCGAGAACTTCGCCGGCTGCCTGCGTCGGGAAGGCATTGGCGACGAACTCGGCAAAGGCCTGTTCAGCGCGCACGGACGGACATTCAAGGGCGGGTATTACTCGATTGGCATTGAGACTGCAGCCTTTGCCGAATTCGCGACCAAGGCGGCCACCAACGTCATGGTCCGCAAGGCGCGACAAAGCGTCGAAGGCCGCGATCTGATCATCGGCGTTGACCGGCTGGATTACTCGAAGGGCATTACCCAGCGTATCGACGCATTCGAACGTTTCATCACCGCCGACGCCGCTCATCAGGGCAAGGTCACCTATCTGCAGATCACCCCGAAATCGCGCTCGGAAGTGCCTGAATACGAGCAGATGCAGCGCATGGTCGCCGAGCAGGCCGGCCGCGTAAACGGTGCCATCAGCACGGTGGACTGGGTGCCGATCCGCTACATCAACCGTTCGATCCCGCGCACAGTGCTAGCCGGCCTCTATCGGCTTGCAAAGATCGGCCTCGTCACGCCGCTGCGCGACGGAATGAACCTCGTTGCGAAGGAATATGTTGCCGCGCAGGATCCTGAAAATCCCGGCGTGCTGGTGTTGTCCCGCTTCGCCGGCGCCGCGCGGGAACTCTATGGTGCAATCATCGTCAACCCCTACGACGTCGAGGCGACAGCCAATGCCATAGCGAGGGCCCTGGAGATGCCGCTCGAGGAGCGTCGCCAGCGCTGGCAAGGCATGATGACGCATCTGCTCGAGCACGACGTCGTGCGCTGGTGCGACGATTTCCTGAAGGATCTTACCGAGCAAGACGAAGCCGCCTGAGCTCGGCAGCGCGAGTGGGCCGGCCGCCGGGCAGAGGCTTGCATTCATCGGATCGTCGCGTGCACCAACTCGCCGGCAATCGTCAGCGAGACCGGCGCTCCCGGCGTGGATAGTCTTGACGTGTCGACGAAGGATGCCTTTGCCGTTACGGCGTAGGCAAGCTGCTGTGCCGCTGAGAAGTCGAGATCGGCCTCTAGCATGCGGGCATTGACGGTAACAGCTTCCGCCCTGCCGGGCGAATGAAGGACGATCCCTAGACGTAAAGCATCGCTGTTGACGGAAATCGTTTCCGCATGGCCGGAGAGGGCGACGTCTGCGGCCTTCGATTCTATCATCACGGCCGAGAACTGCCCGGCAAGTCGGGCGCTCAAAGCCTGCTGATGGATCGCGACCGCCGTATCCTTTTTGACATTCAGATTGATGTCGTAGCTGCAATCGGAAACGCCGAACCAGGTAGATACGCCGACATCGATGTGCAGCAGCGTGCCCTCGATCCACATTCGGCTGGAAGAACTGCAGTCATCGTAGGACCAGATCGAATTCCATCGCGCAAACCAGCCCGAGCGATGGCGCATGAGAGTTGCCTGATAGGGTCGATCCGGCGCGGTGGTGATGTCGATGGAACTGGCCTCGCCGCCAATGGCCACGGCCGTGATACCGGAAATATCCAGCGGCAAGCCCCGCGGCTGTGTCGCATTGCAGCCGGTCGCTGCTGCGAAAAGGACAATGACTGTCAAAAGAAGTCGCTTCATGATGTGCTCCCGGTCCCATCAGCGGGCCGAGCGCAAATTCGCGAAAATCACTGTCCGTCGCGACCTCGAACGCGATGCGGGTCGACCTCGATCGCCATCCGGGGCATTCTGACGTTTTGATCCAGTTTCAGCAGCCAGAACAACGCACCATGATTTTTATCCCGTTGCCCTTTGTCGAGACGCTCTTTCTCCTCACACTGCTGCTGCAGATGCATAGGCGGAGCGACGACGGCCTGCGCGACCAGCCCCTGTTTGCATTGCTGATCGGAGCCTACGCAATGCAATCGGTGCTGATCGGCCTGCGCTGGGGATACGGGATTTCCGCGGTGCTGCCGTTCCAGGCCGTGCTGGCCACCGTGATCGCGACCCTGGCTTTCTTGAGTTTCTACGATCTGGCGAGCGAAGGATCGATCTTTCGAACATGGACGACGTGGCGACATTGCCTGCCGACAGCCACAGTTGTCCTGCTGCGGATCGTATGGCCGGAGCCGGTGGGCCTCGTCATTATCCTCGTTTTTCTCGGCTATGGCGCTGCGCTGACATGGCTGTGCCTGACGGGGCCGGACGGTCTCGTCTCCTCCCGCCTAGACGGCGCGCTCAGGTCCTATCGCTCCCTGCAGCTCACCGCAGCAGCCGTGCTCATGTCCGCGGTTGCCGACATCGCCATCAGCCTTGATTTCTCCTGGAGCGATGGCAGCCATGCCGGCGAAGTGGTGGCGGTGGGAAATGTGCTTGCATTGCTGGCGCTCGGCGCCGCAGCATCGGTTGCAAGCTCCGGCGCCACAGTGCACGACCGCGGCGAAACCGAACCGACGGCCGCCATAGCCGGGTCAGCGCCGGAAGACGTTGCGGCAACCGCTGCCGCTGTCGACGCCCTGATGCGGACGAAGGCGCTCTACAGGGATACGGAACTCAATCTCGGGCGGCTGGCGCGGAAGCTGAATTGCCCTGCCCGCAGCGTCTCGATAGCGATCAACCGGGTGCACGGCGTCAGCGTGTCGCAATATGTCAACAACTTCCGCATTGCCGAGGCGTGCCGGTTGCTGTCAGAAACCGACGCGCCGGTGACATCCATCATGTTCGATGCCGGATTTCTCAGCAAATCGAACTTCAACCGCGAATTCCTGCGCATCACAGGAACCAGCCCGACGCTCTGGCGATCGAAAAATCACGCCGCCTTGATGGCGTGATATTCCTTGATGGCGACCATCTTGATGGCCGGATAGCGTTCGGATTCGTATCGCAGCGAGAAACCGTCCTGCGCGAGGAAGACAGGGTCGCCGTCGAGATCGCGGGCAATGTCGCCACGCTTGGCAGTGACGAACTTGTCCATGTCGGCGGGTGCATCGGCAGACACCCAGCGGCATACGGAAAAGCGCGACATTTCGAAGGAGACCGGCAGGCCATATTCCCCCTGCAGGCGCTCCTTCAGGACGTCGAGCTGCAGCGCGCCGACGACGCCGACGATAGCCGGCGAACCATCTTCCGGGGAAAACAGCTGCACAACGCCTTCTTCGGCCATCTGCTGCAGCGCTTCCTTCAGCTTCTTGGCCTTCATCGCATCCTCAAGACGGACGCGTCGCAGGATTTCCGGGGCGAAATTCGGCACACCCTGGAACACCAGATCCTCGCCTTCTGTCAGCGTATCGCCAATGCGCAGGGTGCCGTGGTTCGGAATGCCGACGACATCGCCGGCAAAGGCGGTGTCGGCGATGTGGCGCTGCGAGGCGAAGAAGAACTGCGGCGCGGACAGGCTCATCTGCTTTCCGGTGCGCGACAGGCGCGCCTTCATGCCACGCGCAAGCGTACCCGAGCAGACGCGCACGAAGGCAATACGGTCGCGATGGTTCGGGTCCATGTTCGCCTGGATCTTGAAGACGAAGGCGGTCATCTTCGGATCGGTGGCATGCACCGTCTTGATATCGGCAACCTGGTCGCGCGGCGGCGGCGCCATCTCGGCCAAGGCATTGATCAGGTCTCGCACACCGTAATTGCGCAGCGCCGAGCCGAAGAATACCGGTGTCAGATGACCTTCGAGAAAGGCCTCGCGCTCGAACGGCCGACAGGCATCACGCGCGAGATCCAGTTCGTCGATCAATGCCTGACGCTCGTTTTCCGGCAGCCGCTCGGCCACTGCCTGCGGGCCGTTTACGGGCGTGGTGTCGGCCTCTTTGTCGTTGCCGCGAACCTCGTTCTTGGCAAGGTGATAGGAACCGCAAAAGCTCTTGGCGCGGCCGATGGGCCAGGTGATCGGGGCGGTATCGAGCGCCAGCTTGACCTCGATCTCGTCGAGAATTTCGAAGATATCGCGGCTTTCGCGGTCCATCTTGTTGACGAACGTTATGATCGGGATGTCGCGAAGACGGCAGACCTCGAACAGCTTCAGGGTTCTGGGCTCGATACCCTTGGCAGCATCGATGACCATGACGGCGGCATCGACGGCGGTCAGCGTGCGATAGGTGTCGTCGGCGAAGTCTTCGTGGCCCGGCGTGTCCAGCAGGTTGAAGACGACATCGTCATATTCGAAGGTCATCACCGAGGTGACGACCGAGATCCCGCGTTCGCGCTCGATCTTCATCCAGTCGGAGCGCGTCTGGATGCGATCCTTCTTCGCCTTGACCTCGCCGGCCAGCTGGATGGCGCCGCCGAACAGCAGCAGCTTTTCGGTCAGCGTCGTCTTGCCGGCGTCCGGGTGGGAGATAATAGCAAATGTGCGGCGGCGGGAGACCGCCTCGGCGAGACTTTCGGCCATGATGTCGGATCCTGTGAATTGCCGCGTATCTAGCGACTCCGTGGATAACTTGCAAATCGGATTGACCCGAACCATCGCCAAATTGCTAATGAGGGCATGAATATTCGCACAGACAACCGCCCGAGCTTATCCCTCGTTCGCCTTGCCAACGGCCTCGGCCTCGATCTGCCGTCCTACGAAACATCCGGTGCCGCCGGCATGGACCTGAGGGCTGCGATCGACGACGGCGAGCCGCTGGTGCTGTCGCCGGGCATGCGCGCGCTGGTGCCGACGGGCTTCGTATTTGCGGTGCCTGATGGCTACGAGGCGCAGATCCGGCCGCGCTCCGGCCTGGCGTTCAAGAACGGCGTCACCTGCCTGAATACGCCGGGAACCATCGACAGCGACTACCGCGGCGAAGTGAAGGTTCTGCTGATCAACCACGGCAACGAGGATTTCGTCGTGACGCGCGGCATGCGCATCGCGCAAATGGTGATCGCGCCGGTCACGCAGGTTCTAATCGTCGAAACGACGGATGTCAGCGAAACCACGCGGGGCGCCGGCGGCTTCGGCTCCACCGGCGTCTGATACCACGATGCCCGTCTGTTGATCGCTAATTGACCGGGCAACCGTCGGCGACATCATCGAGGCCTTCAGCCTTTGCCTCGAATGTCGCAGATGGCCCGGCTCCGCTGGTTTTGATCCGGACGACGTAGAGGCTGTCGAAATCCTTGCCCTTCCACTTCTTCGGCATAGCCGCCGGATCGCCGCCATTGTCTTTCAGCAACGCGGCGACGAGATCCTGGATCTCGTTGTGCTCCCAGGCCACAAAGACCAGTGCCGAGCGATATTTCGGCGCAGTCAGTGCTGCCTGCAGCTTGGCAATCTCGTCGTAGCCGAACGTGGTATCGACTGGCAGTCCAGCGGCGATCGCCGTTGGCTCGATCGTCGCCAGCGGCCTGACATAATCATAGAGAATGCCGTCATCGACTTTCTGCTTCGAAGGATCGGGCGCAAAGACGGCATCCGGCCCGCCGAATTGACGGGAAAGCACGGCGGGTAACGCCAGCGACCTGTTGAGGCCCTTGCAGCTCAATTGGCCGAGCCCTGCTTCAGGTTTTTCACCGTGGCGCAGGAAGACGATCGTCTCCTCTCCCGGCGGAGAGGCAGCGCGGACGGGACCGGCTGGGGTCATAGTTATCATCATAAGGAGCAACGGAACGAGTGCCCGCAGTTGCGGCACTGGTCGACAGAACGATAGCATTTTAGCATCCATGAGTGTTTTTCGTGCTGCAGCGACAGGCATCCTGCCGATGGTACTGTGCTGCGTTTTACCAAAAGCCTTTGGCGGAGATTTTTATGCCAACTTCGTGGCCTTGGTTGGACAAACGCACTCTGGCCTAGTGCCATGTTTGATCCTATTCTCCCGCCAATAAATACCAAGGGAGAGTTCCATGTCCGACACCCGTAAGCCAGGCCGCGGTCGCATCTATGCGTCGATCACCGACACCATTGGCGACACGCCCATCGTTCGCCTCGACAAGCTGGCCAGGGAGAACGGCGTCAAGGCCCACCTGCTCGCCAAGCTGGAGTTCTTCAACCCGATTGCCTCGGTCAAGGACCGTATCGGCGTGGCGATGATCGAGAGCCTGGAAGCCCAGGGGAAGATAACGCCGGGCAAGACAACGCTGATCGAGCCGACCTCCGGCAACACCGGCATCGCGCTGGCCTTTGCCGCCGCCGCCAAGGGCTACAAGCTCATCCTCACCATGCCGGAGACGATGTCGGTGGAACGCCGCAAGATGCTGGCGCTGCTGGGCGCCGAACTGGTACTGACCGAAGGCGCCAAAGGCATGAAGGGCGCCATCGCCAAGGCGACGGAACTGGCAGAAAGCATCGAGAACGCGGTCATTCCGCAGCAGTTCGAAAACCCGGCAAACCCCGAGATCCATCGCAAGACGACCGCCGAGGAGATCTGGAACGACACCGAGGGCGGCGTCGATATCCTGGTCGCGGGCATCGGCACCGGCGGTACGATCACCGGCGTCGGCCAGGTGCTGAAGTCCAAGAAATCGAGCCTCAAGGTTATCGCCGTCGAGCCGGCCGAATCGCCGGTGCTGTCCGGCGGCGCTCCCGGCCCGCACAAGATCCAAGGGATCGGCGCCGGCTTCGCGCCAGCCATTCTCGACACCGAAATCTATGACGAGATCATCACCGTCGCCAGCGCCGAAGCCCTCGAAACCGCCCGCCACGTCGCCCGGCTCGAAGGCGTGCCGGTCGGCATCTCCTCCGGCGCGGCGCTGTTTGCAGCCATCGAGATCGGTAAACGCGAAGAGAATGCCGGCAAGACGATCGTCGTGATCATCCCGTCCTTTGCCGAGCGCTACCTGTCGACAGCGCTGTTCGAAGGCCTCGGCGGCTAACTTTCTTCACTTTTCAAAGAACAGAAGGGCGGAGGCGCCCTTCTCAGTATCTGCGGCTCAGGCGACGGCTGGCAGGCGCGTGCCGGCTATGCGGTAGGAAATCGCTTCGGCCAGATGGATCCGGCCGACAGTCTGCTTGCCGTCGAGATCGGCGAGCGTGCGCGCCACTTTCAGGACGCGATGGTAGCCTCGGGCGGAGAACTTCAGCTTCTCGGCGGCATCGCGCAGCAATTGAAGGCCACCGGCATCGGGTTCGGCCAGAACCTCGATCATCGATGTCGAGCAGCGCGCATTGGTCGACACGCCGCGCATGCCGGCTTGCGAGAACCGCTCCTGCTGCCATTCCCGCGCCCTTGCGACACGTCTGGCGATATCGGCGCTCTTCTCGGCCGGCATCGGCCGGATAAGGTCGGCGGCGGAGACGGCCGGCACATCGATGCGGATGTCGATGCGATCCATCAGCGGTCCGGAAATTCGGTTCTGATAGTCCGTCATGCAGCGCGGCCCTCGGGCGCAGCTGTGGCCGGGTTCGCCAGCCATGCCGCAGCGGCAAGGGTTCATCGCGGCAATCAGCTGGATCACAGCCGGATAGCAGACGCGGTGATTGGCGCGGGCTATGATGCATTCCCCGGTTTCCAGCGGCTGACGCAGCGCATCGAGTGCCTGCGGCGAAAACTCCGGAAACTCGTCAAGGAAGAGGATGCCATGGTGGGCGAGCGAGGCCTCCCCGGGCCGGGCACGTATCCCGCCACCGACCATCGCCGCCATGGTGGCCGAATGATGCGGGGTCCGGAATGGCCGGCGGTCGGAGAGCTTGCCACCCGACAGTTGCCCGGCAATGGAATGGATCATCGAGACTTCCAGCAATTCGGCAGCCGACAGCGGCGGCAGGATCGATGGCAAACGGGCAGCCAGCATCGATTTTCCCGACCCTGGAGGGCCGACCATCAACAAGTTATGGCCGCCGGCAGCCACCACCTCGAGAGCACGCTTGGCGCTCTCCTGACCCTTGATCTCGGCAAGGTCGCCGAGATTGGCCGGGGCGGCGCGGATGGCAGGTTCGGGGCGCGACAGGATCTGCGTACCGCGAAAATGATTGGCGAGGGCAATGAGACTGCGGGGCGCCAGCAGTTCGATGTCGGCACCCGCCCAAGCCGCCTCCGGGCCGCTGTCGGCAGGGCAGATCAGCCCCTTGCCCATGGCATTGGCGCTGATAGCCGCCGGCAATGCCCCGGACACCGCCGCAATCGTGCCGTCGAGATTGAGCTCGCCGATCACCATGAAGTCCGCCAGCGCATCGCCGGGAATGGCTCCCAGTGCCGCCATCAGGCCAAGCGCGATGGCCAGATCGAAATGCGATCCCTCTTTTGGCAAATCCGCCGGAGCAAGGTTGACCGTCACCTTTTTCGGCGGCAGCGCCAAGCCCGAGGCATGCAAGGCCGCCTGAACGCGCTCGCGGCTCTCTGCAACCGCCTTGTCCGGCAGCCCGACAATGTTGATGCCGATCTTGCCCGGCGCGATCATCACCTGGACCTCGACCGGAACCCCTTCTATGCCCTGAAATGCAACCGTGCTGACCCGCGCTATCATGCGCAATCCCCTATGCCGCAGTCTTTTCGTAAAGACCCGCAGCGATTGCAGCAGGCTAAATGCAATCTGGCATAGAAGATGGAATGAAACAAGAACAATTAATGAACAAGCACAGCCTCCCGCTGCAGCCAGGTTGCAGCGGGTTGCGGGGGCGGAACATATTACCGCTGGCGATTGAAAGTCGGGGTCTGTGTTAAGCGCGCTTGCGCTCGATGGCGTCCCAAAGCAGGCTGGCGATATCGGCACCGCCGAAACGCTTGACCTCACGAATGCCGGTCGGCGAGGTGACGTTGATCTCCGTCATGTAGTCGCCGATGACGTCGATGCCGACGAGCAGGAAGCCCCGCGCCTTGAGGGCCGGACCGATGCGGGCGCAAATCTCTTCTTCGCGCTTCGTCAGATCGGTCGCCTCGGCGCGGCCGCCGGCATGCATGTTGGAGCGGCTGTCGTGCTCGGCCGGCACACGGTTGATGGCGCCCACCGGCTCACCGTCGACGAGGATGATGCGCTTGTCGCCCTTGCGGACATCAGGCAGATATTGCTGGGCGATGAAGGGCTCGCGGAACAGCTGGCCGAACATCTCCAGCAGCGAAGACAGGTTGCGGTCATCGCGCGTCGAGTGGAAGACGCCGGCGCCGCCGTTTCCGTAGAGCGGCTTCAAGATAATGTCGCCCATTTCTTCGCGGAAGCGCCGGATTTCATCGGCATCGCGGGTGATCAGCGTCTTCGGCATCAGATCTTCGAATTCGGTGACGAAGATCTTTTCCGGCGAATTGCGGACCCATGCGGGATCGTTGACCACCAAGGTCTTCGGATGGATGCGCTCCAGCATGTGGGTGGAGGTGATATAACCCATGTCGAAGGGTGGATCCTGGCGCAGCAACACCACGTCCATCGTCGAGAGATCGATGCGCTCGGGCGCGCCGAGGTCGAAATGGTCCCCCTTGATGTCGCGCAGCACCATCGGTTCGGCTGTGGCATAGACCTTGCCGTCGCGCATGCTCATGCGCTCCGGCGTGTAGTGGAACAGCTTGTAGCCGCGCGCCTGCGCCTCGAGGCTCATGGCGAAGGTGCTGTCGCCTGCAATATTGATGCCCGACACATGGTCCATCTGGACCGCCACATTCCTGATCGTCACTATCGCTATTCCTTGCTCGATTTCTCGACAGATGTAGGTCGGCGGGCTTTCGAAGGCAACGGCTAATCAGGCAGCCGTCGGACTACGCATCAGTCTCAGCGTCCGCCTCATCGGCAGCTCAGAGAAAACCTGATATGTCACAGGCGATGATGTCGTGGTCGGAAAGCGGCTTGCCGTCAGCATCGAGCGACGTCACCAGCCGGCTGCCGGATATCGCAAGACCGCGGCTGAGGAACCAGTCGAGTTTCATGGCCCGGTCGGGAAAACGGGTGATCAGGCTTGGCCGGGTGCTGGCCTGGTCGAGCGGGCCGCCATGGCGCTCGAAGCCCCGGGCCGCCGCCATGGCAAACAGCGTGTCGGTCTCGAAGTTGCCGCCAGTGTGGTTGCCGGTGTTCAGGTCGCCGCCGATGAGGATCGGCAGGCCAGGCGCATAGGCCTCGACGGCATCGATCAGCGCCGCCACCTGGCGTTCGCGGTAGGGACCATCTCCGACGCTCTCGAGGTGAACCGAAACGGCGACGAAGGCCCCGGCCTCCGTATCGATCGTCGCACCGACTGCGCAGCGCTCGCCGATACGCGGCTGCTCCCTGGCATTGGAAAACCAGAGCGATTCCCCGGGCAGCCGAAAGACGAAAACATCCCGAAGCGGCGTGGCACCCAGGATTGCGTTGCCGTGAAAGCCTCTCGCGTTGGTGCTGTCGGTGCAATAGGAGCGCTCGATCTCGGAACCGAGACTGAGTTCCAGAAATTCGAGACCGTAGGCATAGGCCATGCCGAGTTCGGTCGCAATCAGCGCAGTCGGATCGGCCTGCGCGGTGCGAGCCATGCCATCGTCCATCTCCGATAACAGGACCAGCGGTGCCCCCAGCGCCTTCAGTTTCTCGGCGGAGGCCTGCGGGAAGAGGCAGCGCTCCATGTTCCATGCCGCGACCGTAAACGGAAAAGCCAATGGCGCAGCCGGGCTCTTTCCGCCGGTGCGCGCAGCGTTCATGCAGGGCAGCGATGCGATCGTCGCCTCGCAAACTGCCGGCGTCTTCTGCAGTGTCAGAAAGTGCTGACGCTGCTCTTCGGACGGTACCTCGAAGGCGGAAACGGTAGTGCGGATCATGATCGGGCTGTCCTCGGCGCATGGTGGGGGTCGCCGCGCCTTAGAGGCAATATATGACAGTTGCATGATGGGCCGGGTTCAGAAAGCGTCGCGGAAATGCCTCGGCCAGCGGCCGGGCAGGATCGCAACAATATCGTAGCGCTGCGACAGGCGCCCGAAATCCGGCTGCTGGGCAAGCCACAGGTCGCTGGCGGCACGGATGCGGCGCTGAGAGGAAAATGAGACGGCGTCGATCGCCGCCTGTTCGCCGTGCCTTGCCTTGACCTCCACGAACACAGCAAGATCGCCCTTACGGGCAACGATATCGATTTCGCCAAGGACTGTCTTGTGGCGGATGGCGACGATGCTGTAGCCTTTGCAGGCGAGATAGAGCGCGGCGAGGTATTCCGAGAGATGCCCCCGGCGCCAGGCCTTGCGCCGTTTCCGGCGCTCGCCGCTATCGTCCATCGACCCTCGCCTTCATGGCGAGCAGCCTCTGGTAGAGATCCCGGCGCGGAAGGCCGGTGATCCGGGCCGCTTCGGCGGCCGCCTTGGCGGTCGGCATCTCACGGGAGAGATCGAGAAGGATTGCCTCGACATCGGCCTCCGGCGTGGCGATCTCCGGCGGCGGCCCGATCACCAGGACGATCTCGCCCTTGACGTTATCAACGGAATGATAATGCGCTGCCAGTTCGGAGAGCGTGCCGCGACGAAATTCCTCGAAGGTCTTTGTCAGTTCGCGGCAGACAGAGGCTTTGCGGTCGACACCTAGCACATCGGCGGCAGCAGTCAGGGTTGCGGCGATGCGATGGGGAGATTCGAAGAACAGCAGAGTAGCCGGAACCGAGGAGAGTGCTGCCAACCGGTCACGGCGGGCCTTGTCCTTGACCGGCAGGAAGCCCGCAAAGAAGAAGGCGTCGTTCGGAAGACCGGAGCCAACCAGGGCCGCGAGGGGGGCCGAGGCGCCCGGAATAGGCACGACGCGGTAGCCGGCATCGATCGCCTGCAGCGCCAGCCGGTAGCCGGGATCGGAGACCAGCGGCGTACCGGCATCCGACACCAGCGCCACGGACCGACCGCCGGCCAGTGCTGCCAGCAATTTCGGACCCGCCTCATCGGCATTGTATTCATGGTACGCGTAGGGGCGATTGTGGATACCGTAGCGATCGAGCAGCACCCGGGTGACGCGGGTATCCTCGCAGGCGAGCACGTCGGCTCCGGCCAGCGTTTCCAGCGCCCGCAGCGTGATATCGCCGAGATTGCCGATCGGCGTGGCGACGAGATAAAGCATTGGCTCGAGCGGGCGGGCCGGCACGGTCACGTTGTGCAACCTGAAACTACGCCCCTTGGCGACTTCGCTCGAAATCTCGTCGTCCATGCCCTGATATGCCCTTCCTGAAGTTGGGTCTTTATGGGCGAGGCGCACGGCTTCGGCAAGGGAGCGTGGAATCCTGTGTGCTTTGAAGACGAAATGGGGGAAATGAACCCGGCGTCGGCGCTATACCTCTTGCTTTCACATGCGGATTTCTGCCACTTTGCCGGTCCACTCCTCCGGGCCGGACCCGGGCGAGAATTTTTTGGGCATCGTCTCGACGCCCGGACAGTCACGGTCGAAAGCGGTAGCATCCATGCGTATTACTATTGAGCGGTCCCACCTTTTGAAATCGCTGAACCACGTCCATCGCGTGGTGGAGCGCCGCAACACTATTCCGATCCTGTCGAACGTGCTTTTGAAGGCAGAAGGCTCGACGCTGGACATGAAGGCGACCGACCTCGATCTCGAAATCACCGAGGCGACGCCAGCCAATGTCGAGCAGCCCGGCGCGACGACCGTTCCGGCGCACCTTCTCTACGACATCGTCCGCAAGCTTTCCGACGGCTCCGAAGTTTCGTTGTCGACCAATGCCGATGGCGGGTCCATGACGGTCGCTTCCGGCCGCTCGAAGTTCACCCTGCAATGCCTGCCGCAATCGGACTTTCCGGACCTGACCGCCGGCACGTTCAGCCACAAGTTTCCGCTGAAGGCGGCAGAACTCAAGATGCTGATCGACCGGACGCAATTTGCCATCTCCACCGAAGAAACCCGCTATTACCTCAACGGCATCTTCTTCCACACCATCGAAAGCGGCGGTGGGCTGAAGCTGCGCGCCGTTGCGACCGACGGTCACCGCCTGGCGAGGGCCGATGTCGATGCGCCTTCCGGCTCCGAGGGTATGCCCGGCATCATCATTCCCCGAAAGACGGTGGGCGAACTCCAGAAGTTGATGGACAATCCCGACGTGATCGTCACGCTGGAAGTGTCCGATGCCAAGATCCGCCTGTCGGTCGGCAACATCGTGATGACGTCGAAGCTGATCGACGGCACCTTTCCCGATTACCAGCGCGTTATTCCGGCCAACAACGACAAGGAAATGCGCGTCGATTGCCAGACCTTCGCACAGGCTGTAGACCGCGTCTCGACGATCTCTTCCGAACGCGGCCGCGCCGTGAAGCTGGCGCTGACGGAGGGGCAGCTGCTGCTCACCGTCAACAACCCGGATTCCGGCAGCGCCACCGAAGAAGTTGCCGTCGGCTATGAAACCGAACCGATGGAAATCGGCTTCAATGCCAAATACCTGCTCGACATCACCGCGCAGCTCTCCGGCGACGAAGCCATCTTCCTGCTGGCGGATGCAGGCTCGCCTACCCTTATTCGCGATACGGCCGGTGACGATGCGATCTATGTCCTGATGCCGATGCGGGTCTAGGCAAGACAGGCACCGGCGCGAGGATGGGCCGAGCGATGCTTCGCCCCCCTTTTCGTGACGGGTCTACGAGATCGAGGCGGGCAGAGTGCCCCTCTCCGCTTTTAAATGCTCGTGGAGAATACCTATGGCGCTACGCCTGAAGGAACGTCTGGGAAAGAAATTCGACGAGGAAATCCGTTTCTTCAAGGGAATGATGCAGGGGCCGCGAACCGTCGGCTCGATCGCCCCGACCTCGACGATCACCGCCCGCAAGATGGCAAGCGTCATCAATCCGCACTCCGGTCTGCCCGTTCTAGAACTAGGACCTGGAACCGGTGCCATCACCAAGGCAATTCTCGCGCGCGGCATTGAACCCGAGAAGCTGATCGCGATCGAGTACTCGACCGACTTCTTCAACCATCTGGTCAAGCGCTACGCCGGCGTGCATTTCATCAACGGCGACGCTTTCGATCTCGACAAGACGCTCGGAGTGCTCAACGGACAGACGTTCGATTGCGTCGTTTCCGGTATCCCGTTGCTGAATTTCCCGATGCAGGCGCGCGTTGCGCTACTGGAGAGCCTGCTCGACCGAATGCCGCCGGGCCGACCGGTGGTACAAATCTCCTATGGTGCCGTCTCGCCGATCATAGCCCGGCCCGACCGCTACCACATCAAGCATTTCGATTTCATCGTCCGAAATATTCCGCCGGCGCAGCTCTGGATCTACAGCCGCGGCTGATCCCGGGAGCGTCAGATGTTTGGTCTCTACATTACGCATCCGCAGGTGCAGATCGACCCCGATGTTCCGGTGCCGCAATGGGGACTTTCGGATCTCGGTCGTGCGCGCACCGGGCAAGCGGCCGCCCAACCGTGGGCAGCAACGCTCGGGCGCATTGTGTCCAGCGATGAAACCAAGGCCATCGAAACCGCAAACCTGCTGGCAACCGCGGCCGGTCTTACGGTCGAGATCGTTGGCGGCATGCACGAAAACGACCGGTCTGCCACCGGGTTCCTGCCACCAATGGCTTTCGAGGAAGCGGCCGACTGGTTCTTCGCCCATCCGGATGAGAGTTTTCGCGGCTGGGAACGGGCTACCGATGCGCAGGCAAGGATTGTCGGGGCAGTTGATGCGGTGCTTGACGCTCACGATCCCAGCACGCCGATTGCGTTCGTCGGCCATGGCGGGGTGGGAACCCTGCTGAAGTGCCATCTGATGGGCCGGGCAATCGGCCGTGACGGCGACCAGCCGGCAGGTGGAGGTAATCTTTTCGCCTTCGATCTTGCGAACGGGTCTGTCGCATGCGACTGGACGCCAATGGAAGACTGGCAGGGATGGGTTGGACGATGACGACAGAAACAGCACGCGACCGGCTGATCGTCGGCCTGGATGTACCGAACCTGAAAGAGGCCGAGGCGCTGGTCTCGACGCTCGGCGACGACATCCTGTTCTACAAGATCGGCTACCAGCTGGTGTTTGCCGGCGGCCTTGAGTTTGCGCGCGAGCTCGCACAGAGCGGCAAGAAGATCTTTCTCGACATGAAGCTGCTCGACATCGACAACACCGTTGCATCCGGCGTCGAGAACATCGCCAAAATGGGCATGTCGATGTTGACGCTGCACGCCTACCCGAAGGCAATGCGGGCTGCTGTCAAGGCTGCGGAAGGCTCGGGCCTCTGCCTGCTCGGCGTCACCGTCCTGACCTCGATGGATGGCGACGACATGCTGGAGGCCGGCTATTCGTCCAATCCGCATGCGCTGGTGATGCGGCGCGCCGAACAGGCCCGTGATGCCGGCATGGGCGGTATTGTCTGCTCGGCCGAGGAATCCACTGCAGTTCGCGCCATCATCGGACCGGACATGGCGCTGGTAACCCCTGGCATTCGCCCCATAGGCAGCGACGCCGGCGACCAGAAGCGGGTGATGACGCCCGCCGATGCGATACGCGCCGGCTCCAGCCATCTCGTCGTCGGCCGGCCAATCGTCAAGGCGCCCGATCCGAAGGCTGCGGCCCGCGCCATTCTCGACGAGATGCTGACGGCGCTCTGGCCCGCCAACCACTGAGATTTCAACGAGGAGGAAAACCATGGCCAAGGGATACTGGATCGCACGCGTCGACGTCCACACACCGGAGCGCTACGGCGAATACATTGCGGCCGCAAAGCCGGCGTTTGAGCGCTACGAGGCGAATTTCATAGCGCGCGGCGGAAAATTCGTCGAACTGGAGGGGACGGCACGCGGTCGCAACGTGGTCATCGAATTTCCATCACTGCAGCACGCGGTCGATTGCTACAACTCACCGGAGTATCAGGTCGCAGCCAAGATCCGCCAGGAAATTGCCACCGCAGAGATGGTCGTGGTCGAAGGCGTTTAGCCAGCCAAGGTTTGGGCGAAAAGGCGTAGCCTCGGAATCTGACGAATTGATTGCGCGGCAAAGAACATCGAGACTTTGCGGTTACCGATGGTCCGGCGCATCGCGCTGGCCGTTGTTCAGATAGAGGCCACGCGACCGCTCCAGATGCTTCAGCACCGAGGTTTCGGCCGCGTCGGCATCGTTGGCGGCAAGACATTGGAGGATTTCCTCGTGCTCGACGAGGGTGAATTTCTCCTTGCCGGTCCAGATCAGCATGTCGGTGTGATATTCCTTCAGCCAGGCGAGCATGGCCTCGCTCACAGCCACGAAGATCGGATTGGCCGAGATGCGGGCGATCCGCGTATGAAACTCCATATCGGCCGCGATGAAGGCATCGGCATTGCCGAGGCTGGCGCGCTGGCGATCGATAATGGCCTGAAGATCGGCAATATCCTCCGGCGTCGCCTCGGTCGCGGCCTGGCGAGCCATTCCGCGCTCGAAGAAGATGCGGGCGCTTTTCAGATATTCGAGCGTCGCGGATGATTGCGACAGCATGATCTTGGCGGTCAGGTCCACCTGCTTGAAGATCGTCTTTGCCGTCAATTGCAGCACGCGGGCCCGTTCGCCGTGCGAGATCACCACAAGTCCCATGCTCGCCAGCGACTGCATGGCCTCGCGGATAGCCGGCCGGCCGACGCCAAAGCGCTCCATTAGATCGCGCTCCGACGGCATTTCGTCGCCGGGTGCCAGTTCACCACTGGTGATCATCCTTTCCAGACGGGCAAAGACCTCGTCGGACAGCTTGCGGCGGACGATGGGTTCGTTCGGTTGGTCCATGGATTCTTTCCGGCTCATCAAGACCCTCCCTTATGCACATTTCCCATCGTTTGGGAAAACGTCAATCGCGGAATGCATAGCCGTTCATCCCGACCGCTCACAAAAGTTTCTATTGCCTCAATGGAATACTCATTATACCAGTTGAGTAGTTGACGTCAGTCTTTTCCGGGATTGGCGAGAGGAGCAACCGAGATTTCATGCAGATAAAAGTCACCTACCGCATCGAAACGCCGGGCAGCATCGAAGCCATGGCGGAAAAAATCGCCAGCGACCAATCGACAGGCACGTTTGTTGCTGTTCCCGGCGAAACCGACGAGCTGAAGGCGCGCGTTGCCGCCAGGGTGCTGGCCATCCGGCCGCTCGAGGATGCCGCGTTTCCTAGCTGGCCGGAAGCGGCTGCCGGACATGGCCCGATCCGCCGCGCCGATGTCGACATCGCATTTCCGCTGGACGCTGTTGGCACCGACCTCTCGGCGCTGATGACCATTGCCATCGGCGGCATCTTTTCGATACGCGGGATGACCGGCCTGCGGGTCGTCGATGTCGATCTGCCGGAGCCCTATCGGGATGCCTATCCCGGCCCGCAGTTCGGCGTGGCCGGCAGCCGCCGGCTCACCGGCGTTTACGACAGGCCGATCATCGGCACCATCGTCAAGCCGGCGCTGGGCCTTCGTCCGATGGAGACCGCAGCCCTGGTCGGCGAGCTGATCGAATCCGGCGTCGACTTCATCAAGGACGACGAGAAGCTGATGAGCCCGGCCTACTCGCCGCTGAAGGAGCGGGTCGCGGCCATCATGCCGCTAATCCTCGATCACGAGCAGAAGACCGGCAAGAAAGTGATGTACGCCTTTGGCATCTCGCACACCGACCCTGACGAGATGATGCGCAATCACGACATGGTTCTTGAAGCCGGGGGCAATTGCGCCGTCATCAACATCAATTCGATCGGCATGGGCGGCATGCTGTTCCTGCGCAAGCGCTCCGGCCTCGTGCTACACGCCCATCGCAACGGCTGGGACGTGCTGACCCGCCACCCGGGCATCGGCCTGGATTTCAAGGTGTGGCAGAAATTCTGGCGGCTGCTCGGCGTCGACCAGTTCCAGATCAACGGCATCAAGGTCAAATACTGGGAGCCGGACGAGAGCTTCGTCGAATCCTTTGCGGCCGTGACCACGCCGATGTTTTCAGAGGTCGATTGCGCGCTTCCCGTCGCCGGCTCCGGCCAGTGGGGTGGCCAGGCGCCTGAAACCTATCAGCGCACTGGGCGCACCACTGACCTCATGTATCTTTGCGGCGGCGGAATCGTCAGCCACCCCGGCGGCCCGGCGGCCGGCGTGCGGGCCGTTCAGCAGGCATGGCAGGCAGCAGTCCGCGATATCCCGCTTGCGACCTATGCCACGGGCCATCCGGAACTTGCCGCCTCGCTGAAGAAATTCGGGGGCGAAGGGGAATGACCGTGCCTGCTCGAAGCGATCTGCTGCTCTCCTACTATGGCGACGACCTGACAGGTTCGACCGACGTCATGGAAGCGCTGGCTTCCAACGGCGTCGATACGGTGCTGTTCATGGACCAGCCCGATGAGGCGCTGCTTTCCCGATTCAGTTATTGCCGTGCCATCGGCCTAGCCGGCACCAGCCGCAGCGAGACGCCGGATTGGATGGAGGCTCATCTGACGCCTGCATTCAGGTGGCTAAAAAGCCTCGATGCCGCCATCTGCCATTACAAGGTCTGCTCGACCTTCGATTCCAGCCCCGAAGTCGGCAACATTGGCAGGGCGGTCGAAATCGGCAAATCAGTCTTCGATCAGCCCTTCGTTCCCCTTGTCGTCGGCGCACCGCAGTTGAAGCGGTTTACCGCGTTCGGCAACCTGTTTGCCGCCTACCAAGGCGAGGTGTTCCGCATAGACCGCCATCCTGTCATGAGCCGGCATCCGGTGACGCCGATGCGGGAGGCTGATCTCCGGATTCATCTCAAGGCTCAAACGAAGCTTTCAACAGCGCTAGCCGATCTTGCAGTGCTATCGTCGGTCGATGCCGACCGCCGGATCGATACGCTCGCCAGCGATTGCAGCGGCATGCTGCTGTTCGACGTCGACAGCGCCGAGAGCCAGGCGCAGGCCGGGAACCAGCTTTGGCGGATCAAAAGGGACGGAGGCTGGTTCGTCGCCGGTTCCTCGGGCATCGAATACGCGTTGCTCGCCGCCTGGAAAAAGACGGGTCTGACGACAGGGACGAGCGTCTTTCCGCTTCCCGGCAAAGCTGACCGGCTCGCAGTCGTCTCCGGTAGCGTTTCTCCGACGACGGAGCGGCAAATCCGCCATGCAACGGCCAACGGCTTTGATGGGATCGACCTGGACCCACTGGAATTGCTCGGCGAAGGTGGCAGTTCTGCCATCGAGCGCGCGGTACAGAGCGGTCTCGCCAGCCTGAAGAGCGGCCACAGTGTCATTCTCAACACCGCCCTCGGACCATCGGACGATCGTGGCGGCGATATCGACCGGATTGCCGGAAGCCGCCATCGGCTCGGACGCATCCTGGGCGGCATCCTGCATCAGCTGGTCGCCGAGGAAAAACTCGGTCGGGCCGTGATCGCCGGAGGCGACACGTCGAGCCACGCGCTGAAGGAGCTACATGTGGACGCGCTGACGACGCTGCTTCCTCTGCCGCAGACCCCGGGGTCTCCGCTATGTGTGGCGCATGGAAACGACACCGCGACAAACGGCCTGCAGATCGCGCTCAAGGGCGGCCAGGTTGGTTCTGACGGTTACTTCGCCCAAATCCGCGATGGGCTCGCGGCCTGATTGCCGCCAGATCACCCACTTACTGATATACTCATTGACTCATTATACCAGTTAGATATAGTCGCCTCACCAAACAGATTGGGTGAAAAACATGACTTCGATTGCACTCTTCGGCGCCGGCGGCAAAATGGGTTATCGGCTGGCCAAAAATCTCAAAGGTTCGCGGTTCGACGTGCGTCATGTCGAGATCAGCGACGCCGGCAAGGCGCGGCTGAAGGATGATCTCGGCCTCACCTGCCTTGATGTCGACGCGGCCCTCGATGGCGCCGATGTTGTCATCCTGGCGGTTCCGGACACGCATATTGGCAAGGTTGCCGCCGGCATCGCAGACAAGCTAAAGCCTGGTACGATGGTGGTTGCGCTCGACGCTGCAGCGCCTTTCGCCGGTCACTTCCCCGAGCGGCCGGATCTCACCTATTTCGTCACCCACCCCTGCCATCCGCCGATCTTCAACGACGAGACGGAGATGCAGGCGAAGAAGGATCACTTCGGCGGCCTGTTCGCCAAGCAGCACATCGTGTCGGCGCTGATGCAGGGCCCGGACGAAGCCTATGGCCTCGGCGAGGAAATCGCCAAGACGATCTGGGCGCCCGTCATGCGCTCGCACCGCGTCACCGTCGACCAGATGGCAATGCTGGAGCCGGGCCTGTCGGAAACGGTGGCAGCTTCGCTGCTCGTCGTCATGAAGCAGGCGATGGACGAGTGCGTCAAACGCGGCGTTCCGGAAGAAGCGGCCCGCGACTTCCTGCTCGGCCACCTCAACGTGCTCGGCGCCGTGATCTTCGGCGAAGTGCATGGCGTGTTCTCCGATGCCTGCAACAAGGCCATCGAGTTCGGCATTCCGGCGCTGATGCGCGACGACTGGAAGAAGGTTTTCGAACCCAAGGAGATCGCTGACAGCATTCAGCGCATCACCTGATACCAGGGAGAGCACCCGCTCTCCCTTCTTCGACAGCCCTGTCCGGGAAACGGGGCTGATTTTCACATCTGGGAGGATAATCATGAAACTGACACGCAAGCTCACCATCGCGGCCTTTGCCGGCGCTCTGGCACTCGGCACAGCCTTACCCGCGTTTTCGGCAGACCTCATCGCCATCATCACGCCGGCCTTCGACAATCCGTTCTTCAAGGCAGAGTCGGTCGGCGCCGAAGCCCGCGCCAAGGAGCTCGGCTTCGACACACTGGTGCTCAGCCACGACGACGACGCCAACAAGCAGTCGCAGCTGATCGATACAGCCATCGGCCGCGGCGCCAAGGCGATCATCCTCGACAATGCCGGCTCCGAAGCCTCGATCGCTGCCGTCAAGAAGGCCAAGGACGCCGGTATCCCCTCCTTTCTCATCGACCGCGAGATCAATGCCACCGGCATCGCCGTCTCGCAGATTGTCTCGAACAACTACCAGGGCGCACAACTCGGCGCTGAGGAGTTCGTCAAGCTGATGGGCGAAAAGGGCAGCTATGTCGAATTGCTCGGACGGGAAGCCGATCTCAACGCCGGCATCCGCTCCAAGGGCTATCACGACGTCATCGATGACTATCCTGACATGAAGATGGTCGCCCAGCAGTCGGCCAACTGGAGCCAGACGGAAGGTTATTCCAAGATGGAAACCATCCTGCAGGCCAATCCGAAGATCCAGGGCGTCATCGCCGGCAACGACACCATGGCCATGGGCGCGATTGCAGCGCTGCAGGCTGCCGGCCGCAAGGATGTCATCGTCGTCGGCTTCGACGGCTCCAATGACGTCCGCGATTCGATCAAGGCGGGCGGCATCAAGGCTACGGTCATGCAGCCAGCCTATGCGCAGGCTCAGATGGCGGTCGACCAGGCAGCGGCCTACATCAAGGACAAGACCGCGCCGAAGGAAGAAAAGCAGCTGATGGATTGCGTGCTGATCAACGCCGCGAACGCCGACAAGCTCGAAACCTTCGCCCTGAAAAACTGATCTCACAGGACTGACATCGACGGAGAGCGACAAGATCCGCTCTCCGTCACCTCGATAGACGGTATTTGATACGGGCGGAGTGCATGCCAATGGTGAGGATCAAGGGCGCGTTGCTGATGGCGATGCTGGCTGCGGCAGCCTTGCCGGGCTGCAAGATCGTCAAGACGCAGACAGCCGCTGAAAAAGCTGCCGAAGCTGCGAAGACCGACTTCAATCCTGGCGACAGGGTCGAGGCGATCTGGCAGAGCAAGGCCCTGCCCTCCATCGAAAAGCGAGCCGGCGACTTCAGGCAGGTGATGACACTTATTGCCGCCAACCCGGACGACGCCGGTGCCAAGTTCGGTCACCGCGAGAAGGAAGGCAATGCGCCCTGGACCTACGTGGTCAAGTTCGAAGGCAAGATCAGCGCGGCCGAAACCACATCTCGGGCAGCCACGATCGATGTCGACATCGATGGCGACGGCAAGGCGGATATCAAGGTGCAGATCGGCCCGGCCATCCGCGGCACCGCGCTGCGCGACAGTCTCGACATCGTTAATTTCAACGAGTTCAAGAACCAGATCGAATGGGCGCAGTTCGGCAAGTCGTTCAATGAAAAGGTCAATGCTACCGTTCTCTCGGCGCTGCCGCGCGATGCTCTACCCGGCAAGACCGTGAAGGTCACCGGCGCCTTCCCGCTGCCGACATCTGGCCAGCTACCGCTGGTGACACCCGCAACACTTGCTATCGGCCAATAGCATGGAAGCGCTCACCCCGGACGATATCATCCTGCGGCTTGACGATGTGACGAAGGTCTATTCCGGCATCGTTGCCGTCAAGCGCGCCAATCTGGAACTCAGGCGCGGCGCGGTTAATGTGCTGGTTGGAGAGAACGGCGCCGGCAAATCGACGCTGATGAAGATCATCGCCGGCGTCGAGAAGCCGACCATCGGCCGCATCATCCTGGACGGCAAGGCGATCCATTTCGACAGTCCGGCCGATGCCCAGGCGAACGGCATCGGGATGATCTTCCAGGAACTCAATCTTTTTGCCAACCTCACGGTCGCCGAGAACATCTTTGCCACGCGCGAGATCACCCGCGGCATCTTCGGCATCGACCACAAGGCGCAGGTCGCCAAGGCCAACCAGTACCTCAAGAAGCTGGATGCCGGGATCGATGCGGAAACGATGGTCGAGGACCTGCCGATCGGCCAGCAGCAACTGGTGGAAATCGCCAAGGCGATCTCGCTCAATGCCCGCATCCTGATCATGGATGAGCCAACCTCGGCGCTGTCTGCGGCTGAAGTCGATATCCTGTTCAAGGTCATCGCCGAACTGAAGGCAGAGGGCGTGGCCATCGTCTATATCTCTCATCGGCTGGAAGAACTGATGCGCATCGGCGATTACATCACCGTGCTGCGCGACGGCCAGATTACCGGCCAGGCGATGGTGAAGGACATCGACACCAAATGGATCGTCCGGTCGATGATCGGTTCGGACGCAAAGGACTTTGCCAAAGCCGATGGCCACGCGATGGGCAAGGAGATGTTTCGCGCCGATGGCATCACCATGCCACGCGCCACCGGCGGACTTGCCGTCGACAATGTTTCGCTCAGCGTCCAGGCCGGCGAAATTCTTGGCATCTACGGGCTGATGGGGGCCGGCCGCAGCGAGTTCTTCGAATGCATCATGGGGCGCCACCCGCAATCGACCGGCAGGATCCATATTGATGGCAACGAAGTGCGCGAGCGCGACACCACGCGACGTATCCGGCGCGGACTGGCGCTGATCCCGGAGGACCGGCAGCGCGAGGGCCTGGTCCAGATACTGTCGATAGCCAGCAACCTGACACTGGCAAGCCTCGGGCGTTTCTCAAAATTCTTCCATATCAATGCCAGTGCAGAGAAGCAGGCGATCCGCGAAAGCATCCGGGAGCTTTCGATAAAGGCACCCAATCCGGATTTCGAGGTGACCTCGATGTCAGGCGGGAACCAGCAGAAGGTGGTGATCGGCAAGGCGCTGATGACGAACCCGAAAGTGCTGCTGATGGACGAGCCCAGCCGCGGCATCGATGTCGGCGCCAAGGCGGACGTCTTCCGCACCATGCGGCGGCTGGCTGGCGAAGGGCTGGCCATCCTGTTTTCGACCTCCGACCTCGAAGAGGTCATGGCGCTTTCCGACCGCATCGCAGTGCTCAGCAACGGCAAGCTGGTGGCAATCTTCAATCGTAACGACGCAACGGAAGAGGCCATCATCGCCGCTTCGGCCAAGGGACACGGACATACAAGGGAACTCGCATCATGACAGCGGACACCTCCTCTTCTACACCGGCTGTCAAGCGCTCGAGCGGCTCGGCTCTGCTGACAATCATGAAACTGCGCACCTTCATCGCGCTGTTTGCCGTGTTGATCTTCTTTGCCTTCGCGGCCCCGAATTTCACCTCCACCGCCAACATGATCCTGATGTCGAAGCATGTGGCCCTCAACGCCTTCCTGGCGATGGGGATGACGTTCGTCATCATCACCGGTGGCATCGACCTGTCGGTCGGCTCGATCGTCGGGCTCTGCGGGATGGTAGCGGGCGCGCTGATCCTCAACGGCGTCGACCTGCCGATGGGCTACACCGTCTATTTCAACCTGTTCGAGATCGTGCTGATCACGCTTGCCGTCGGCATTGCAATCGGCCTGATCAACGGATTGCTGATCACCAAGCTGAACGTCGCGCCATTCATCGCCACGCTCGGCACTCTCTATGTCGCCCGCGGCCTGGCGCTGCTGTCGTCGGATGGACAGACGTTTCCAAACCTCTCGGGCCGGCCTGAATACGCGACAACCGGCTTCGACTTTTTCGGTGCCGGCCGCATTCTCGACTTGCCCGTCTCCATCTGGATCCTGATCTTTCTGGCACTGGCTGCCGCCTACGTCGCCCGCTCGACACCCATCGGCCGCCACATCTTTGCAGTCGGCGGCAACGAGCGCGCCGCCCGGATGTCCGGTGTGCGGGTCGATCTCGTCAAGATCTTCGTTTACATGTTTTCCGGCCTCTGCGCCGCTATCGTCGGCATCGTCATATCGTCAGAGCTAATGGCGGCGCATCCGGCGACCGGCGAGAGCTTCGAGTTGAATGCGATTGCGGCGGCGGTTCTGGGCGGGACGTCGATGTCGGGCGGACGGGGCACGATTGGCGGCACCATTGTCGGTGCCTTTGTCATCGGTATCCTTTCAGACGGCCTGGTGATGATGGGCGTTTCGTCCTTCTGGCAGATGGTCATCAAGGGCCTGGTGATTATCATCGCCGTGGTCGTCGACCAGGCACAGCGGAAATTGCAGCAGCGGGTGACCCTGATGCAGATGGCAAAGGCGGGCTGAGAGATGACGGAATTGCGCGGTGCCCTGATCGGTTGCGGCTTCTTTGCGGTGAACCAGATGCATGCCTGGGGTGATGTGGCGGGGGCTAGGATCGTAGCCATCTGCGACCGGGATCCGGAGCGGCTCCGAGTTGTCGGTGACCAGTTTGGCATTTCGCGGCGCTATAGTGATGCGGCGGCACTGTTTGCCGATGGTGGTTTCGATTTCGTCGATATCGCCACTACCGTGTCCAGCCACCGGGCGCTGGTGGAGATGGCGGCAAGCCATAAGGTGCCGGCGATCTGCCAGAAGCCGTTTTCTAAAACACTCGACGATGCCAAGGCTATGGTCGCAGCCTGCGGACGGGCCGGCGTCCCGCTAATGGTGCACGAGAACTTTCGCTGGCAGACACCTATCCAAGCGGTGCGCAAGGTGCTCGATTCGGGCGTGATCGGCATGCCGTTCTGGGGACGACTTTCGTTTCGATCCGGCTATGACGTCTTTTCCGGGCAGCCCTACCTGGCAGAAGGCGAGCGTTTCATTATCGAGGATCTCGGCATCCACACGCTCGATATTGCCCGCTTCCTGCTGGGAGACGTCAAGGCGATGACGGCGCGCACGCAGCGCGTCAATCCCGCGATCAGGGGGGAGGATGTCGCCACTATGCTGCTCGACCACGAAAGCGGCGTTACCTCGATCGTCGACGTCAGCTATGCGACGAAGCAGTCAGTCGAGCCGTTCCCGGAAACGCTGGTCGAGATAGACGGCAGCGCGGGTTCTCTCAGGCTTTTGCAGGGCTACCGGCTCGAAGTCACCGGCGCCGATGGCACAGAGGTCAGCGATGTCTCGCCGAACCTGCTCTCCTGGGCATCGCGGCCCTGGCACAATATCCAGGAAAGCGTGCTGGCCATCCAACAGCACTGGGTCGAGCAACTGGCGACAGGCGGCGAGACCTCGACCTCGGGAGCCGACAATCTGAAGACTTTCGCGCTCGTCGAAGCTGCCTATGAGAGCGCCGCCACCGGCAGGACCGTCGATGTCGGAGCGATGCTGAAATGACCGGCGACAGGAGGCAGGATGATGCCTTTGCCCTCTACGGCACTGACCGGAGTGATGCCCCGCCCGTTCGCCTATTGGCCGGGCGTCTGACGGTGGATCTGGCCGGCGGCAATCTTCGCACAGTCCGCTACGACGGCGTAGAAGTGCTCAGGGGCGTCGCCTTCCTGGTGCGCGACCGCGACTGGAGGACCTACGGTCCCCGTATCGAGAACCTCGTCATCGATCAGCAAACGGACGGTTTTGCGGTCAGCTACTTAGCCACATGCGATGGTCCTGATGATGCCGACCTCCGCATTCTCGTGACCATCTCAGCCGATGCCGGCGGACAGCTACGATTTGATGCCGAGGCTGTCTCGAAGAGCGGCTTCGAGACCTGCCGCTGCGGCTTCTGCATTCTCCATCCCATTGTCGGCCTTGCCGGTCGACCGGTGACTGTCACCCATGTCGACGGCAGCATGGAGACGTCGACCTTTCCCGACCTCATCGAGCCCTGGCAACCCTTCCTGGAAATGCGCGCCATCAGCCATGAGGTGATGCCAGATGTGACCGCCGAATGCCGGATGGAAGGCGACACATTCGAGATGGAAGACCAGCGCAACTGGTCGGACGCCTCGTACAAGACCTATGTGCGGCCGCTTGCGCTGCCATGGCCCTACCGGATCGCAGCCGGCGAGACGGTGCATCAGCGCGTCGTGCTGACCATCACGGATCTCAGAAAAACGGCTCCGTTAAAAAGCGTATCACCAGATGCAGTCATCCGGCTGATTTCCGGCCCTGCGTCCGGGAAAATGCCTGCCGTCGGACTGGTCGTGACGCCCGAGGAAGCGGCTGCGACGCTCGGGGCGGGCATGCAACTCAATGCTGTCGGCGCGCAGGAGTTGCTGTTCCACTTCGATCCGCTGGCAGGTCACGGCAGAAGCGCGTTTGCAGACTTTGCCGACATTATCAACCTGCACCACGGCCGGACTACGCTGGAGATCGCGGTTCCTTGCCGTGCGGCCGTGTCAGACGAGCTGTCAGAGATTGCGGGATGGATGCGCGATGCCGGCTTTTCGCCAGACGCCGTCGTCGTCTCGCCCTCCATCGACCGGCAGTCGACGCCTCCGGGAAGCCCGTGGCCGGATTGCCCGCCGCTGGAGACGGTTTACAGCGCTGCCCGCGCCGCGTTTCCCGGAGTCCGTCTTGGCGGAGGCATGCTCAGCTATTTCACAGAGCTCAACCGCAAGCGGGTACCGGCCGAACAACTCGACTTTATCACGCATTGCACCAATCCAATCGTTCATGCCGCAGACGATCTCAGCGTCATGCAGACGCTCGAAGCGCTGCCCTTCATCACCCGGTCGGTCCGGGCGATCTATGGGAATAAACCATACCGTATCGGCCCTTCTACGATTCCCATGCGCCAGAACCCCTATGGGAGCCGGACGATGGATAATCCATCTGGCGCGCGGATGGCGATGGCCAACAGCGACCCGCGCCACAATGCCGATTTTGCTGCGGCTTTCGCGCTTGGCTATGCGGCGCGTGTGGTGGAAGCCGGGCTCGAGTGCCTGACCCTTTCGGCGCTGACAGGTCCATTCGGGCTGATCGCCGGCCGGGGCGAACCTGTTGCCGAAGGCGGCATGCGACCGCTGCACAGGGTCGTCCATGGCCTGGCGGCGCTCTTCGGCGGTCGCTGGATCCAATGCATTTCAAGCGCACCGGACAAGCTCATGGGGCTTGAAGTCAGTGCTCCAGATGGCAAAAGGCTGTTGTGGATCGCAAATCTCACGCCCTATGTCCAGACGGTCGAAACGGGTACCGGAAACGTAGAGTTGCCGCCTTTTGGAATAAGCACGGTCGGATCGCCGGGTTAGGCAAAGATCGGTGTCGGTGGCGGCCGCATACGGGCGCTGAATGGCTGGCGCTCACGGCGACCTGAAGCCTCTCGCGCCTCACCCGTGCGTGACCAAGCCTTGTCGAGTGCCTTGCCGTCGACATCGGGTAGAAAACAGCAGCGCTGATGGCACGGCAGGCCCTTCACCTCGCGTGGCGATTCGGCTAAGACCTTTGCGATCAGCACCATAGCCTTTCGAGGAATTTGCCATGACACTGTCCAACCTGCCGCCGCTTGTCACCGTGTTCGGAGGGTCCGGTTTCGTCGGGCGGCATGTCGTGCGGGTGTTGGCGAAACGCGGTTATCGCATCCGTGTCGCCGTCAGGCGTCCAGATCTTGCAGGCTTCCTGCTGACTGCCGGCAATGTCGGACAAATTTCTGCCGTACAGGCCAACCTGCGCTATCGCGACTCTGTCGACCGCGCCGTCGAAGGCGCGCAGTTCGTCGTCAACTGCGTAGGCATCCTGTCGGAGAGCGGTCGGAATACGTTCGACGCCGTGCAGGAATTCGGCGGCCGGGCGATTGCCGAGGCCACCCGCGCAGTCGGTGCCAAGCTTACCCATATCTCGGCGATCGGAGCCAACGGCGGTTCAGCCTCTTCTTATGGCCGTACCAAGGGCAAGGCGGATGCCGCAGTGCTGTCGATCGTGCCGGATTCAATCATTCTTCGGCCGTCTATCGTCTTCGGACCGGAGGACGGCTTCTTCAACAAGTTTGCCGATATGTCGCGCCTGGCGCCTGCCCTGCCCCTTATCGGCGGCGGTAAGACGAAGTTTCAGCCGGTCTATGTCGAGGATGTTGCCGAGGCCGTAGGCCGCGCGGTCGATGGCAAGCTGACACCGGGTACGATCTACGAGCTGGGCGGCCCCGAAGTGCTGAGCTTCCGCGAATGTCTCGAGACTATCCTCAAGGTCGTCAACCGCAAGCGGCCGCTGGTGTCGATCCCGTTCGGCGTCGCCTCGATGATCGGCAGCGTCGCCTCGATGATACCGTTGATCACGCCACCGATTACACCAGACCAGGTGACGCTGCTGAAGGTCGACAATATCGTGTCGCCGGAGGCAGAGGCTGAAGGCCGGACATTGGCTGCAATGGGCATCCGCCCGACCATGCTGACCTCGGTGCTCCCCTCCTATCTGGTGCGCTTTCGCCCTCACGGGCAATTCTCCGGAACCGGCAAAGCGGCCTGAGGTTCATAAAATAAATTTTAAATGCCCTCGACGCCGTTTGCGATTTCGCAGACGGCGTCTTTAGTTTGTGGCCGGAAAACGGCCTCTTTCGGGCTTTTCGAGCGGTTGTCCACCGCGCAGCGTTGCCCAAAAGACGCAGCGCCGGAATACTCGAATTAACGGGAAATTCAGCAGGAACCTTTATTGCTAATTTCCATTCCACTGATTAACAAAACCGCGCGACGGACGACGTCCCCAAGGGTCTCAACGCGCACTATTCATTGCGGAAAGGTATTTTTAGATGGGCAAGTCAATCGCACTTCTCTTCGTCTGTGCGGCTCTGGTTATCGTTGCCGGTTCATTCATGGCACCAAACAGTGTTGCCGCACTCAAGGGCGAGTGCTCGCCTGCTTATGGCGTCGATCCATGCAGCACCGGCTCCATCGATTCCGCATCGATCGCCCACTGACAACGAAAAGAAGCCGGCGCATGACCACCGGCTTCCTGACTTCTACCCCCCGGAAATAGCTAAATCAAAGCAATCGCCCTATCGCATCCGCGCCATCAGGCGCGAATGCTGGAAGTCTTTGATCAGCGAACGATGCCACCTGCCACCAGACCGAGCAGGATCGCGCCGAGAATGATGCGATACACGGCAAACACCGTGAACCGGTTGCTCTGGATATAGGAGAGCAACCACTTGACGGCGACGAAGGCAACGACCGTCGAGACGATGAAGGCAATCGCCAGAGCGCCCCAGTCCTCGCCTGCCGCTCCGCCGTCCTTGAATGTCTTCAGCAACTCATAGCCACTGGCCGCATACATCGTCGGAATACCGACCAGGAAGGCGAATTCGGTCGCGGCGGCACGATTGCCGGTACCGGCGAGCATGGCAACGAAGATCGTTGCACCCGAGCGCGACGTGCCGGGAAAGATGCCAGCGACGATCTGGGCGATGCCGACGAGGATCGCCACATACCAGGTGATGCTCTTGTATTGTGGCCGACGGGCTGCAGCCCACTCGGCAAAGATCATCCAGATGCCGCCGACGATCAGCGCCCAGGCGATTGGCGTAACTGTTTCAGGCAATTCGAAGCCTAACTTCTTGACGATCAGCCCGAGCACCGCAGTGATCAGGAACGCGACGATCAGCTTGGCGGCATAGGATCGGTTGCGTGGATCCCGCCAGCCGAGCACCAGATCCATCAACCGGCGCCAGTAGATGAAGGTCACGGCGAGAATGGCGCCAGCCTGGATGACGATATTGAAAAGTTCCGACCGGGCGCCGAGCCATTGCTCGGCGATGATCAGGTGGCCGGTGCTCGAGATCGGCAGAAACTCGGTGATACCCTCTATAATGCCAAGAAGCGCAGCATTGATGTAGTCCATGAATAGTCTCCAGTTGGGATTCGCTCGATTGGAGGGGTGGGCGGGGGCAAAAACGGGGTCCGTTTTTATCGATATGATGCGCTGTCGATAGGGCCGCCTATCGGCCCTTGATAGTTTCTTCAGCCATCTTGTGTCCTATGTCAAAGGGCGGGTGGTCCGATTGGCTTGTGTTGCCGGGACCAAACTTCTATAGCTGCAACAAACAAGTCATGACTAGGGCAGCCACACGACAAGCCACGCCCAAGCCCTTCATCAATCCCATAGTTCAGAGTTTACATGCCGACTCTCTATCATCATTCCATGTCATCCGCGTCTCGCTTCGTACGACTGATCCTGTCGGAATACGGGTTCCACGCCGATCTGATCGAAGAACAGACCTGGGAAAAGCGTCATGATTTCCTGGCGCTCAACCCGGCCGGGACACTGCCTGTCTATGTCGACGACAGCATGCGGGCATTGTGCGGCGCTACCGTCATTTCGGAATATCTCGACGAGACGCATGGTGTGCTGAAACGCGATCGGCGCCTGCTTGCCGAAGATCCTTTCCAGCGCGCCGAGATCCGCCGGCTGACGGAATGGTTCCTCCTGAAGATGGAGCAGGACGTCACACGGCCTCTCGCGCGCGAACGGGTCTACAAACTGCAGATGACGGCTGCCCAGGGCGGCGGCGCTCCCGATTCGAAGATGATGCGCACCGCCCGCGCCAATATTCGCCAGCATCTGAAATACGTGACCTGGCTTGCCGGTTCGCGCCAATGGCTGGCCGGCGAGCGGATGAGCTACGCCGACCTGGCGGCCGCGTCTTCGATCTCCGTGCTCGATTACATGGGCGAGATCGCCTGGGCCGAGGTGCCGATCGTCAAGGACTGGTACCAGCGCCTGAAATCGCGGCCTTCCTTCAGGCCCCTGCTCACCGAGCGCGTCCGCGGCCTTTCACCGGTCTCCCATTATACCGACCTGGACTTCTAACGGGGCGCGCCATGCCTGAGGCGACCGAAAATCCGCCGACAAGGCCCGACAAGGCGGCGGCCCGAAGCCGGAGCCTGAAGACATTCCTCCAGGAGGAAGCCCTGCGACTGGGCTTCGATCTCTGTCGGATTACCGGTCCGCACTCCATTCAGGAGGCCGGCCCGCGGCTCGGCATCTACCTCGACGAGGGTTTTCACGGAACGATGGACTGGATGGCGGAGACACGGGAGCGTCGGGCAAGTCCGGCTGCCCTCTGGTCAGACGTACGCTCGGTAGTCGTATTCGGGCTGAACTACGGGCCGGACGAAGATCCACGCGGCATCCTTGGCAAGCCGGACAAGGCTGCGATTTCGGTCTATGCCCGCAACCGCGATTATCACGATGTCATCAAGGGGCGGCTGAAGGAGATTGCCACCCGTTTCGCGGCGCGCTCGAAGGAAGACGTCAAGGTCTTCGTCGACACCGCACCGGTCATGGAAAAGCCGCTGGCGGCAGCAGCCGGGCTGGGCTGGCAGGGAAAACACACCAACCTTGTCAGTCGTACGCATGGCTCCTGGCTGTTTCTAGGGTCGATGTTCACCACGGCAGACCTTGGCAGCGACGAGCCGGAGAGCGATCATTGCGGTTCCTGCACCGCCTGTCTTACGGCTTGCCCCACCGATGCCTTTCCAGCTCCCTACCAACTCGATGCGCGCCGCTGCATTTCCTACCTAACGATCGAGCACAAGGGGCTGATCGACAGACAACTGCGGCCGCTCATCGGCAACCGCATCTACGGCTGCGACGATTGCCTTGCCGCCTGCCCCTGGAACAAGTTTGCAGCAAGTGCCTCCGAGATGAAGCTGGTGGCACGGGAGGATCTGCGGGAGCCGTCGATCGCCTTCCTGCTCGGCCTTGACGACGCAAGCTTCCGCAGCTTTTTCAGCGGCTCGCCCATCAAGCGCATCGGCCGCGACAGGTTTACGCGTAACGTTCTGATCGCTGCCGGCAATTCGCGCGACGGGACATTGATCGAGCCATGCCGGCGGCTTGCCGACGACAGCGCGCCCATCGTGCGCGGCATGGCGGCCTGGGCCCTGGGTCGACTGATGACGGCTGGCGAGTTTGCGCTATTTGCGGCAGAAAGGCCGGACGATCTCGACGAAGAGGTGCGCGAGGAGTGGCGCGCTGCAAGGATGATGTCATGCACACAATGATTTTCGGCTGCGGCTATTCCGGCACAGCCATCGCCAAAAGCTTTTCGGGCCCGCAAAACACCGTCGTCGGTACGACGCGCGCCGAGGAAAAGCGCTTGGTCCTTGAACGGCAAGGCATTTCGGGCCTGGTGTTCGACGGCGAAAAGCTGGAACCGCGCCTTCTCGACGAAATGAGGAAGACGACCCACCTCGTGCAGTCGATTGCGCCCGGGCAGGCGGGGGATCCACTGATCCGGCTGGCGGGCGAGCGCATCGCGACGCTGATGCCCGAGCTGCAATGGATCGGCTACCTTTCGACCGTCGGCGTCTATGGTGACCACAAGGGTGCATGGATCGACGAGGATACATCGATAAGGCCCGTGTCCGGCCGATCCGTCGAGCGGGTGGCCGCAGAGGACGGATGGATGTCCATCGGCGACAAACTCGGGGTGCCGACAGCCGTGCTGCGGCTCTCCGGTATCTATGGTCCGGGCCGCAACGCATTCTGTAATCTCGAAAAGGGTACAGCACGCAGGCTCGTGAAACCGGGCCAGGTATTCAATCGCATTCGCGTTGAAGACATCGGCGCCGCCAGCCGTTTCCTCGCAGATCGCGGCATTGGCGGCATCTTCAATGTCACCGACGACGAACCCGCCCCACCGCAGGACATCGTGGCGGAAGCGGCAAAGCTCATGGGCATTGCCCCGCCGCCGGAAACACCGTTCGAGACGGCCGAACTATCCCCCATGGCGAGATCCTTCTATGGGGAGAACAAGCGTGTATCGAATAGCCGGCTGAAGGCGCTGGGCTTCCACTTCAGCCATCCCGAGTACCGCGCATCGCTTGCCGAACTCTGGTCATCCGGTCGCTGGCGCGGCTGAAATCGCGTTCGCCCATGGGCGAGCGAATGAATTCTTTCGCGTCATGATTGAAGAGACCCGCATTTTCTCTCAAGCGCAACGCACGCGACATCGCTGGAAAATTCATGGATCGCATGCGATCAAAGGGTTGAATTTTCCTACTTAGAAGCTTTTCTGGATGAAAAGTGCTGACAGCAAAGGTTAACGGCCTCTAAATTTGCGCAACTAAGGCAACGAATATGACGCTCGCGCAAAAGAAATTTCAGAAATATCGTGATCTCCCCGCCCGCGCCTGAGCCGGCAGAATAATCATCTGATTTCTCGCTGATTCCATTCATTTTTTTCCAAAAAACAGACAATTTGATTTACATCTTCTTTTATCGGCTTCACAACGAATATTACAGACTGTAATACTCCGTGATCGATTGCAGCACTTTTTCGCCATTTTTCGCCGGATTTAAGCCCCTCGTCGTTCAAGCACGGCGCTCAACAACGTCGAGGGTAAATCTGTTTTGAATATTATCTCCCGCATTCTAGCGATCACCGCAACTATATCAGCTTGCGTTGTTATCAATCCTATTACAGCATCGGCAGCAACGGGCTGTGGAGGCGCATCCTGGTATGCAGCACATTCCAAGACCGCTTCCGGCGAACGCATGAATGCTTCGACGCTGACCGCTGCCCATCGCTCGCTGGCCTTCGGGACCCGTATCCGCGTTACCAACAAGAACAACGGCAAGACGGTTGTCGTCCGCGTCAACGATCGCGGTCCATTCATCCGCGGACGTGTCCTCGACCTCTCCCGCGCTGCCGCACAGGACATCGGCATGGTTGCTTCAGGCACCGCCAGCATCTGCTATTCGGTCGTCACCTGAGCCACGTGTCTGCTCCAAAGCTTGCTCTCCGCGTAAATCGCGGCTACCTAGCCGCTTGAGACAGCCCCTTGCTGGCAAACCGACGTTGGTCGAGTACGTCACGGGGACCTAGAGATATGCGGGAGAAGAGTACATGCGTCTGGGCGGCAGGCTTCAAGGGGCCATTGAGATCCTTGCCGACATCGAGGCCCGCAAGCGACCTGTCGCCGACGCGCTAAAGGACTGGGGATTGGGTCACCGTTTCGCCGGATCGGGCGATCGGGCTGCAATCGGAAATATCGTCTACGACGCACTTCGCATGCGTCTATCCCATGCCTACCTCATGGACGATGACGGCCCTGCCGCTCTTGCCCATGCCGTTTTGTTTCGCCAATGGGGCGTTACGCCCGAAAGCCTGGCGTCAGAGACGGAGGGCGACCGCTTTGCGCCCGAACCGCTGAGCGATGCCTCGGTTGCCGCATTTGCAAGCCGCTCACTCGCCAATGCCGAAGGCTATATCCAGGGCGACATCCCTGAATGGACGCAGGCGTCGTTCGAAACGGCATTTGGTTCCGACTGGCTGGCCGAGGCAAAATCGCTGGCCGAGCGTCCCACGCTCGATCTCCGCGCTAATGCACTCAAGTCTTCCCGGGAAAAGGCTGCCAAGGCGCTGGAACGGGTGGGCGCCCACCCCGCGAAGATCGCCCGATACGGCATCCGAATTGCCGCAGGCGAAGGTGCTTCCCGTCTCCCTAACGTCACGGCTGAGCTTTCGTTCCAAAAAGGTTGGTTCGAAGTCCAGGACGAAGGCTCGCAAATCGTTGCAGATCTGGTCATGCCGGCGGAAGGCGATCAAGTTCTCGACTATTGCGCCGGCGGCGGCGGCAAGACACTCGCAATGGCTGCTGCGATGAACAACAAGGGCCAGGTGCATGCCTACGATTCCGATCGGAAGCGACTAGCGCCCATCATCGAGCGTCTCAAGCGCGCAGGCACCCGCAACGTTCAGGTGCACGACGACAAGACCAGTCTTGCCGCACTCGTCGGTCGCTTCGACAAGGTATTGGTCGACGCTCCCTGCACCGGGACCGGCACTTGGCGGCGTCGGCCGGACACTAAATGGCGATTGACGCAGAAGAACCTCGACGAGCGGATCGGCCAGCAGCACGACGCCCTGTTACAGGCATCTGAATATGTCCGGCCGGGCGGTATTCTTATTTATGTGACCTGCTCGGTACTTCCGGAAGAAAACGAGGCTCAGGTCCAGCGCTTTACCACCGACAATCCACAATTCGAGATCATCGAGTCGCTGAGTTCGTGGACAGCGCTGTTCGGTGCTGACGCACAGCAGCCGCGCTCGTCGGATGGCAAGACGATCACGCTGACGCCGGCCTCCACCGACACAGACGGCTTCTTCTTCTGCCGGATGCGTCGCAATCCGTAATTCAATCCACCCGCAGCGGATATTGATGTCGCGGCGGGATGGCATGATGCAGAACGGCAATGGCGATCAATGCCAGCGCGCCGACCACGACGACGGTGAATAACAGACCCGCCGAAAGGTGGGAGGCGAAGGCCACCAACGGCACCGCGCCGGCCGGCGGATGGGTAACGCGCAGCAATTGCATGGCTCCGATCGCTACGCCCACAGCGATGGCCGCCGTCCACCAGAGGCCGGGCGCAACGGCCATGGCGAGGCTGCCGATGGCGGCGGCAATGAGATAGCCGCCGAACACATTGGCAGGCTGGGCCAGCGGGCTTTTCGGCTGTCCGAATATCAGCACGGCCGTGGCGCCGAACGGTGCGATCAGCAGCGGAATTCCCGTCATGATCGCCAACGCCCCGACGGCAAGCATGCCGACGCAGGCGCCGATACCGGCCTTTAACTGCCCGTGCCAGTGGCCCCTGGGCTCGTGGCGGTGAATGAAGTGTCTTAAATGGCGATGGATCATAGCAGACTTCTAAAGTTTCGGCTTGAATAGCGTTTTGCGCCGCAACGCCCTGCTTTGCAAGCAAAGGCATTTCGCATTTCGGGCATCCTAGGGACAGGCCACGCTTAAATTCATTCCAAACTAGAGTGTTTGACACCACTTTATTTTTCGGCCATGAAGCCATCGCCCCAGTTTCCGATGGCGCAGACAGTCGCTGTAGAGGATTACGATATTGAAAATCAGATTTTACGCCGCCCTGGCGCTCGCCGCTACCTCCATGACCGCCTACGCACTTCCAGCCCGCGCTGCCGTCGATGAGGCTGCCATCGTCAAGCATTATGCAGACGTCGCCCATGCGAAGTACGAGGATTCGCTGACGCTCGCAAAGGCGCTCGACAAGGCCATCGATGCGCTGATCGCGACGCCGAGCAAGAAGACGCTCGACGCTGCCCGCGCTGCCTGGATCAAGGCCCGCGTTCCCTATTCGCAGTCGGAAGTGTACCGCTTCGGCAACAAGATCGTTGACGACTGGGAAGGCGACGTGAACTCCTGGCCGCTGGACGAAGGTCTGATCGACTATGTCGACAAGTCCTACGGCACAGAAAGCGACGAAAATGCCCTTTATGTCGCAAACGTCATCGCCAACAAGACGATCAAGATCGATGGCAAGGACGTCGACGCGTCGCATCTGACGCCTGAGTTCATCACCTCGCTGAACAGCGCAGGCAAGGTCGACGCGAATGTCGGCACCGGCTACCACGCCATCGAATTTCTGCTGTGGGGCCAGGACCTGCACGGCACCGGCCCGGGTGCCGGCGAACGTCCAGCCACGGACTACGACGTGAAGAACTGCACCGGCGGCAATTGCGATCGCCGCGCCGAGTATCTGAAGTCGGCATCGACCAAGCTGGTTGCCGATCTCCAGACCATGACCGACGACTGGGCGCCCGATGGTGCTGCCACCAAGGAAGACGAGAAGGACCCGAAAGCCGGTATCGTTGCCATCCTGACCGGCATGGGCTCGCTCTCCTATGGCGAGCTGGCTGGCGAACGCATGAAGCTCGGCCTGCTGCTACACGATCCGGAGCAGGAGCATGATTGCTTCTCGGACAATACCTACAACACCTATAACAACGACATCGTCGGCATCCAGTCGGCCTACACCGGCAACTACACGCGCATCGACGGCACCAAGATGAAGGGTCCCTCGCTACACGAGCTGGTGGCCGAGAAGGACAAGGCCGTCGATAAGGAAATGATGGCCAAGTTCGCCCTCACCCAGAAGGCGGCCGATGCCATGGTCAAGCGTGGCGAGACCGTCGAGAAGTACGACCAGATGATCGGCGAAGGCAACGCCAAGGGCAACGCCGTTGTCCAGAGCGTCATCGACGGGTTGCTGGATCAGACCAAGAGCATCCAGCGGGTTATCGCTGCGCTCGACGTCGGGACGGTCAAGCTCGAAGGTTCTGACAGCCTCGACAACCCCGGCTCCGTCTTCAAGAAGTGATGAAGGAGGGCGGTGGCGCGATACCGCCGCCCTTTCGTCCGTTATGAAAGACCATTCTGGCCGTCGCATTTTCACCGTCACACTGCTGGCTGCTGCGCTTGGCTGCAGCGGATTGCCGGTGGCTGCCGACGGGATTGACGCTCCTGCGGTCCGCACCGACCTGACGCCGGAGCAATTGAAGCGCGTGCAGGCCGTGACCCGCCCGACGACGGACTTCTCCCGGGCAGAGACCTACGAGACGATGGAAAGCGGCGCCGGGACGTCGACTGCTGCCGTCAACGATCAGGCCTTCTCCCAGCCTCCGACCACTCTCGATCCGGCACGCGGGCTCGATTTTCATCTCGGCAATGCGCTGTTCCGCCAGCTCTGGGTCTCCTCGCCGTCATCGACCCAGGCGGCCGATGGCCTCGGGCCGCTGTTCAATGCCCGCTCCTGCCAAAGCTGTCATATCAACGACGGCCGTGGCCACCCGCCGGAGACTTCGGGCAGAGCTGCCACCATGTTCCTCCGGCTGGCTCGGCCAGCAAGAACGGCCGAGGAGCGCCAGGCCGTGGCGGACTCCCGTGTCGTCAACTTTCCCGACGCGACCTATGGCACCCAGCTTCAGGACACGGCAGTGCCCGGGCTTGCCGGCGAGGGCCAGGTCGCTGTCGCCTACACCGAGCATTCTGTCACCCTGGCAGGTGGCGAGACGGTATCGCTGCGACAGCCGCGCTATTCCGCCACCGATCTGGCCTATGGTCCGCTTGAGCCAGATACAACGCTCTCGGCGCGCGTCGCCCCGGCCATGCTCGGGCTCGGGCTGATCGAGGCCATTCCGGATGCCGATATCCTGGCGCATGCCGACCCAGACGACCGCGACCATGATGGCATTGCTGGCAAGGCGGCGATCGTGCGGGACAACAGGACCGGCAAGCTTGCGCTCGGACGCTTCGGCTGGAAGGCGCAGAATGCCACGGTGCGCGACCAGTCCTCGGCTGCCCTCGAAGGCGATATCGGCATATCCAACCCCGACAGGCCGAACGCCTATGGCGATTGCACCGCCCGGGAGCCGCAATGTCTGGCCATGCCGGATGGCGTGCAGAAGCGCCTCGGCCCGACGGAAGCGCCTGAGGCAGTGCTCGATCTCATGACGTTCTATTCCGAGAACCTCGCCGTGCCGGCCCGCCGCAAGCCCAGCGATCCGACCGTGCTGCACGGCAAGGAGATGTTCTATCAGTCCGGCTGCATTGCCTGCCACACGCCGAAATTCGTCACCCGCAGCGATGCCGGCACCGAGGCGCAGTCCTTCCAGCTGATCTGGCCCTATTCCGATTTCCTCCTCCACGACATGGGCGACGGTCTCGCCGATGGTCAACCTGTCGGCGTGGCGAGCGGCAAGGACTGGCGCACGCCTCCGCTGTGGGGCATCGGCCTGACGAAAACCGTCAGCGGCCATACCTTCTTCCTGCACGACGGCCGGGCGCGCAGCCTGACCGAAGCCATACTCTGGCATGGCGGCGAGGCGACAAAAGCGCGCGACGCATTTGCAACCCTGTCGAAAGACGATAGGCAAGCCCTGATCACCTTTGTGGAGTCCCTGTGATGCGCCCTTGGAAATTTCTCGCTGCTGCCCTGCTGATGACAAGCGCTGCTATGCCGGCCGGTGCAGAGACGCCGGCGCCCGGCCCCATGAACGACGCGGCGGTCCCCGGCGTTATGCAGAAGGCCGTCGATGACGTCATCCGCCCCGGCTACACAAGGATGCACGCGTCCTCAAATGCGCTTTCGACCGCGATAACAGGTCTTTGCAAAAATCCCTCGGTGCAGGCGGAAACGATCGCTAAAGCTGCCTTCACCGACACCATCACGGCGTGGTCCATGATCGAGATCGTCCAGGTTGGCCCGGTTCTCGACAAGAACCGCTTCGAGCACATCCTGTTTTACCCCGACCGCAAGGGCATCGGCATGAAGCAGGTGCAGGCGCTCATCGCCAAGGCCGACGAGAAGGACACCACAATTGCCGATGTTGCCGCCAAGAGCGTCGCGCTGCAGAGCCTGACGGCGCTGGAATACGTGTTGTATGGCAATGGCTCCGAGACGCTTGCTACCGATAAAAACGGCTTCCGATGCCGCTACGGTGCGGCCATCGCCGGCAATATCGCGCAGGTCTCCGGCGATATTTCAGCCGAATGGGACGACCCGAAGGGCGTACAGGCCTCCTGGAAGACACCGGGCAAGACCAGCGACGATTTCATGGACAACAAGGAAGCCATCACCGCTCTGCTCGGCATCCTTGTCCACGGGGCTGAGAACGTCCGCGACCAGCGGCTGGAGACCTTCTACAAGGGCGACCCTGCGGCGGCCCGACCGCACATGGCCATCTACTGGCGCTCCCGAAACACCTGGCCCTCGGTGAAGGCCAACCTCGAAGGCTTGCAGGCTCTGTGGCAGAAAGCTGGCATGACCGACCTCCTGCCGCCGGCCAAGCATGACATCGCTGCGAAGATAGACACGAGACTGAGCCAGTTGATCGCCACCGCAGGCTCGATCAATCCCGATATCGAAGCCGCCATCGGCGACCCCACGGAGCGCGGCAAGATCGATACGCTGCTCGCCGAAGCCCGGTTGCTGGCGACCGATCTCTCAGACGGCTATGGCGTGGACATCGGTCTGTCGGCCGGCTTTTCGTTTGCTGACGGAGACTGAGGCCTTGCGCAGCGCGCTCATCGATCGCCGACAATTCGTCAAGGCTGCCGGGATCGGTTTCCTCGCATGCCTCCGGCCAGACGCGCTGATGGCGCTGGAGCGGGCCGATGCGGTCTATGCATCCGGCATCCGCGCAGCCGACGGCTCCTTCGCCGTGGCGACCGTGACCGAGCGCGGCGAGATCGTCGATCGCGTGGCCCTTCCCGCCCGCGCCCACGGCATGGCCTTTTCGAAAGCGACCGGCCATACCGTAGCCTTCGCCCGCCGCCCCGGCACCTACGCGATGATTTTCGATCCTTTAGGCAAGGCCGAGCCTATCGTTATCGCCGCCGCAGAAGGGCGCCATTTCTACGGCCATGGGACATTTTCTCCGGACGGCCGGTTGCTCTATGCCAGCGAGAACGACTTCGACAACAACCGCGGCGTCATCGGCCTCTACGACGCCCGCAATCGGTTCTCCCGCATTGGCGAATACCAGACCTTCGGCACCGGGCCGCACGACATGACGGTGTCGGACGACGGCCGTCTCATCGTCGTCGCCAACGGCGGCATCGAGACCCATCCGGAATTCGGCCGCACGAAGCTCAATCTCGACCACATGGAACCGTCGCTGACGCTGATTGACGCGGCCACCGGAGCATTGGTCGAAAAACACGGCCTGCCGGCGGAATATGCCCAGGTGTCGACGCGTCACGTGGACATAGATGCCAGTGGCAGGATTTGGTTTGCCTGCCAGTACGAGGGCCCGCGCAATTCGCTGCCGCCTCTCGTCGGTCACTTCGCAAAGGGCGAGGATCTGACGTTCGTGACGCTGCCCGACGACACGACGCGGGCACTCGGCAACTATGTCGGCGCCATTGCCGTCAACCGGCATGAACATCTGGTCGGCGTTACCTCGCCGGTCAACGGCACAGCCGTGACACTCGACGGCCGCACGGGTGTCGTATTGAAAGTCGAGAGCATCGACAATGCCGCCGGTATTGCGCCCGGGGCGGATGGCTTTGCAGTCTCCTCCTACGACGGCACTTTCGGTGGTGCCCGTAGCGATGTTGCCTGGGACCAGCATATCGTGAGGATCGGCCGGCCGGTGTAGCCGGTTGCCTCGGGCAAACGAGTTGCCCCAAACTCAGCCAGCTGCCGCATACTCGGCCTGCTCTGCAGCAACTGCGGCTGCCGCCGTCTTCGCCGCCGCACGCAGCCACGCATCGCCGCGCGCATCGAGATCGGCGAGGATGGCCGGGATGACGGACGCGTCGTTCGAATGGCAACTGGCGATCTCGAAACCCATGAGGTCGAGCATGTTCGGCATAAGCAGCATGTCGAGATCGCCATCGACCTCGATCTTGCGGCTGTTCGGCGAAAGGCGGCGAACAAGGAGGTCTCCCGTGATCCTGTATTGCGGATCGGGAGAACGGGCCCGGCCGTCAGCGATAATTCCGGCATGAATGGCGGTGTTGGCGGGGTCGTGGCGCAGCGACCAGGCGGACATGGCGAGCGCCTTGACTTCCCTGAGGACCGGGCCACCGCGCCAGTAATCCACCATCGCTACAAAGCGTGGACGACCAAGGCTTCCCGTGCCGGCAGTGCGGGGCTTGATAACAAAGTCACGCGTATGCTCTGGCATCGAACCATGGAGCACTTCCAGGTATTTTTGCCGCGGCGGTGCGGTGCAGGCCGGCAATTCTGTAAATTTCTCCCAGAAATCCTTACGCTCGCCATTGGACAACATGACGGCCTTTCGCAGCCACTTGTAGTCCCGCTCGAGGATAACGGGCATCGACCTACCTAGTCCGCGTCGGTAGCCGGCAAGGATAGCAGCGGCAATGGCAGTGGTAGAGGGCGAGCTTGCCTTGCGGGCAAGAATGGCACTTGTCGTCAAGCGAACGAGATCGAGCACATAAGGCATGGTCGCTGCATCATCGAAATCGTTGGCTCCCCATACCAACCGGCCTTCGCAATCGCGCCACGTTCCGAAGTTTTCAAGATGGGTATCGCCGATCGCCAGCACCTCGGGCGCCGACGCCAGTTCGGGGCAGAGGTCGAGGATGGTTTCAGCCCAGCGCCAGTAGGTGGCGCGAAGGAACGCGAAGCTGCCGCTCTTCATCTTCTGGTGCTTCAGGGCGAGATCGGCCTCTACAATTTCTCCCGGCAGCGCCGTCCGCAGCCACGTCTCGTAGGATTCAGTCGACTGCAAGATGCTAGCCATCACACTTTCCATTCTAACTTCGGTCAATTTTCAGAGCCACACGCAACCGTGCAGCCGGGAATGCATACTGGCAAGGTATGACGCTTGGCGGACAGGCGGCGCTACCTTATGTTGGTCGCCATGAACAAAGCATCGACCTATATCGTCTTCATCGTCGCCGTTCTCGGGATAGGACTTGCGATCGGCTTCTTCAATCTGCCTGGTGCCTGGTACCAGTCGCTGGTCAAGCCGCCGTTCAATCCGCCGAACTGGCTGTTCGGCCCTGCCTGGACCACGCTTTACGTCCTCATCGGCATTGCCGGTGCACGCACATGGCTCATGGGGCCAAAGACGGAAGGCATGAAGCTCTGGTTCGTCCAGATGGCACTCAACTTTCTCTGGTCGCCGTTTTTCTTCGGTCTAGAGAAGCCGGTGATCGCGCTCGTCATCATCCTCGGAATGCTGATCGTCATCCTCGCCTTCATCGCCAACCGCTGGCAGCGCGACAGGATTGCGGCGCTGCTGTTCATCCCCTATGCCGCCTGGGTTGCCTTTGCGATGGTGCTGAACGCTTCCATCGCCTATCTCAACTGAAATTGCCCTGTCGCCGCTTGTCTGACACCGGCAGCCATGCCACTTTCCCGTGACCAACGAGGGCATGGCATGAACGATGGCAGCAGCGGCGATTTCAGGCAGCGGATCCGCGACAGCTTCGAGAAGCAGGCAGCGATGGAAACCATCGGCGCCGAGCTCACGCGTGTCCAGCACGGCATGGTCGAGATCGAACTGCCCTTCGACATCAAGCTGACGCAGCAGCACGGTATCCTGCATGCCGGCATCATTTCTGCAGCCCTGGACTCCGCCTGTGGGTTTGCCGCCTACAGCGTCATCGATCCGGAGGCTTCCATCCTGACCATCGAATTCAAGGTCAACCTGATGTCGCCGGGCCGCGGCGAGCGCTTCCTTTTTCGCGGCGAAGTCACCAAGCCGGGCACGACGATTATCGTCGCCGACGGTCGGGGCTACGCCATCGGCGACGGACCTGCCAAACTGATCGCCTCGATGACCGGCACGATGATGGTGATCCGCGGCAGGGAAGGAATTTCGGGATGAGCTTCGAACTGAAATCCGTTTCCGGCAAGACGATCCTGTTCGTGATGGCGGCAGAGGCGGAATACGGGCCGTTCCTGCGCTCCCGCATCGAGCCGCTGATGACCGGTGTCGGGCCGGTCGAGGCAGCGATTGCGCTCACCCGGACGCTTGAGCAGCTCGACGCCCGCGACGAACTGCCAGATCTCGTCGTTTCGCTCGGTTCGGCCGGCTCTGCAACGCTGGAACAGACCGAGGTCTACCAGGTCAGCTCCGTTTCCTACCGCGACATGGATGCTTCGCCACTGGGGTTTGAGCGCGGACGCACGCCGTTTCTCGATCTTCCTGCCTCAGTCGAACTGCCGCTGCGTATCCCGGCAGTGCCGACGGCCAGCCTGTCGACCGGCGGCAACGTCATCTCGGGAGCGGAAGCCTATGCCGCCATCGGTACTGACATGGTCGACATGGAGACCTTCGCCGTGCTGCGCGCCTGCCAGACCTACAGCCTGCCGCTGATCGGGCTGCGCGGCATATCGGACGGCATCGTCGAGCTGCAGCATATCAGCGGCTGGACAGAATACCTGCACATCGTCGACCGCAAGCTCTCCTATGCCGTCGACAGCCTGTTTGCAGCGCTTGAGGACGGTGTCTTCTGGTTCTGAAAGCCCTGCTGCCAAGGACAATCGGGACAATATTTTTAACGCTTGCCGGCATTGCCCGATTGCATGAAGCAAGGCTTTTCTCTAAAGGCTCGCCATGACCCATACAGTTCATCCAGATACCGTTCTCATCGTCGATTTCGGCAGCCAGGTAACCCAGCTAATCGCTCGGCGCGTCCGCGAAACCGGCGTCTATTGCGAGATCGCCCCTTTCCAGTCCGCCGAAGCAGCCTTTCACCGGCTGAACCCGAAGGCGGTCATCCTGTCCGGCAGCCCGGCATCGACGGTCGACGAAGGCTCGCCTCGGGCACCGCAGATTATTTTCGACAGCGGCCTTCCGGTCTTCGGTATCTGCTACGGCCAGCAGGTGATGTGCATGCAGCTTGGCGGCATGGTAGAGAGCGGCCATCACCGCGAATTCGGCCGCGCCTTCCTTGAGGTAAACCAGGATTGCAAGCTGTTCGAAGGCCTCTGGTCTTCCGGCTCGCGCCACCAGGTCTGGATGAGCCACGGCGACCGCGTAACGGCGCTGCCGGAAGGCTTCGAGGTCATCGCCACATCGTCGAACGCGCCTTATGCTTTCATCGCCGACGAGAAGCGCAAATATTACGGTGTGCAGTTCCATCCGGAAGTGGTCCACACGCCTGATGGCGCCAAGCTTATCGCCAACTTCATCCACAACATTGCCGGCCTCAAGGGCGACTGGACGATGTCGGCCTACCGCGCCAAGGCAGTCGAAGCGATCCGTGCCCAGGTCGGCAGCAGCAAGGTGATCTGCGGCCTATCCGGCGGTGTCGACTCCTCCGTTGCAGCGCTGCTGATCCACGAGGCCGTCGGCGATCAGCTGACCTGCATCCTCGTCGACCACGGCCTGATGCGCAAGAACGAGGCGGCCGATGTCGTCGCCATGTTCAAGGAGCACTATAACCTGCACCTGGTGCATGTGGATGCGTCCGACATGTTTATCGATGCGCTGGAGGGCGAAAGCGACCCGGAGACCAAGCGCAAGACGATTGGCCGGCTGTTCATCGACGTCTTCGAGGCCGAGGCAAAGAAGCTCGGTGGCGCCGATTTCCTCGCCCAAGGCACGCTCTATCCTGATGTCATCGAGAGCGTCTCCTTCTCTGGCGGCCCATCGGTCACCATCAAGTCTCACCACAATGTCGGCGGACTGCCCGCCCGGATGAACATGGCCCTGGTGGAGCCGCTGCGCGAACTGTTCAAGGACGAAGTCCGGGTGCTCGGCAAGGAGCTCGGCCTTCCCGACAGTTTCATTGGTCGTCACCCCTTCCCCGGCCCCGGCCTCGCGATCCGCTGCCCCGGTGGCATCACACGCGAAAAACTCGAAATCCTGCGGGAGGCCGACGCAATCTACCTCGACGAGATCCGCAAGGCCGGCCTCTACGACGCCATCTGGCAGGCCTTTGCCGTGCTGCTGCCGGTACAGACCGTCGGCGTGATGGGCGATGGCCGCACCTACGAATTTGTCTGCGCGCTACGCGCCGTCACCTCTGTCGACGGCATGACTGCCGATTTTTACCACTACGACATGGAATTCCTCGGCCGCGCCGCCACCCGCATCATCAACGAAGTCCGCGGCATCAACCGCGTCGTCTATGACGTCACCAGCAAGCCACCCGGGACCATCGAGTGGGAATGAGATCACTCGCCTGGCTGGTTCGTTTGAAGGAAGCTGCCTAAACGTCGATCCGCCAGTCAGCGAACCGAGTAGATTGTCTAGTGTTTCGATCCTATGAGCTCGAACTTAGCGACATAACAAATTTGCGCGCATAGATATATTACAGCTTAGTCCGGTCCGATCCGTCTCACAGCGCTACCGCCCGCTTCATATCATCATGCTCGAATGCGCTTGCCATCCGGGTCACGTCCGCGGAGTGGGCGCGCTTACGTATCGAAGTAAGCGTCTGAGAATGTTTCAAGTCCCTTCGAACCTCTGACCTGCAGACATCTAGCCTGCGAGCAAGCGCAGTCTTGCCGTCCCCGGAGACAGCGGTGCGGCGGTCTTTCTCCCTGATATCCCGCTTGGGATGCGCACTACCCGAGATAGTGGATGTGCGGCCTCTGGGTGTGCGGCGACAGTTCCACCCTGGCGTCGACGGAGAATACGTCGCGCAGCAGCGTCTCCGTCAGCACCTCCTCGGGAGTGCCTGAGGCCACGACCTTTCCTCGCTCCAGGACGATCAGTTCATCGCAGAACATGGCGGCGTGGTTCAGGTCGTGGAGTGCGATGATGCTGGTCATCGGCAGGCTGGAGACGAGCCTGAGCAGGCCGATCTGGTGCTGGATATCAAGGTGGTTCGTCGGCTCGTCGAGGATGAGCTCTTTCGGCGATTGTGCCAGCGCCCTGGCGATCTGGGTGCGCTGCCGTTCACCGCCGGAGAGGCTATGCCAACGGTCCTGGCGCTTCTCCCCCATGCCTGTGCGCGCTAGGGCCGCTTCCACCGCCTCCTCGTCTGCGATCGACCAGCCCGAAAACATCGAACGGTGGGGAAAGCGGCCGAGCTTGACCACATCGATGACCCGAAGACCGGCATTGGTGGTGGCATGCTGCTCCACGAAGGCGACGCGCTGGGCGATGTTGCGACGGCTGACCGTGCCGATGTCCTGCCCGTCGAGTGTGACTTGCCCCGTATCCGGTTGCTTGAGGCCCGCCAGCAGGCGCAGGAGGGATGTCTTGCCGGAGCCGTTGGGGCCGAGCAGGCCCAGCATCTTGCCTGATCGGGCACTGAAAGAGATCCCGTCCAGGATCGTCTTCCTGCCAATGCTCCAGATGAGATTTTCAGCTGCAATGCTCATGATGCCCGCTGGAACCGGTAGAGAATGAAGGAAAATACGGGCACGCCGACGAGCGCGGTGACGACGCCGATCGGTAGCACCTGATGGGGGATCAGCACACGCGAAGCGATATCCGCCAGCACCATGAAGATCGCACCGAAGATGGCGCAGGCTGGCAGCAGCCGGATATGCAGCGGCCCGACGATGAAGCGTGCAGCGTGGGGCACCACGAGGCCGACGAAACCGATCGAGCCGACCATGCTGACGATCGTTGCCGTCATGACCGCCGTCAGGGCAAACAGGACAATCCGGGCGCGACCGACGTTCACTCCCAACGATGAGGCTGTCTCGTCGCCGAAGGCGAAGGCATCCAGCACGCGCGCATAGGCAAGGCAGGCAACTAGCGAGATGCCGATGACGATCGAAACCAGCGTCAGTTCCGGCCAGCGCACGCCGCCAAAACTGCCGAGCAGCCAGAACATCACGTCGCGCGCCTGCTGCGCGTTGCCCGAGGTGGTGACGATGTAGGATGTGGTGGCATTGAAAAGCTGCGAGGCGGCGACGCCAGCAAGGATCGTGCGATCGGCGCCGCCGCGCGCGCCGTTCGACAGTAGCGCCACGAACAGGAAGGCCGCGAAAGCGCCGGCAAAGGCGCCCGAGGATAGCGACACCGCGCCCGATCCGATGCCGAGAATGACGATGGCAACTGCGCCTGTGGAGGCGCCGGCCGAAATCCCGAGCACATAAGGTTCTGCCAGCGGATTGCGCAGCAGCGACTGCATGATGGCCCCTGACAGAGCCAGCCCCGCACCGCAGAATGCCGCCACCAGCGCCCGGCTGAGGCGGTAATCCCAGATCACGGTTTCATGGATGCGGTTGAGTTCGATCGCCGTCATGCCGAGGCGGTTGGTGACAGCGGCAAACGTCGTCGCAAGCGGGATCGGCAGATCGCCGATGCCGACGCTGATGCCGACCACCAGGCCGATGGCGGCGAGCGACGCCAGCACAAGCAGGCTGACTGTCGCCAGCTGTCTTAGAGACCGGCGCGTCACGGTCACTTCAGCAGGCCGACGGCTTTCAGCTGGGTCTCCACCTGTTCGGCACCATAGATGGTGCGGATTGTCGGGTTCATCGCCTGACCGTCCATGACAACGATGGCCTTGTTCCTCACGGCTGCGATCTGGCTGACGGCAGGATCGCTGGTGAGGAACTTGATCTTCGCTTCCGGCTTGTCGAGTTCCCAGCGATTACGGTCGAGATTGGCGACGACGATGACGTCCGGGTTGGCAGCGATGATGCTCTCCCAGCCAAGCGTTGGCCATTCGGCTTCCGCCTCGATTGCGTTTCGGCCGCCCAGCGCATCGGCAATGAAGCCGGATGCGCCGTTCTTGCCGCCGACATAAGCGTCTGCCGAAGGGCTGGGGCTGGAGAACCAGAAGACGTAGGACAGCTTTTTTCCGTCCTTTGAAACGCTGGCGCGCAGGGCTGCTTCACGCGTCTTCAGATCGGCAATCAGCGCCTGGCCACGATCTGCGACATCGAAGATCTGGGAGAGCTCGTCGATCTCCTTGTAGAGCAGATCCATGTTCCACAGCTGGTCGCGGCTGCCATATTCGTTCTTGACCTTCTCGGTGCTGAGGCAGGTGCTCGGCGAAAGGTATGTGGGCACGCCGACCTTGTCGAAATCCTCGCGCTTGGCGACCTTGCTGCTCGGCCCGATCAGGCTCGGCAGGGCGGCGGCCACAAAATCGGGATTTTCGGCGAGGATCGATTCAAAGGTCGGGAACTCTACCGTCAGGAGTTTTACCTTGGCGTTGGCCTCGGCGAGCTGGGGAAGGACCTTGCTCGGCCAGAACGCGGTACCTGCCATCCTGTCCTGCAGGCCGAGCAGCAGCATGATCTCGGCGCTGTTTTGCCCGAGCCCGATAGCCCGCTGCGGCGCCTTGCTGATCGTGATCTTCGCACCGCAATTGTCGATCGTAAGCGGATATTTCGTTGCCGCGGCGAGCGCCGGCTGGCTGACGAAAACCTGCACGAGGCAGACGCCAATTGCGGTCAGGAACGATCTGAATACGGTCACGGAAAACATCCTGCTCTTGGCCTTGCGGCAATGTGAGATTGTCAGCGCGGTATAACCATTCCGTCGGGATAAAAACAAGAGTTGTGCGCTCATATTTACTCCAGTTTAGCAGCACCACCTCAGCTGCCTGCCCGATTCATACCGAAAGCGCTTGTCGGCGGGGGAGCCTGCTTGCTATTGAACCTCTCGTCATCAGCCAGGGAGCCGCATCTATGGACGTTACCGAGATCGTCATCGAGGGCGATACGCCGGGCATCGCCTGGAAGCTGCCGGTGCTGCATTTTGCCGGCTCCGATGCTTCTGCGCCAAAGGTCTATATCCAGGCGGCGCTGCATGCCGGCGAATTGCCGGGAACCGCGCTGTTGCATTTTCTCTGCGAGAAACTGCGGGCGGCGGAGGCCAGCGGCGGCATCCAGAGCGACATCGTCGTCGTCCCGCATGCCAATCCCATCGGTGCTGCCCAATCGCTGTTCGGCGGCATGGAAGGCCGCTTCGAGCTCGGCTCGCGCACCAATTTCAACCGTGACTTTCCGCTGATCGCACTTGGCGACCGCGACAAGTTGCTGGAAAACCTCGACCGCCTGCCGGCCGTGGTGCGGCTGAAGCGCCAGCTGATCCACATGGCGCTCGGCGCAGATCTGGTCATCGATCTCCATTGCGATGATGAATCGCTGCAATACGCCTATATCGACAGCGCCTTCTGGCCGGAGTCTTCCGACCTTGCCGCAGCGCTCGAGATGGAGGCGGTGCTTTTGTCCGACGGGGAAAGCTCCGCCTTCGAGGAGGCGGTGAGCTATGCCTGGAAATACGAGGTGCCGGGCGAAAAGAAGCAGCGGCTCCCAGGGAAACTGTCGGTGACCGTCGAGCTGCGCGGTACCCGAGACGTCTATCCCGAGATGGCGAGAAAAGATGCCGATGGCCTGTGGAATTTCCTTGCAGCCCGCGGCATCGTCCGCGACGACGATGTCCGTCTTTCCGCCTTTACCGGGCCGGCCGTTCCGCTCGACAATATCGAAATGATCCGAACCCCTGTCGCCGGCACGGTGCTCTTCCACCGCAATATCGGCGAGCGCGTTGAAAAGGGAGACCTTCTGGCGACGATCATCACTGCACCCGGCATGCCCGACAGTACGCTGGATATCGTCGCGCCGCAGGGCGGACTGATCGTCACCCGCGTCTCCGACCGCCTGGTGCGGCGCGGCGCAGACCTCATGAAGATCGGCTGCGACGCCCCGAGCAGCGTCGTTCGCAAGCCCGGCACATTGGAGGACTGAGCGTGAGCGTCACGATCTACGGTATCAAGAACTGCGACACGATGAAGAAGGCGCGCAGCTGGCTGGACGCCCACGGCATCCCGTACCGTTTCCATGACTACAAGGCCGAAGGCATCGACCGCGAACATCTGCAAGGCTGGATCGGGCAAGCCGGCTGGGAGACGTTGCTCAACCGCGCCGGTACCACCTTTCGCAAGCTCGACGAGGCCGACAGGACCGGTCTCGACGCCGAAAAAGCCATTGCGCTGATGCTGGCCCAGCCCTCGATGATCAAGCGGCCGGTGCTGGAAGCTGAGGGTAAATTGCTGGTGGGATTCAGGCCTGGCGAATACGACGCCCTTTTCAAGGTTTGATCCATGTCAAAAACCACCCGGGCGACGCAGGTCCTTAGCCAGGCAAAGATCGCTTTCACTACCCATGTTTACGACTACGACCCGAACGCCGAGCGTATCGGACTGCAGGCGGCGGAAGCCTTGGGTGAGGAGCCGCATCGGGTTCTGAAGACGCTGATGGCGGAAGTCGATGGCAAGCCGGTTTGCGTTGTCGTACCCTCGGATCACGAAGTCAGCATGAAGAAGCTGGCCGCTGCCTTCGGCGGCAAGCCGGCCCATATGATGAAGCCTGTCGATGCCGAGCGGCTGACCGGCTACCACGTTGGCGGGATCAGCCCTTTCGGCCAAAAAAAGCTCGTGCCGACGGCCATCGAAGTCAGTGCCATGGACGAGGCCTATGTTTTCATGAACGGCGGACAACGCGGCCTGCAAGTTCGGCTCGATCCGAAGGATGCTCTGGCGGTTTTGAAAGCCGTTGCCGTGCCGCTGGTCGCCTGATTTTTTTCTGCCGATACCGCTGGCGATTTGGCAGCCAGCAAGCTTCATTTTCGCCGCAATGGGGTTTAAGTCTTCTGCCTTCGCATTTCCCAGCAGGCAGGTTCCCATGACATCCGTTTCCCAGAGCGCCCACACCATTGATCCCGTCAAGCTCGACAAGCTTGCCGAAGTGGCCATCAAGGTCGGATTGCAGCTGCAGAAGGGCCAGGATCTGGTCATCACCGCGCCGGTCGCCGCCATGCCGCTGGTCCGCCGTATTACCCGGCACGCCTATATCGCCGGCGCCGGGCTGGTGACCTCCTTCTATGCCGACGAGGAAGCAACCCTTGCCCGCTATGAAAACGGCAGCGACGAAAGCTTCGACCGCGCCGCAGGCTGGCTTTATGACGGCATGGCCAATGCCTTTGCCAACGGTGCTGCCCGGCTCGCCGTCTCCGGCGACAACCCGATGCTGCTTTCCGGCCAGGATCCGGCCAAGGTAGCCCGTGCGAACCGCGCCAATTCGACGGCATACAAGCCGGCGCTCGAGAAGATCTCCAATTTCGACATCAACTGGAACATCGTTTCCTACCCGAACCCATCCTGGGCACGACTGGTATTCCCCAACGACCCCGAGCCGATTGCGGTTGCCAAGCTCGCCAGGGCGATCTTTGCCGCCTCGCGCGTCGATGTCGAGGATCCGATTGCCGCCTGGGCGGAGCACAATACCAACCTGCGCGTCCGCTCCAGCTGGCTGAATGACCAGCGCTTTGAAAGCCTGCATTTCGTTGGCCCGGGCACCGATGTCACCATCGGTCTTGCCGACGGCCATGAGTGGCATGGCGGCGCCTCGACGGCGAAGAACGGCGTGACCTGCAACCCGAACATCCCGACGGAAGAGGTTTTCACCACGCCGCATGCCCTGCGAGTGGACGGCTACGTCTCGAGCACCAAGCCGCTGTCGCATGGCGGCACGCTGATCGACGATATCCGGGTGAAATTCGAAGCGGGCCGGATCGTCGAGGCCAAGGCCAGTCGTGGCGAGGAAGTGCTCAACAAGGTGCTCGACACCGACGACGGCGCGCGACGGCTGGGTGAAGTGGCACTGGTGCCGCATTCGTCGCCGATTTCCGCCAGCGGCATCCTGTTCTACAACACGCTGTTCGACGAGAACGCATCCTGCCATATCGCGCTTGGCCAGTGCTACTCGAAATGCTTCCTCGACGGCGCGTCGCTGACGCAGGAACAGGTCAAGGCGCAGGGCGGAAATTCCAGCCTGATCCACATCGACTGGATGATCGGCTCGGACAAGGTAGACATCGACGGGGTAAAGCCGGACGGCACGCGCGTACCTGTGATGCGCAAGGGCGAATGGGCCTGATTTAAGAGCGTTGCGCGCGTCATTTCGGCCCTTGGGCACGAGACGCGCGCTGGCTTGCCCAGACGCTGGCCAGCACGACGGCAACACCGGCCAGTTGCACCGCATCGAGTGCTTGTCCCAGCAGGCTCCAGCCGAGAAGGACTGCCACGAGAGGGCTCAGGAAGCCTAGCGCTGATGCCGCCGGCGCGCCGATGAGGCGGAGGCCGCGAAACCACAGGATATAAGTGAAGGCCGCGCCGACCAGCCCGAGATAGAGAAACCCGGCAAGATTTGCGATCGTCAGCGGCGGCAAACCCGGCTCCAGCAGAAGTGCCGCAGGTGCCAGCATCAGACCGCCAGCTGTGAGTTGCCAGGCCGTGAAGGTCAGCGGTGATACAGGCGGCTTCCAGTGGCGACTGAGGACCGTGCCGAAAGCCATTGAGAGAGCGCCGGCAAGTCCCGCAGCGATGCCGATAGGATCGAGCGACGCACCCGGCCGCAGCACCAGCAGTGCGACGCCGCAAAGTCCCGCCATGCCGGCCACGATGGCAATTGGGCGCACCGAGGTGCCCATGACGAGGCGCGAGAGGCCGATGACGATCAATGGCTGCACCGCTCCCACGGTCGCGGCCACGCCGCCGGGCAAGCGGTAGGCGGAGACGAAGAGAAAAGCCCAGAACAGCGAGAAATTGAGCAGACCGAGCACGAGGCTTTTCCACCACCATGCGCCCTGCGGCAATTCCCTCACCATTACCAGCAGCAGAAGCCCTGCCGGCAAGGCACGCAGCGTCGCTACCGTCAGCGGCACTCCTGCCGGCAGCAGTTGCGTCGTGACGATGTAGGTCGAACCCCAGATGGCGGGAGCAAGCGCCGTCAGGCCAATATCGCGGAGGCGGGACACGGCATATCTCTATTTATCTTGACTTCAAGATAGATCCATAAATCTTGACGTCAAGATAAATTTTGCCATAGTGGCTGCATGGATCATGTCGATAGAATTCTGGAACAGTGGAGCCGAGAGCGGCCGGATCTGGACACCGCGGCCATGGGCCTGCTGGGGCGTCTCGGTCGCCTTCACAGCCATCTCATGCGCGAGGTCGAGACGACCCTTGCCGAACATGGCCTGTCACCCGCGAGCTTCGACGTTATGGCGACGCTCCGGAGAGCTGGTGCACCCTATCGTCTTTCTCCGGGCGATCTGATCGCCGCCACCATGGTGACGTCAGGAACCATGACAAACCGCATCGACCAACTGGAGAAGCAGGGCCTTGTCGCCCGCCTTTCCAACCCGCAGGACGGCCGAAGCGTGCTGATAGGCCTAACGGACAAGGGACTGTCGGTGATCGAGGATGCCGTGACGGCGCATGTGGCGAACCAGCAGAGGATCATCGCATGCCTTAGCGCGGAGGAGTTTGCAGCGCTGGACGGACTTCTTGCTCGCTATCTCGCGCATTTCGAAAGGGCCGCTGTGGAGTAGCGACGCAAATCTCAGAACAAGGTACCCTGTTTCTCACCATCGGCAGGTATCGCCGCCGGTTTTGCGGCGCGCTTCTTCGTCGGAGGAACAGGCGCGGCGGGCGGCGGCATCGTATCCATCCCCTCCCCTGCGGTGGCAGCCACACGGCCGTCTGCAAACTCCAGCGAGATCGCCTGGCCGGCCGAGATCAGCGCTGCCGACGAGAGCGGGCGATCCTCCTCATCGCGCACGACAGCATAGCCGCGCTTCAGGACATTCTTGTAGGACAGCGACTGCAGCATGCGGTCCTGCGCAGAGATGGCACCCTTGGCCATGCTGAGCCTGTGCAAGATGGCAGTATCGGAATGCCGGCCGAGATTGGCCAGGCGGTCGCGAAAGCTGCGGGTCTGGGCGGTCAACCGCGCGGGCACGCCGCGCATCGCAACATCGGCGTTGGAAATACGCTTGTGGCCGTCGAGGAGCAGGCGCTCGACGCGACGCTCGGCGCGCACCATCCGCTCGTTGAGTTTCTGACGCTTCTCGGCAATCCGGGTCGACAGCACCTCGGGGCGCAAGTGAGCGGCAGCGCGCTCGAAACTGCGGCGCTTGTTGAGGGTATTCAGTTCGAGACCGCGTCCAAGGCCTGCGGCCGTCTCGTCGAAGCGGCGACGCGGCAATGCCAGCAGTTGATCGAGCGACGGAAGGGCGCGCACCAGCGCCCGCACCGACTGGCCGTGATGATCCATATGGCGACGGATGCCTGTCTGCAGACGGGCGGAAAGGCCTGCTGCCTGCGCCTCAAGGTCGGCTTTCACCGGCACGGCCATCTCGGCAGCGCCTGTCGGGGTCGGCGCGCGCACATCGGCCGCATAATCGATCAGCGTCCAATCGGTCTCGTGGCCGACGGCAGAGACCAGCGGGATGGTGCTCTCGGCTGCAGCACGCACGACGATCTCGTCGTTGAAACTCCAGAGATCCTCGAGGCTCCCTCCGCCCCGCGCAACGATCAACACATCCGGACGCGGCATCGCTCCGCCGCGTTCGAACGCATTGAACCCACGGATGGCGTTGGCGACTTCCGACCCGGATCCCTCGCCCTGGACCTTGACTGGCCAGACGAGCACATGCACCGGAAAGCGATCGGCGATGCGGTGCAGAATATCGCGGATGACGGCACCGGTTGGCGAGGTGACGACGCCGATCACCTTCGGCATGAAGGGCAGCGGCTTCTTGCGATCGGCGTCGAACAGGCCTTCGGCGCCAAGCTTGCGCTTGCGTTCCTCGATCAACGCCATCAGGGCGCCGGCGCCGGCCGGCTCCAGGGTCTCGATGACGATCTGGTATTTCGAGGATCCGGGGAAGGTGGTGACCTTGCCGGTGGCAATGACTTCCATACCCTCTTCCGGGCGGAACTTGAGTTTGGAGAAGCTTCCCTTCCAGATGACCGCGTCTATGCGTGAACGGTCGTCCTTCAGCGAAAAATAGGCGTGCCCGGAAGAATGTGGACCGCGATAGCCGGAGATCTCGCCGCGAACCCGCACCTGGTCGAAGGCATTTTCGACCGTACGCTTGATCGAGCCGGACAATTCGGAGACCGAATATTCCGCGAGGTTCGATGGCGAATCATTTTCGAATAAGCTGCTCATGCATTCTTTTAGCGCAACTGTGCGCCAAGATCAGCCATCCGACCGCCTTCACCCGCAGTTTTCAGCCATCCGGCAAGCCATTAACAAGATCAGAAGATTGGGCTTGTCCTGTTATAGAACGACGCAGTTTTCAGCCGTTGCAAACACTTTGAACGAGCTGTTTCAGTGTTTCTTAGTGAGATCCGGGTATATCCGGGACTATCTTCTACAGGAGTTTCCCAGATGGTCTTCGTGGTTGCCTTGGCAATCGGCGTTGCCGTGTCCCTGACACGGTCCGTTGCAAGCATAGTGCTTTCGGCCGCCTTGATAGGTGTCGCCTTCGCTGCCGCGGCATTGCTGTCTCCGGCAGGAGCTTCCCTTGTTTCATTGTTGCTGGCGATTGCAGGCTTCAATTCAGCCTTTGCAGGGCAGGTTGCCCTGCTTCTCCTGCTGCAGAAGCCCCGCGTCGCCTAGGTTGGCCGACGCCATCGGAAAACCGGAATTCAGGGCTGCCTGACGCGAAAGAACTTTATGTCCGGACCCTGTTTTACCGAGAGTGGCTCCAGATAGGCAGGCACGTTACCCTTTGCTAGTTGCGCATAGAGGCCGTCAGGGCTCCGCTGCGAGAGCTTTTCGACTTGCGGATCAATTGCGCAATAGGCAAGCAGCGTCACACCGGCCTGCTGCAACAGGGCCTGCGCATCCTTCGGCGTGGCAAGGCCGATCTTCATTTCCGCCAGCATACCATCGGCGTCCCGATGGTATGGGCCCGACAGCGTACGATGCCGCGTAAAGCGCAGGATCGGTGAGCCCAGGTTGGAGGCCGCGACGACCACGCCCGGATCGAGCGCTGCGAGCGGAGCGAGGGCGTCCTTCGAGGAGCATTTGCTCTGGTCGGCTGCGACATCTGCAATGGCCGGCGTCTTCGAGAAGATATTGCCGACATTGCTATCGGCAAGGCCACCGCCGACCGCCCAGACCGCAGGTACCGAGATCAACACTCCGACCACGTAAAAGAATGCTGCGCGAATGTCCTCGGAATCGGCATTGGAAACACGCCTGAGGTCGAGGACGAAAAGCGTCAGCGGCGGAATGGCGAGCAGGTTGGCAAAGACTGCGCCGCGCACCTGCACCAGCGCAATGATCCAGTTGACCGCGAGCAGCGCCAGCAAAACAGCGTGCAGTTGCGGCCTCTCATGGCGGACAATCCTGAGGACGCAGACCGCGATTGCGAGCAGGCCGACGGCGTAGAACGCGCCAAGCGCTGTCGGTTCTGTAACGCTGAGCGTCACGATGGACTGCGCCTCGCTGACGCTGTTGAGCCAGAGTTCGACCAGCATCGGATCGAGGCCACCCAGCGGGTTACCTAGGCACTGCGGGGCAAGCAGCACTGTGGCGACTGCCACGGCAACACCGTTTGCAACCAAAACTGCAAACCGTGCCTGGCGTGGCAGGTGGCTGGCAAACAGCGCTGAGAGCAGCAGACCCACCCCGCCGACAGCAGTGATGCCGTAAAAGCCGAGCGAAAGATTGTCGCAGGTGACCATGGAATAGAAATGCGGTGGCACCGTTGCAAAGAACGCAGCGCTGATGGCGACGGTCAAGGTCAGCGCAAAGGCTGCGGCGGCCGGTGCGAAAACTTTTCCCTCCCAGGCCCAGAGCGTTGCGACCACGATGCAGGCGACGGCAACGAAAGGCGTCGTTTCGGCGCCTATGCCGATGGCGAGGGCCGAGGCCAGCGCAGCAATGGCGAAGCTCGAGGCTCGAAACCGCTCGTCGACCAGCATGGCGACGATCAGTGCGACAAGGCCAAGTTGGACGTTGTCGTGATCGATCGACCCCGGCAGGTAGCGAACGGAGGTGATGATCAAAAATGCGGTCTGGACGAGCGTGACGTGCAGGCCTGGCAGTCCGCCCAGCCGACGCCCGAGAAGCGCCATGCTGCCCATGAACGGCAACACAAGGAACAACGGCCAGACAGTGACGGCGAGCACCTCTGCCCGCTCCGGGGATACAAACAGACGGAATAAAACGATCAGGCTCGCAATCGGCAAGTCTATGAAGCGGGACCAGTGCATCAGCGTCCCACCGTCGAGGCCTAGCCGGTATTGCATCATGTCGAACCAGCCCTGGCCGCCAAGCAGGTCGCGGACTTCGACGAGGCGCATGGCATCGTCGTTGTCGGCACCGATATAATCGACGGCATTGCGGTTGAGGAACAGCAGGACGAGAATAACCACCAGACTGTAGGCCAGCATCACGAACCAGGCGCTCGACCAGAGCGACGCGGTTGCTGTTTTTCCGTCGATGCCTTCGATCGGCCGCATATCCGTCACACCAGTCATGTCGTGATCCCGTACCCTTACTTGCTGCAGAGACGAAACTACCGTTCCAGCCTCAAGAAAGCGTAAAGTTGCCGGCCATCATCCGTCAGGAAATATTGACAAATTGGTGGGATGGTCAGGGGAGACACTGGTTGCCGAGACGCTTTGTATCGGCCACCGCACCAACGACGTTATGAATGAGCGACCAAGCCGATGCTCCAGCCGTTGACCACCGATATCACCAACCCTCGCCCGGCACCCGATTTCAGCTGCAGCGGTGCAGCATGAAAAAACTGTTTTGGTTTGCCATCGCCGGCAGTATCGGCTTCGTCGTCGATGGTGGCCTGCTGATGCTGCTCCTGCATTTCACCCCGATTGGGCCTTTTGGCGCCCGTGCCATCAGCATTCCGTCGGCGATGCTGGCGACCTGGTTCTTCAACCACAGCTTTACCTTCGAAAAATCCAGCCAGTCGCTGGCCGTCGAGGGGTTTAGGTACGGCTCGGTGGGAGTTGTTTCGGCGCTGATCAATTACGGCATCTATTCCGGGCTGCTGATCACCATCCCGATCCTGCGTCCGACCTTTGCCTTGGTAATGGCCTCGGCGGCGGCGACGGCGTTCAGCTTTTTCGGCTATTCCCGCTTCGTCTTCCGCCGCTGAGTTTTATCGATGGATCAGACTGTTTCCCAGCCGTCTTTTTCGCTGGCGCGGTAGATCGCGTCGATCATCGCTTGGTTCTTCTTCGAGCTTTCCAGCGTCACCACCTCTGAAGCCCCACCGGTAGCAGCATCGGCGAAGGCCTCCGCCTCCAGCTTGTACTGGCGGCTGTCGGGGAAGCGGAAGATCTGCGACTGCCCGTGGCTGCGGTTGGCAAGCTCGACCTCTTCAGCGCCGTAGCGGTCAGCATTGAACGGCGATTTCACCTCGATGAAGCCGTCCGTGCCGTGGAAGACCATGATCTGCCGGCTGGCCATCTGCGTCGAGATGTAGAAGCTCATCTCGAAGTCGCCGAAATCGGCCTTGACGCTGGAGTACATGTCAGTGCCGAACTCGGGATCGCGCTCGGTGACCGCCTGGATGCGCTGCGGCTCCTTGCCCGTGGCAAAGCGTGTGGTGATCGACGGGTAGACGCCGATATCAGGGAGGCCGCCGCCGCCGAGTGCTGGAATGTTTCGCATGTTGCCGGCATCGCGATTAAAATAGGTGAAAGCGCCCTGCACATGCCGCAGGCGGCCGATGGCGCCCTCGGCAAGCAGTTCCCTCACCTTCTTCCAGACCGGCGTATACACCACCATGTAAGCTTCGCTCACCAGCACCTTGTTGCGATCACGGGCAGCAATCAGGCTGTCGATCTCGGCAGCCTTGAGGGCGATCGGCTTTTCGCAGAGCACGTGCTTGCCTGCATCGGCGGCCTTGATCGACCACTCGACATGCTGCGATGTCGGAAGCGGAATGTAGACGGCGTCAATCTTGTCGGAGGCGAGCATCTCCTCGTAGGAGCCGAAGGCGTGCGGAATGGAGAAGCGGTCCGCCATTTCTCGAGCGCGAGCGAGCTCGCGGCTGGCAACGGCGGTGACTACGCAGTTTTCCGCATCCTGAATGGCCGGCACCACGAGTTCGCGACCGATCTTGGCCGTCGACAGAATTCCAAAACGCAACATCGATATCTCCTCATCCTCTTTCGCCTGATCATAGGCAGCGTTGAGGTAGCGCGCAACGGCGGCGGGGCAATTCACCGACGTCCGGTTTCCTTAGCGACGTCCAGGCCCTACATAGGCAGGGCGGCTTAGCGCTGCGCCAATTTTTCAGCGTCCCACTTCATTCAGGAGAGCGGCATGCAGATGCGCCCACTCGGTAAAACAGGACTTTCAATTTCGCCAATCGTCTTCGGCGGCAATGTCTTCGGCTGGACTGCCGATGAGAAGACGTCCTTCGACATTCTCGACGCCTTCTTCGGCGCCGGCTTCAACACCATCGATACGGCCGACGTCTATTCGCGCTGGGTGCCCACCAACAAAGGTGGCGATTCTGAAGAGATCATCGGCAAGTGGCTGAAACAGGGGCATGTGGCGCGCGACAAGGCGATCATCATCACCAAGGTGGGCTCAGAAATGGGCCCCGGCAAAAAGGGCCTGAAGGAAAGCTACATCCTGAAGGCGGTGGAAGATTCGCTGAGGCGGCTGCAGACCGACTACATCGACCTCTATCTATCCCATTGGGCCGACCCGGAGACGCCGTACGAGGAAACTCTGGGTGCCTATGCCAAGCTGCGCCAGCAGGGCAAGATCCGCGCGGTCGGCTGCTCCAATCTCGACGCGGCGCAATTGCAGGCCTCGCTGGATGCTGCAGAAAAGGCCGGCGTCCAGCGCTACGACGTGCTGCAGCCGGAATACAATCTCTATGATCGCGGGAGTTTCGAAGGCCCGCTTGCCGACCTCTGCATGCGTGAAGACATTGGCGTCATCACCTATTTCAGCCTGGCGTCGGGCTTCCTCTCCGGCAAATACCGCAGCAAAGCCGACACCGAGGGCAAGGCACGCCAGGACAGGGTAGCAAAGTATCTGGACGACAAGGGACTTCGAATCCTGTCGGCGCTCGATACCGTCGCCAAGGAGACAGGGGCAACCCCCGCGGAGATTTCGCTCGCCTGGCTGCAGCAGAAAAAGGCCGTGACGGCGCCGATTGCTTCAGCGACCAGCCTTGCGCAGCTGGAGGCTTTGGTGAAGTCTGCGCAGCTGACATTGTCGCCTGAGGCGATGGCCCTGCTCGACAAGGCAGGCGCATAACGAGGACGACGAAATGACGGTGACGATCCGAGAAGCCAGGCCTGAAGACGAGGTCCGCTGGCGCGCACTCTGGGCCGACTACCTCGCTTTCTATGGCGTTGGCATCTCGGACGACATCACCGATCTCACTTGGCGCCGGGTTTTCGACCCGGCGTCGGCGATCTTCATGCGAGTGGCCGTTGTCGATGACGTGGTGATGGGCTTCGCCCTTTGCCTGACCCACGAAGGTACGTGGACCTCAGGTCTCGATTGCTACCTCGAAGACCTGTTCGTCGACGCGGAAGTGCGTGGCAGGGGCGTAGGTCAGGCACTGCTCGACGACCTCGTGGCACTTTCCAAAGCCAGCGGCTGGACGCGGCTCTACTGGCACACGGACGAGACCAACAGCACTGCGCGCAAGCTATACGACCGCTTCGTCCAGAGCGACGGCCACATACGCTATCGCATCACACTCTGATCCGCGGAAAGCCGTCATACGACCGCGAATGATCGTCCAACCAGTTGGCCATACCTTCCCGGGTCAGGATGCCGCGCGGCTCGGCATAGCTGTTGATCGATCGCTTCGGGCGCTCATGCCAAGAAATGTTGACGGCCCAGAGCTTCGGGAAAAATTGCAAGGAGGCGTATGGCAGATGGTCTTGGATCCACCATGCCAGCTTTTGCCAGTCGCCCGGTGCCTGATAGCGATCCCACACCCAGGGGACGACGACGCAGGCCGTCGCGCCCATATAGCCATTGGAATCCCTGAGGTCCCAGACATGGCCGGCGGCGTCATTGCGAGCGCAGTTCAGATTGTTGTCGTTTCCGAACCGGTTAAGCGCCTGCGAGCGGTAGCCTGAGCGAAGATGCAGCCTTCCGAAGGTCGCTTGCAGGGGCTCCAGCAGGTCGGCGCAAAGCCGACTGCCGGCCGCGATGGCAAGGGCGGGGTCATCAGGGATATTGGGGATGCCGTAAAGGCTGTCTATTTCGGAATACAGGAAATCGCGAAGGAAGAAGTTTTCGGACAGCCGCACCCGCCCCAGGTCTTCCAGCCCGCGCATAGATGCCGGTTTTCTCATGCCGCTCTCCTCCCCGCCAGGGTAAGCGGCATTTTCATGCCGGCCACCCGAAATGCTGCATCTCAGCCGCCGACCTTGAAGAAATCGATGAAGGCGCGCAACGCCGGACGCAGTTGCCGGCGGCTCGGGTAATAAAGGAAGGGACCGGGATAGGGCTGGCACCAGTCCTCCAGCACTCTGACCAGCCGCCCGCCGGCCACCTCGTCCTCGACGCGGATGTTGAAGAGATAGGCTAGACCGGCGCCGCTGAGCGCTGCCAGTAGCGCAAGCCTATCCTCACCGACGATGAGCGGCCCGTCGACCGCGACCACCAGAGCCTCTCCGTCCTTGTCGAACTCCCAGCGATAGATCGAGCCGTTCGAAAAGCGGCGCTTGATGCAGCGGTGTGCGACGAGGTCGCGGGGATGGACGGGGATCGGATGCTTTGCGAAATAACCGGGCGAGGCGGCGATGACTGTGCGCATCTCAGGCGAGATGCGCACAGCGATCATGTCGGCATCGAGGCTTTCCTCCATCCGGGTGCCCGCGTCATAGCCCTGGTCGACGATGTCGATGAAGCCATCCTCGTTGGCGATTTCCAGCGTGATATCGGGATAGGCATTGAGGAAATCGCCGATGCGGGGTCCAAGCAGGATGTCCGAGGCGAACCGGGGCGCGGTGATGCGCAGGTTGCCGGCGGGCCGGTCGCGCGCGTCGATGGCCGCCTCCAGCGCAATACCGATCTCGTCGAGCGCCGGGCGCAGGCGTTCCAGCAGGCGTTGCCCCTCCTCCGTCGGCGCGACGCTGCGGGTGGTGCGGGCCAGCAGGCGGACGCCGAGGCTCGCCTCCAGGCTGGATATGGCATGGCTAACAGCCGACGGCGCGATCGCCAACTCCTTGGCGGCGTCACGAAAGCTGCGATGGGCGGCCACGGAGGCAAAGACCGCCAGTTGCGAGAGCTGTGTTCTGTTCATTGATCGAAATGATAGAACAGTGCATTGCAATTTGCACCCATATTCAAAAGCTTTCCCGCGCCCTATCTCTTGGGTGTATTGCGTCGCCTGCAGGGCTGACCGTTCCCAAGGAGAGATTTCATGAAGACCCGCAAACTCGGAACAGAACTCACCGTCTCGGCCATCGGCCTCGGCTGCATGGGAATGAGCCACGCCTATGGTGGCCAGGACGAGCAGGATGCCATCCGCACCCTGCATCGCGCCGTCGAGATCGGCGTCACCTTTTTCGACACGGCCGAGGTCTATGGCCCCTTCGCCAACGAGATCCTGGTCGGCAAGGGCCTGAAGAGCGTCCGCGACAAGGTGACTATCGCCACCAAATTCGGCTTCAAGATCGATCCGGCCAAGACGGATTCGCAGGCCATGTCCGGGCTCGACAGCCGGCCGGAGCATGTGCGCGAGGTGGCGGAGGCCTCGTTGAAGCGGCTCGGCGTCGAGGTGATCGATCTGTTCTACCAGCACCGCCCCGACCCGGAAGTGCCGATCGAAGACACTGCCGGTGCCGTGGCCGATCTCATCAAAGCCGGCAAGGTCCGCGCTTTCGGCCTCTCGGAAGCGAGCGCTGAGCACATTCGCCGCGCCCATGCCGTGCAGCCGGTCTCGGCGCTACAGAGCGAGTATTCGCTCTGGACCCGCGATCCCGAAGGCGAGATCCTCGATACGTGCCGCGAACTTAACATCGGTTTCGTACCGTTCAGCCCGCTTGGACGCGGCTTCCTGACAGGCAAGATCCAAAACACCTCCGAGTTCGGGGAAGGCGACTTCCGCAAGAACCTGCCACGCTTCGAAGCCGAGAACATGGCTGCCAACTTGGCGCTCGTGAAGCTCGTGGAGGAGATGGCAGCTGAAAAGGGAGCCACTGCCGCGCAGCTGGCGCTCGCCTGGGTTCTGGCCAAGGGCGATTTCATCGTGCCCATTCCCGGCGCCCGCAAGATTACCCATCTGGAGCAGAACACTGCTGCGGCCGACGTCGTGCTGACGGCCGAAGACGTGACGAGACTGGATGACATGCTGTCGCCGGACAAGATCGCCGGGGCGCGCTATGGCAAACCTGCGGCCTGGAATGCAAAGCGCTGACGGAACCTGGCCTCCTCAAGAACGTTAAGAGAACAAACAAGGAGGCTAGCAATGATAGACGAGCACAATCCAAAGACCGATCCGGACCCTTCCTCCAACACGGAAAAGGATCCGGACGACTGGGTCACCGGCGACGAACCGATGACCGGTGCCCAGAAGTCCTATTTGAAAACGTTGACGGAACAGGCGCACGAGCCGGATGCTTTTTCCGAAGAGCTCTCCAAGGCAGAGGCGTCCAAGCGTATCGACGAGATCAAGAGCCGGATGCAAAAACAACACTGAAGCAGTTCGCTGCATACAATGGAAAAGCGCGATACAACGAGGCGACGTCAGCGAGAGCAGACGCCGCCTTTTCCATTGCGGATCCGGTCATCGGCATCGAAAATTCAGCTCCTGCAGTAACGCCAGAATGAGCGTCTTTAGTTGATGGAGCGGGGTTTGTCTGATGCACGCACGGGATCATCGCTATGCCGGCTCCGGATGCGCCGGACCGTAAGCCAGACGCCGACAATCACGAACGGCACCGAGGCACCCGTCAGCGTATCGGACGAAATATTGAGACCGATGGCGTGGATGACCTTGGCGAGATAGCCGACCAGGCCGATGACATAATAGGAAATGGCAGCTACCGACAGGCCTTCCACCGTTTGCTGCAAGCGCAGCTGCAGATGCGCCCGCTTGTCCATCGATGCCAGAATTTCGGTGTTGAACTTCTGCAGGTCGACGTCGATCCAGCTGCGCAGCAGGCCGCTGGCGCGCGCCAGTTTGCTCGAGAGGTTGGCCTGCCGCACTTCAACGGACTGGCATGTTCGCATGGCCGGCGCCAGGCGCCGCTGCAGGAAAGCACCGAGCGTCTCGTTGCCGGGCAATCCCTTCTCCGCCAGCATGGCGACACGATCAAGGACGATGTCGTAATAGGCGCGGCTGGCGCCGAATCGATAGAGGCTCAGCGCCGCATTTGCCTCCAGTTCGGCAGCAAGGCGGGTGATCTCGGCGAGCATCGCATCGGCTTCGTCACGCGCGTGCTGCTTCATGCCCTGGGTGATGGCGGTGAAGCTGTTCTCGATCTGGCGGATCTCGGGGGAAAGGGTCTGCGCAAGCGGCAAACCCATCATCGCCAGCGTGCGATAGGTCTCGATATCGAGAATACGCTGAGTGAGCATGCCACGGGCGGCATCCGTCATACCGCGGTCGAGGATCAGGAACTTGGTGAGGCCATCACCATCTTGGCGGAAGTCGGTCACGATCGTCGCCTTGCCGTCCGCCACGGTGCTCTGACAGAGACTGGTCAGGTCGAAATTCTCGATCACATCAACCGATACCTCTGTGGCAGGCCGGATCTCGATGCGGACACCGGAGATGAACGGACCGGGCGCTACAAAGCGGGATCCAAAGGGATTGATCGGGATATCGCCGCCGAATTTCGCGGGAGCCGGGGTGTCCCAGAAATAGGTCGAGAATTCCGTATGACGCTCCCAGCGCAACGTGCCGCCACCCCAGGTCATCGTATGATGGCTGGAATCGGCAGCCGGAGCCGGAACACCCTGCCCTAGCGACAGATCCGTGAGGATTGCGTGGTCGGCAGTGAAATTTGCTTCCGTCAGGAAGGCAATCTGGAAGACGACGCGCGGAAGTGCGAGCAGCGTATAGGGCCTCGAATGGATCTCACCGATCGCCTTTGCGCGAATCTCGGCACTGGGGAAGGAAAAACTGCGCTTCGACACTTCGCTGCCCTCGAGCGGCCGTGATGGCCAGCACCATTCCTCGCTATGCGCAAATGCGCTCATGGACAAGGGGTCGAGGTTTGGTGCATCGCAAAAATATGATGCAATGCACCAAACGTGCCCTCACCCGCCGTCAGAACGTGCTGGCGGGTGAGGCGCTTGCGGGTTGACTGTATCAGCCGCGCAAGACGCCACCGGTCGTCTTGGTGACGTTGGCGACGATCTTCTGGGTCAGCGCGTCGAAATCCTGATCGGTCAACGTGCGCTCAGCCGGCTGAATCTGCACTTCGATGGCAACGGATTTCTTGCCATCGCCGAGCGAAGCCCCTTCGAACACGTCGAAGACGTTGACCGACGTTACCAGCTTGCGATCTGCGCCGGATGCCGCCCGGATGATCGCTCCAGCTTCCACCGTCTTGTCGACGACAAATGCGAAGTCACGCTTGACCACCTGCAAGGGCGAAAGCTCGAGCGCCGGCTTGGTCCGCGTTGGCTTGCGCTTCGGCTCGGGCATGACGTCGAGGAACACCTCGAAGCCACAGAGAGCGCCAGACACATCGAGTGCCTCCAGCGTCTTCGGATGGAACTCGCCGAAATAGCCGAGCACGACCTTTGGGCCCATCTTGATGGTACCTGAGCGACCCGGGTGATACCAATCCGGCCCGCCATGCTCGATCTGGATATTGCCCATCGGCAGCCCGCAAGCCTCGATGACGGCCAGGGCATCGGCCTTGGCATCGAACACATCGACCGGCTTGCCACCGCCCTTGGTGGCGTTGGACCAGAGGCGACCGGCGCCTGAAAGCGTCGCCGTGCCCCGGCGAATGCCGCCGGCGACACGCCGCTGGCCTTCCGGCCGGTCGTTCTCGTAGGTGCCGGAAACTTCGAACAGCGCGACGTCGCCGTAGCCCTTGTCGGCATTTCTCTGGGCAGCGCTCAGCAGGCCCGGCAGCAGCGACGGGCGCATATCGGACATATCGGCGGCGATAGGGTTCGCGAGCCTGAGGGTATCGGATCCGCCGCCGAACAGCTTAGCCTGGTCCGTCGAGATGAACGACCACATGACCGCTTCCAGCATGCCGCGCGAGGCCAGCGCACGCTTAGCGGTGCGGGTGCGAATCTGCAGCGTCGTCAGGATCTTGCCGTTGACGGCGGCATGGCTTTCGAGAGGCGTCGGCTTGATATTATCGACGCCGTGGATACGCATGACCTCTTCGACGAGATCAGCCTTGCCATCGACATCCGGGCGCCAGGAGGGGACGGCAACCGAGACGCGCTCGCCGGAGCCCGAGACCTTGAAGCCAAGGCGCGTCAGGATTTCGGTGCTCTCGGTGGTGGAGACCTCAAGCCCGGTCAGCCTCTTGATTTCGGCGAAGGGGAACTCGACGATCTTGGGCTCGTAGGGCGTGTAGCCGACGACATTGGCCTTGGCAGCAGTGCCGCCGCAGATCTCCAGCACCAGTTCCGTGGTGCGCTCGAGACCCGGCAGCATGTATTCGGGATCGACGCCGCGCTCGAAACGATAACGGGCATCGGTGATGATGCCGAGGCCGCGGCCGGACTTGGCGATGTTCATGGCATCCCACAGTGCGGATTCGATCAGCACGTCGGTGGTGTTCTCGTCGCAGCCCGAGTGCTCGCCGCCCATGATGCCACCGATGGACTCGATACCGTTGTCGTCAGCGATGACGACATTGTTGCCGGAAAGCTTGTATTCTCGGGTATCCAGCGCGAGGACGGATTCTCCGTCGCGGGCACGGCGCACGGTCAGGTCGCCCTTGACCTTGGCAGCGTCGAAAACGTGCATGGGACGGCCTTGGTCAAAGGTCATGTAATTGGTGATATCGACCAGCGCGCTGATCGGCCTGAGGCCGATCGCCATCAGCCGCTGCTGCATCCAGGCCGGGCTCGGGCCGTTCTTCACGCCACGCACCAGGCGGAGCGCGAAGCCGGGGCAAAGCCTGGGGTCATCGAGATCGAGCGTCACCTTGACCGGCGTTTCGCCCTCGATGGGGAACGCAGGCGCCGCGCGGGTCTTCAGCGTGCCGAGGCCGGAAGCGGCGAGATCGCGGGCAATGCCGTAGATCGAGGTGCAATCCGGCCGGTTCGGCGTCAGGTTGACGTCGATCATGGCATCGTCAAGGCCGGCGTAAGTGGCATAGCTCGAACCGACCGGTGCATCTGCTGCCAAGTCGATAATACCGTCATGATTGTCGGAAATCTGCAGCTCCTTCTCGGAGCACATCATGCCATGGCTTTCAACACCACGGATATTGCCAACCGTCAGCGTCACATCGATGCCGGGCACATAGGTACCGGCGGGGGCGAAGGCGCCGATCATCCCAGCCCGAGCATTCGGCGCGCCACAGACGACCTGCACGGGCTTGTCCGCGCCGGTATCGACCATCAGCACCTTCAGCCGGTCGGCCTGCGGATGCTTTTCAGCCGACAGCACCTTGGCGATAACGAACGGCTTGAACGCCGCCTTGTCATCGACAGCATCGACTTCAAGCCCGATCTCGGTCAGGCGCGTACAGATCTCATCAAGCGTCGCCTCGGTGTCGAGGTGATCTTTCAGCCAGGAGAGCGTGAATTTCATTGTTGCACCCTTATAAAATCGAGCGGGTTTTCTGGCAGACCCCGAGCCACATCAAATAGTTTCGAAAGGAGTGACGCATAACCGCGTGCGTCATCGATAGCCTTGTGGGTATGCGGATGATGACCAAGCAAGTCATCGGGAAATTTGTCTGCACCCGACTGAGGCTGAGTTTTGCCAAATACACCCAAAAGATAAGTCCCGATATCCAGTGGTCCCGCGTTAAAAACGCATTGGCCCCAATAGGGGACATCCAGCAGAAAACGGTCAGCAAATGTCCTCAAATAGTGGTCGATCCAGAGACCATCGAACATGAGCGGGCGCGCAGCGAATGCGCGCTCTCCGGCAAAGCCTTCAATCCATTCCACGAACCGCACCATAACAGCCGCTGGATCTTCTGGATCAGCAGTTGCCGCCTCCCATGCCTCCGGTTGCGTCCCCCACCAGGCCATGGTCCGCTCATCCGTTCCTCGATCCACGCGGGGCATCAGAACCGCCTCGAACTCACCGCACGCGACCCCATCAGAACGCAACGCAACTGTCGCGAAACTCAACATCGAATGACGCAAAGGATCCGGACCGTTCGTCTCGACGTCCGTGACGAAGTAATAGGTGGGCCGTTGTTCCGTCACTCAGGCCACCTTCTGCGGAGCCTTCGCCCCCGGTGCCTTGACGCCACGGAACATGCTCTGGACAGAGATGCCCTCGTCCACTTCCGGCCACCAGACGCCCTCATACATCAACTCGATATCGTTGAGCGCGGATTGATCGAGATCAAGAAGAAACGGATACCACCAGAGCGGAGCCGAAATGGTACGGCCGTCTGCCAACGTTACATGGACCTCATCCGCAGAGCACCAGGCTTTGATGGGGCGCATATCCTCGGTTTCAAACTCCAAAGAAGTCATTCGACGCACGCCTCGATCCATTGATCCCTGTGTTCTGCAATCGCCGCAAGAAGGCGGTCAACATCCCGCTCATTGTAACCAACATTCCGCGCAACCGCCACGCTTTCCAGCCAGACCTTCAACGACTTCCCCTACTTCACGACGTGAGTATGGGGAGGTTCGCCCATATCCAGCGCATAGAACCGGAACTCGTATCCATGCCAGACCAGCAGGGTTGGCATTTAAACGCTCAAGCCCCCAAACAGCGTCGGCATGTCGAGGGGGCGGAAGCCGTAGTGGGAGATCCAGCGGACGTCGGCGTTGAAGAAATCGCGCAGGTCCGGCATGCCGTATTTCAGCATGGCGATACGGTCGAGGCCCATACCCCAGGCAAAGCCCTGATATTCGTCCGGATCGAGCCCACCGTGGCGCAGCACGTTCGGATGGACCATGCCGCAGCCCAAAATCTCCATCCAGTCGGTGCCTTCGCCGAACTTGACGCTCGGGCCGGAGCGGTCGCACTGGATGTCGACCTCGAAGGACGGCTCGGTGAAGGGAAAGAAGGACGGGCGGAAGCGCATGGTGACGCTGTCGACCTCGAAGAAGGCCTTGCAGAACTCTTCCAGAACCCAGCGCATGTTGCCGACATTCGCCTTTTTGTCGACCACCAGGCCTTCGACCTGATGGAACATCGGCGAATGGGTGGCATCCGAGTCCTGGCGGTAGGTCTTGCCGGGAATGATGATGCGGATCGGCGGCTTCTGGGCTTCCATGGTGCGGATCTGCACCGGCGAGGTGTGGGTGCGCAGCACCTTCCGCTCGCCGTTCTCGTCCGGCTGGAAGAAGAACGTGTCATGCATTTCGCGGGCCGGGTGGCCTTCCGGGAAATTCAGCGCCGTGAAATTGTAGTGATCGGTCTCTACGTCGGGACCTTCGGCAATCGAGAAGCCCATGTCGCCGAAGATGGCCGTGATCTCGTCGACGATCTGGCTGATTGGATGGATTCGACCGCGCTCGGCCGGCGAGGAGCGCACCGGCAGGCTGACATCGACTGTCTCCGCCTTGAGCTTCTCCGTGATCGCGGCGTCCTTCAGCTCTGCCTTGCGGCTGACGATGGCCTCGGTCACAACGGTTTTCAACGCATTGATGGCGGCACCGCGCGTCTGGCGTTCCTCCGGCGACATTCCGCCCAGCGTCTTCAGCAGTTCCGAGACCGAGCCCTTCTTGCCGAGCGCTGAAAGCCGGACGGCTTCGATGGCCGCCTCGTCGGATGCGGCATGGACGTCGGAAAGCAGCTGCTGTTGCAATGTATCGAGTTCGGTCATGGTGTCCTGCCTTGCGGGCGTTCTTCGTGGGTCGTGCTGGAGCGACTATCGGACGGCACCGTCGCCAGATAGCTCGTGGCGACAATGAAGCGCCGCAGATCACTACCCATGCGGACGCGGCCAATCAACCGGGCAAAGGACAAAAAATGCCCGAGGAAGCCCGTCATGCGTCGCAATTCGGCAATCGCTGCCGCTGGCGCCCGCGCCGACCACGCGTTGTAGGCAGCGTCGAAGGTGTCGGTACCGCGCCGGGCCGTGCTGGCGATCTGCAGAAACAGCAGCCATATGTCGCGCGCCTGGGCAACCGGCAGCGGCATGACGCTTTGCGGCTCCTCCTCGAAATCCATGAAACCGAGCCTGTCGCCGGCAAAGAACATGTCGCGCGGGTAAGGCCTTCCATGGCAGAGACCGGCGGCATGGAGACGCCCAAGTTCCTCGGCGCAGGCAACCAGCAGCCCGTCGCGGACCGTATCGTCGTCCGACTTGCGCAGGCGCGCCTGCACCGTCTCGCCGACATGGGTCAGCACGATGGCGCTTCTGGAGGCATAGAGGATCTGGGGAGCGGCGATGCCGCTGGCAGCAAACAACCGGATGCGCCGCTGTTCGCGCTCTGCCATCTCTCGTGGTGTCAGATAGGGTGAGGGCCTGAGGTAATCGACGGGGATCAATCGTGAAACAAAAGCCTGCAGGTGACGCCACCATGTCGGCTTCTCCGTGCCGTAGCGCTTGATCCAGACAGTCCGCTGAGACAGGACGACCCGCTGAACGCGCTTCTTGCCAGAAACCAGCACCGCAAGCAGCGTCTCGATGTCGCTGGCGGTCAGATCCGGTAGAGAACGCAGGTAATCTTGCTGGTCTTCCACTTTGCGATCCTGTCTTGCGGGCCTGGCGCGCCGCTCAGAGACTGGGTTGATGAAAAAACGGGGTGACGAAAACGCGAAACCCGCGCCAGCTTGCCGGCGCGGGTTTCAAACCTGGAACACAAAGGGTTCGTCGCGCCGTTACTTAACGACCGCTTCGAATTCGTTCTTCGTGCCGGCATCCTTCAGATAGTCCAGCGCCTTCTTCGAGGCAGCAACCAGGGCGCCGAATGCTTCGACTTCATGGATCGCCATGTCAGACAGAACCTTGCGGTCGACTTCGATGCCAGCCTTGGTGAGGCCGTCGATGAAGCGGCCGTAGGTCAGGCCGTGCTCGCGGACGGCAGCGTTGATACGCTGGATCCAGAGGGCGCGGAAATTGCGCTTGTTTACCTTGCGGTCGCGGTAAGCGTACTGCTTGGAACGATCGACCGCTGCCTTGGCGGCGCGGATGGTGTTCTTGCGGCGGCCGTAGAAACCCTTGGCCTGCTTCAGAACCTTCTTATGCTTGGCGTGCGAGGTGACGCCTCTTTTGACACGTGCCATGTCATGATCTCCTTAATAATAGCGGGCGAAGGGTCTTAGCGACCGTTCGGCAAGTAATTCTTGATGACCTTGCGACCATCTGGCTCGGAAAGAACCATGGTGCCGCGTGCATCGCGAATGAACTTGTTGCTACGCTTGATCATGCCGTGGCGCTTGCCAGCAGCGGCGGCCTTCACTTTGCCGGTTGCGGTGATCTTGAACCGCTTCTTGGCAGAGGACTTCGTCTTCATCTTGGGCATTTTGCTACTCCTTCTATGCCCCCGGTCGCGCTCTTTTTGAAAAAGGCGCCTCTCGCAGGTCCGGCATGCCGGGCTTGCACAAAGTGCGGGTGGCTTGGTTGTTGAACTGCAGGTGCGGTGACGAACCGTTCTGCAAGCATTCTGAACTGCCACGGCATGCCCTGCCGGTCAGTTCGGACGGGGTCCTATAACCGCAGTCCCGCCAAAGTGCAACGGGGCCGCAGCTGAATCTTTCGAACGCAGCCCTGACAAAAGAAAAAGCCGCCCGGACGGACGGCTTCGACTTCCAGTGTGACGGTCCGCACCTTACTTCGGCGCGAGCACCATCATCATCTGGCGACCTTCGAGCTTCGGTTCGGCTTCGACCTTGGCAAACTCGATCGTGTCGACCTTGACCTGCTGCAACAGCTTCATGCCGAGTTCCTGGTGGGCCATTTCGCGGCCGCGGAACTTCAGGGTCACCTTGACCTTGTCGCCTTCATCGAAAAAGCGGCTCATGGCCTTCATCTTCACCTCGTAGTCATGGGTGTCGATGTTCGGACGCATCTTGATTTCTTTGATTTCGACGATCTTCTGCTTCTTGCGCGCTTCGGCCGCCTTCTTCTGGTTGGCGTATTTCAGCTTGCCGAGATCGAGAATCTTGCAGACGGGCGGCTCTGCGTTAGGGGAAATTTCCACTAGGTCGAGACCTGAGTCTTCCGCCATCTTCATTGCTTCGTCTGTGGGGACTATGCCCAGGTTTGCGCCGTCCGCTCCGATGAGCTGGACTTTCGGGATGCGAATTTCCCGGTTTGAACGCGGCCCGTCCTTAACGGGAGCGTCGGTTTTAAAAGGTCTGCGAATGGTCGTATTCTCCACGAATTGTTTAAAGTGTTTGCGGCCCCAAGCTCCCGTCGGCGCAGTTGGCGGCAATGTGCTCAAAGCGGCAGCGATGTCAATAGCACAGTGTATGGCAGAAATCACCTCCTGTCAGCCCGGAAGCGAATCTGTTTTAAAAGCGGCCAAACAGGAGCTCAGCCTATGTCCGAAACCGCAAATGCCCTTCCGCTCGAGACAATCACTGTCGGCAGCGGCGATGGTGCCCGTCCGATTGCCATGCGACTTCGCGAGACCTCGAACCCCGAAAAGCAAGCGACAATTCTCTGGCTGTCCGGCTATCGCTCCGACATGGGGGGCTCCAAGGCAGTCGAGGTCGATGCGCTGGCCGAGCGGCTGGGTCTTGGATGCATCCGGTTCGACTATTCCGGTCACGGCGTCTCGGGCGGCGAATTTCGCGATGGCACGATCTCGCGTTGGCTGGAGGAAACGCTGGCGGTTGTCGATCACGCCAATCCGCAACGCCTCGTGATCGTCGGCTCGTCTATGGGCGGCTGGATCGCGCTACGGCTGATCCAGGAGTTGCGCGCCCGGAAGAGCGCGCCAGATATCAAGGGCCTGGTGCTGATCGCCCCGGCACCGGACTTTACGATCGACCTGATCGAACCAAACCTGAAAGATGTCGAGCGCCAGGCTTTGGCGGAGAAAGGTTTTTTCGAGGAGCCGTCTGCCTACAGCCCTATCCCCAATATCTATACGCGGAAGCTGATCGAGGACGGCCGGGCGAACCAGGTGCTGTCAGGCATGATCGAGACTGGCTGCCCGGTCCACATCTTGCAGGGCATGCAGGACAAGGACGTACCCCACGCCCACGCGATGAAACTGGTGGAGCATCTGCCGGCCGACGATGTGGTGCTGACGCTCATCCGCGATGGCGACCATCGCCTCTCCCGCCCACAGGATCTGGAGAGGATGCTCGGTGTGATCGCGGCGTTCGCAACGGTTTAGAGGTCCTTGGCGGCCTTAAACCAACATCGATTTCTGTTGCATTTTAACCATGTTGCACGGTTCACCCTGTTAACGTTTAAGTAACGATTGACCATGCGGCCTCGCGTCCATTAACAATTTGTTAAGAATTAGGGACGGTACGAGGTTGCTGGCGTGGATTTCAAGGGCATCTTTCTAGCCTTAGTGGCGATATTTGCCATGTCGACATCGGCTATGCCGGCGTCCCAGAGTGGGCCTTCGATGGTTGTCGGCGGCACCACCTCGCAGCCAATCGGCCATTATGATTTCTGTCAGCGCTACCGCAGCGAATGCGGCCCCAATTCGGATCTGATGCCCGTCAAGATGACCGATGCAAACTGGGCAACGGTCAAGCAGGTCAATTTGCAGGTTAACACCACCATCATCCCGGCCACGGACATGGAAGTCTATGGCAAGGAAGAATACTGGGCCTATCCGGTCACCGCTGGCGATTGTGAAGACTTTGCACTGCTGAAGCGCCGTATCCTGATCCAGCGCGGCTTTTCTCCGTCCAACCTTCTCATGACCGTCGTCCGCAAGCCGGATGGCGAAGGTCACGCCATTCTGACGCTGCGCACCGCCCAGGGCGATTACGAGCTCGACAACCTCACCGATGAAGTGAAGATCTGGTACCAGACGCCTTATTCCTACATCAAACGCCAGGCGAGCTATAATGCAGGCCGCTGGGTGACGATCGAGAATGGCCGTGACGTACTGGTCGGCGCCTTGAAGTAAGGCGGGACTGCATCCGGAAGCCTGCGGATGCAGCGGCTCGACCGGAGCCGGGCAAGATATTTCGTCGCCATGACCCGTTTGTTCATACCGCCTCACAAACGCATCGAAGCATTCCGTGCACGCGGATGGAACTTCGGCGGGTCAGCTGCATTAGAACGTTCAGAAATACAAATTGCCTCGGCTGCGAATTGAAAACCTGTTTTCATTCCCGGATCCGAGTGTGGGGAGAAATAAATGAAAATCAGATCATTGCTGTTAACGGCCGTTATGGGTCTCGCGACCCTCACTCTTGCCGGTTGCGTGGAAGGCGGAGGCTACAGCGGCGCCTACGTCACCACCTATGACGCGCCTTATTACGGTGGAGGCTATTATGGTGGCTACCGTGACGGAGGCTACTATCGCGGTTACCCGGGCTACCGTCGCGACGGCGGATATCACAGGCGAGATTATGCGGATCGTCGCCGGGATAACGACAGGCCCCGCGGTCCAGGACGCGGTGACGGCAGGCCCGACGGCCCAAGAAGAGACTACAACCGCGACCGCCCCGACAACAACCAGATCATCGTGCCTAATCCAGACTCGCCGCGCGGCCCCATGTTCAGCCGCGGAGGAAACTGAGCCCGGCGCCCGCCGTCAGGTGATTTCCGAATACAAACATGGGACCGAAGCCGGATGGCTTCGGTCCCATTTTCATTGCTGGTTCAGGTAAGATCTGTCGGAGCGAAATATCGTCAGACATTGCCGATCAGAATACCTGCCGCCAGGACGAGACCGCCACCGAGGACGACCTGGAAAGCGGCACGCAGGAATGGCGTTTCCATGAACTTGTTCTGGATAAAGGCAATCGCCCAGAGCTCGAAGAAGACAACGACGCCAGCGGTGATAGTGGCCGTCCAGAAATCCGGGATAAGGTAGGGCAAGGCATGTCCGAGGCCACCGAGTGCCGTCATGATGCCGCAGGCCAGACCGCGCTTGATCGGCGAGCCACGACCAGAAATCTTGCCATCGTCATGGGCAGCCTCTGTGAAGCCCATCGAAATGCCGGCACCGACGGACGCTGAAAGGCCGACCAGGAATGTCTGCCAGGTGTCCTGGGTGGCGAACGCTGCGGCGAAGATCGGCGCCAGCGTCGAGACCGAGCCGTCCATGAGGCCTGCCAGGCCCGGCTGCACATAAGTGAGCACCATCTGCCGACGGGCATCGGCATTTTCGTTCTTCTTGACGTCCTCCGGCGTATGCTTCTCGCTCAGCATTGCGGCGACGTCTTCGTGGCCCTGCTCGGCCATGGCGAGATCGTCGAGCAGCTGACGCGTCCCGGCATCGGAGGTCTGCTTGGCCGCCTGGAGATAGAAGCGATATGCCTGGCCCTCCATCGTCTCGGCCTCCTGGCGCATGGCTTCCAGAGACAGCGTGTTGCGCAGCCAATCCGGCTTGCGCTCGTAGAAGCCCTGTACATGCTCGCGGCGAATAAGCGGAATGCGCTCGCCGAACCGCTTGCGATGCATCTCGATCAGCATCTTGCGGTGCGTGCTTTCGACTTCGGCCATGTCCTCGAAGACCTTGGCAGACGCGGGATACTTCGGCCTCAGGGTGTCGGCATAGGCGAGGTAGATGCGGGAATCGTCCTCTTCTGCCGCGATTGCCACGGCAAGGACTTCCTGCTCCGTCAGGGACTTGAACGGGCGCTTGGACGATCGGAACAGGCGGGTCAGCATGGGTGTCTCCACTTTAGAATTAATCTAAATCTAAAGTGCGATATGGCACGGGTCAAGATCTTGGCAAGGGCAATCGTGCAATTTGAGCAAAGCTGCCGGGCATGGCCTTCTGTATCCTCTGCAACGCGGCTATACCGGCTGTTCTTACGCGGCCTCCATGGCTGCAGGAGCGGCTGCGGCAGGAGCGAAACCGAATGACCAACGAGTTGCAGGGCCGCGCCGCCCAGATCGCCGCGATGCGCGAGCGTGCCGAGGCGGACATGCTTCGCATCGGCATCGATGCCGCATTCATAGACAAGTTGGTCGAAGAGTTTTACCAACGGATCCAGGTGAACTCGCGACTTGGGCCTGTCTTCGAGGCGCGGCTTTCCGGTCGCTGGCCGGAGCATATGGAAAAGATGAAGCGCTTCTGGTCGTCGATCGCCTTGAAGACCGGCGCCTATGGCGGCAAGCCCGTGCAGGCGCATGCATCGGTGGAGGGGCTGGTGCCGGAGATGTTTCCGGAATGGCTGGGGCTATTTGCTGCGACGCTCGAGGATATCGCGCCGACGCCAGAGGCCCGTGACTGGTTCATGACAACGGCCGAGCGGATCGCCAAGAGCATGTTCCTGGCGCTTTTCTACAGTTCGGCCAACGACGCCCCGGCCGGTCCTCCTCCAGCCTAGGGCGCGAGAGTGGCGCCTACGCTGGCTGCGACGACAAAGGCCGTGCCTAGCATCTGCAGCAGTGTCATCGGCTGAGACAGCACCAGGAAGCCTGCGAGCGCGCCGAGCGCTGGCTCCAGGCTCATCAGGATGCCGAAGGAGGCTGTCGGCATGCGCCGCAGCGCCACCATTTCCAACGCGTAGGGCAACAGCGGCACGAGGATGGCGAGGCCGAGCATTTCGCCCAGACCTTCCCAGGAGAGAGCCCCGATCGAGGCCGGCAGGCCGAAGGGCGTGGCCAGCAGGGCCGCCACCATGAGCGACATTGCCAGACCCTCGAAACCCTTGAAGGCGGCACCGACTTTCTTTGTGAGGATAATGTAGATCGCCCATCCGACGGCCGAGGCGAGCGCGAACATGACGCCCGGCAGGTTGCCCACCCAGCCCTGTCCGTCGCGCGCCAGAAACAACACGCCGATGCCCGCCACCAGCGGCCAGGCCAGCCGCCAGCCGATGCCATAACCGAAAGCTGCCACGGAAAGCGGCCCCAGGAAGTCGATCGCCACGAGCAGCCCGAGCGGGATGCGCTGGACTGCCGCAAAGAACGACATCGTCATACAGGCCGTTACCGTGCCCAGCAACAAGGCGCCCAACCATTGCCGGCGGCTGTAGCGAGAGATCGGAGGGCGGACGATGGCGACAAGAATAAGGGCTGCGAAGCCAAGCCGCAGCCAGCTGGCGCCGGCTGCCCCATAGAGCCCGATGGCCGGCGACGAAAAAGCCGCGCCGAACTGGATCGACGTCATCGACAGCAGGCACATCAGCGCGCCTGCGGCCATGCCGCCCTGCGGCGCCTTGTCCGGTACGGGCATCAACGGCGCACCGCCATCGCTTCCCATCGTCGCTGCGTTCTGATCCATGCCACTCCCCCTTTGCCACCGCTCCTAGCGGGCGGCGGGCATGGCGGCAAACGCCAAATTGTCATGCTGACATCAGGAAAACCGATGGCTACGGATCAGGCTTCCAGGCCCATCAGAACATTGGCGACGTTGAGGCCGATTTCCGGAACGCCGTAGCCGCCCTCCATGCAGGTGATCACCGGCAGGCCGGCCGCCGCGATCATCGCTCCCATGCGGCTGAAGTCCTCGGAGGTCAGCCTGAAGAAGGAGATCGGGTCGCGCTCGAACGTATCGACGCCGAGCGACAGAACGATCGCCTCTGCACCTGACGCCTTGATGCGGGCGAGCGCATCGGCGAGCGCTGCAGACCAGGCCTGCCAGGCAGTGTCGCGCGGCAGCGGATAATTGGCGTTGCACCCTTCGCCAGCGCCTGCCCCGATTTCGTCGGCGTAACCCCAGAAATAGGGGAACGCATTGGCCGGCTCGCCGTGCAGCGAAGCAAAGAAGATATCGCTGCGCTGGTAGGTGATGTCCTGCGTGCCGTTGCCGTGGTGAAAATCGACGTCGAGGATGGCGACCTTTTTCGCGCCATGCTCGATCAGCCGCTCGGCGGCGACGGCGGCATTGTTGATGAAGCAATAGCCGCCGAAAAGATCGATACCGGCATGATGACCGGGCGGGCGGCAGAGCGCGAAGGCAAAGCGGTTACCGGCATTCAGCCAGTCCGCGCCATCGAGGGCGCAACGCATGGCGGAAAGCGCGGCCTCATAGGTACCATCGGTGATGGAGGTCTCGGTAGCGTTGGCATAGTAGCCGAGCATTCCGTCGATATCGTTGGGAATGCGCTGGGTGGAGCGGCGCACCGGCAGCGAGGTCGCGATCGCCTCGCCTTCCGCCCCACTTGCCTTCCACAGGCGCCAGACCTTCGACAGAAAATCGAGGTAGCCGGCATCATGGACCTTTAACGCGGTCTCAAGTCCCTGCGGACGCGGCGATACCACGTCGGAAAAACCGGCCTCCCGCACCGCCGCGAGGATCCACTCAGCGCGGAACGGCCCCTCGAACGGGGTCACCAGCAAGCCGCCATGGAGTTCCGTCTTTGCATCGCGCAGCTTGTGGTCTTCGGAATAGAAAATGCGCATTGGAGGTCCCCAATTGTCGTCCGGGAGGATAGAACGGGGACGAGGCCACCGCTGTCAAGCAGCAGGAAGCCCTATCCGCTTGTAGAACAGCGTTACATCGCCGAGGCCACCCTGGGGCCAGGCGGCATAGTCCGGAATGATGCCGACCCTGTTCCATCCGAGGCGGGGGTAGATGGCTTCTGCCGGGCTGCCGGTTGCGGTATCGAGCACCAGCAGGCTCTTGCCATGCCGTGCCGCCTCCTGCTCGGCGGCTTCCGTGAGCAGCCGGGACACGCCCTTGCCCCGCGCCGAGCGGTGGACGAGCAGCTTCTTGAGGTCGCCGCGATGGCTCTGGTTTGGCATGCTGGCAAAGCCGATCTGCACCGTACCGACCATCTCACCATTGATCTCGGCGACAAACAGAAGCGTCTTGCCGGATGCCACGTCATCGGCGACGCCAGCCCAGAAGGGCAGCGCATCCGAGACGCCGAAGGGGTGCATGAAACCGAGGGAGGCGCCGTCTTCGACGCAATCCACCAGGATTTCGGCAAGCTGCTGCCCTGCACTGCGAGCCTGGTCGGCATCGAGCATGCGGATATCGATCATTGTTTTCTCCAGATGTTGGTCATCGGCCGCTCTGGTCGAGCACGATGCAATAGCGCGCGGGGCGTTCGGTCGGATTGTGAAAGACGTGGCCCTCGCCAATGGGCATGAACAGGCAATCGCCAGCCTGTAGCGGCTGGACACAATCGGCGGTAATCACCTCCATCTCGCCCTCGAACAGCCATACGTGCTGAGTGATGCCACGGCCGGCAGCATGCGGTGGAAAACTGACGCGGGCGCCGGGCGGAAACGAAATCTCGACGATTTCGACGGGCGAAGCGGTGCGCGCCGGCGAGACTGCGCGCCTGACATAGCCCGTCTCCGGATCCCGCCAGACCGGCTGCTCCTCGCGCCTCGCCAAGGGCGACGCGGCCCTGCCCTCGTCGGCAAAAAAGGCGGAAAGAGACAGACCGAGAGCCGCGCAAAGGCGCGCCAGCAGCGACGCGGTCGGGCTCGCCTCGGCGCGCTCGATCCGCGAGATCATGGCACGGCTGACGCCCGAGGACCGGGCCAACTCATCCAGCGTCAGCGCCTTATCGATTCGCAACTGTCGGATCCGGGCGCCAACTGCAATGTCGAGCTCCTGTTCCATGACACCCTCTTTTTCTACTATTAGGGAATATATTATTCATATAATGGAATCGACCCCTGTCAAGCTTAGAGATTTACCGCCTCGGGTGCTTTGCAAATTGCCGCAAAGCCCTGCACTGCACCCGTTTTCCGCTTTGCGGCTGAGGACGGCGCTGCTATATGGCGCGCATGAGCACCGATCCGAACCGCATCCCACTCGACCATATCCGCAACTTTTCCATTGTCGCCCATATCGACCATGGCAAATCGACGCTTGCCGACCGGCTGATCCAGTCGACGGGCGGCCTTGCCGAACGCGACATGTCGGAGCAGGTGCTCGACAGCATGGACATCGAGCGCGAACGCGGCATCACCATCAAGGCTCAGACCGTGCGCCTGCACTACCAGGCCAACAACGGCGAAAAATACGTCCTCAACCTGATCGACACACCCGGGCACGTCGACTTCGCCTACGAAGTGTCGCGCTCGCTGTCGGCCTGCGAAGGATCGCTGCTGGTGGTCGACGCGTCACAGGGAGTCGAGGCGCAGACCCTTGCCAACGTCTACCAGGCCATCGACAACAACCACGAGATCGTCACCGTTCTCAACAAGATCGACCTGCCGGCCGCAGAACCCGACCGCATCCGCGAGCAGATCGAGGAAGTCATCGGCATCGACGCCAGCCAGGCCGTGCTGATTTCGGCCAAGACCGGCTTCGGCATCCCCGAGGTTCTGGAAGCCATCGTCCACCAGCTGCCGGCGCCGAAAAGCGAGATGGGCGAAAAAGGCCCGCTGAAGGCGCTCTTGGTCGACAGCTGGTACGACACCTATCTCGGGGTCATGGTTCTGGTGCGTATCCTCGACGGCGTGCTGACCAAGGGCCAGACCATCCGCATGATGGGCACCGACGCAAAATACCAGGTCGAACGCGTCGGCGTGCTGACGCCGAAGATGCTGGCGGTCGACAGCCTCGGCCCGGGCGAGATCGGCTTCTTCACCGGCTCGATCAAGGAAGTGGCAGACACCCGCGTCGGCGACACCATAACCGAAGACAAGAAGCCGACGGCCAAGGCGCTGCCAGGCTTCAAACCGGCCCAGCCGGTCGTCTTCTGCGGGTTGTTCCCCGTCGATGCGGCCGACTTCGAGGATCTGCGCGCTGCCATGGGCAAGCTGCGCCTCAACGACGCCTCGTTCTCGTTCGAAATGGAATCGTCCGCAGCTCTCGGCTTCGGTTTCCGATGCGGCTTCCTCGGGTTGCTGCATCTCGAAATCATCCAGGAACGCCTCGAGCGCGAGTTCGATCTCGACCTGATCGCGACGGCACCGTCGGTGGTCTACAAGCTCAACATGACCGACGGCAGCGAGCGCGAGCTGCACAATCCGGCCGACATGCCGGATGTCGTGCGCATCTCGGAAATCCACGAGCCTTGGATCAAGGCAACCATCCTTACCCCGGACGATTATCTCGGCGGCATCCTCAAGCTCTGCCAGGATCGCCGTGGCGTCCAGACCGAGCTTACCTATGTCGGCAAGCGCGCCATGCTGACCTACGAGCTGCCGCTCAACGAAGTCGTGTTCGACTTCTACGACCGGCTGAAATCGATTTCCAAGGGCTATGCCTCCTTCGACTACCATCTCGACGGCTACAAGGAAGGCAACCTTGTGAAAATGTCGATCATGGTCAACGGCGAGCCGGTCGACGCGCTGTCGATGCTGGTACACCGGACCGCCGCCGAAAAGCGCGGTCGCGACATGTGCGAAAAGCTGAAGGACCTGATCCCGCGGCACATGTTCAAGATTCCGATCCAGGCGGCCATCGGCGGCAACGTCATCGCCCGCGAGACGATCTCGGCAATGCGCAAGGACGTGACCGCCAAGTGCTACGGCGGCGACGCCTCCCGCAAGCGCAAGCTGCTTGACAAGCAGAAGGCTGGCAAGAAGCGTATGCGCCAGTTCGGCAAGGTCGACATTCCACAGGAAGCGTTTATTGCGGCGCTGAAGATGAGCGACGAGTGAGGGGAAGCCCTTTCAAGGCATATGATTGAGGGCGCCGAGGCGCCCTTTTTGCTGTCTGGTTTGCGGCAAACGTGCGCTTCGGCTCAAGCTTGATCCATTGCCTAACCTCCCGGCTTGCTGCAATACGCGATTGGCTCTATGCCTTCGCATAGCGATCGCTGGGCCAGTCCTTATGAAGTCCTTTCTGAAAACCATAGGATTGATGGCCAACGACCTCGGCGCGAGCCTGCTTTTTGTCATCCTCTTCTCTTTAACGCAGAACGCAGTGCTGTCGGCTTGTCTCGGCATGCTGTTCGGTGCCTGCCAAATTGCTGTCCAGGTCTCAAGGAGGAAGCCTGTCGACAGCATGCAGTGGCTAAGCCTGTTTCTGGTTTTCGCTTCCGGTACGGCAACGATGGTGACGGACGATCCCCGTTTCGTGCTCTTCAAGCCGAGCGTGATTTATGTGATTGTCGGTGCCGCGATGCTGAAGCCCGGATGGATCAATCGCTACCTGCCTGCGATTGCCCGCGCCGTTTCGGCCGATATCGGCATCGCGCTCGGCTTCGTGTGGTCAGGCCTTATGTTCACCACCGCAGCGCTCAATGCGTACCTCGCGCTCAGCACTGAAATCAAAACCTGGGCACTGACGATGGCGATCTTTACCATCTCCAGCAAAGTGCTTCTCGTCTTGGCGGGGTTTGCCGCGATACGCCTGGTAACGCAAAGCCGACTGCGCGCCATGCCAGCCAAGCAGCGCGAGTCCCTGCTGGTGACGACCGGATGGAACACTAAGTCACCAGTGCCCGCTTCGCGATAAACGTTTAGCCGTTGTGACATGGGGCCCACGTCCCTAGACTGCGGGTCGCACAGGAGAACCGACATGACCGCAAAACCCCGCATCAGCATCCTCTACTGCACCCAGTGCAACTGGCTGCTGCGCGCCGCGTGGATGGCGCAGGAACTGCTCCAAACATTTGGCGACAGTCTCGGCGAGGTGGCCCTCCTGCCCGGCACCGGCGGTAATTTCGAGATCCGGGTGGACGGTGAGCTGATCTGGGAACGCAAGCGCGACGGTGGTTTTCCGGGCCCGAAGGAATTGAAGCAGCGGGTCCGCGACATCATCGAACCCGAGCGCGATCTCGGCCACACCGACCGGGAGCGCAGCGAGAGCTGGAGCGATCAGCGGCGCTCCGGCAGGACGCAGCGCACCGGCCTTCCGCCCGGCGCCTTGTAGCTGTCGGTCAACGGGTCGTAGGAGCGGTAACGGTTCATGCAGCTTTGGCGGTGAAAGCTCGGATCGGCGGCAGGCACCCGGACCTGCGGCGGCAGCCTCGGGGGCTGGGGTCGGAAGATAAAGCGAGGCGGCCGTGCGCCGGGACTATAATATCGGGGTCCGGTCTGGCCGAGCGGACGATAGTTTGGCCGCTGATAGCTCTGGCGCGGCCCGAATGTGAAACAACCGCGCGTATCGCACACCGTCGAGATCTCGATCAAAGCCGCCGAAGGCTCTATCTTGGCGACGGCTGTGAGAGGCAAGGCTTGAGCTGACATTGCAGTCAGCGAAGCCATGGCTACCACAGCCATCGGAACGAGGTTACGAAACCGTGCGGCACCACCTCCCCTTGGAGCGCCGGGGCTCCTTGCGGTAAATTTCATCATTTCCCGTGCCGCTTTCTTTCGCGCGTCATATGGTAGGCTATATAGGACACCATCATGTCCTGCCCAAGTGCGCAGGGCCAAACCTGGTGCGTCCGACCGTTTGCGTCGGTTGATCGATCTTCGGTCCTGCGCCATAAAGCCTTATCAATGTCGGGAGTTATCGCGTGAGCAGTCTGAAATTTGGAACGAGCGGCCTTCGCGGCCTTTCTGTCGATCTCGAAGGCCGCGCCTCGGCTCTCTATTCAACGGCGTTTGCCCGTCATCTCCTGAAGAGCGGCCATGCCAAGCCTGGTGACCCCGTTCTCGTCGGTCGTGATTTCCGCGAGTCGAGCCCATCAGTTGCTGCGACCTGCATCGGGGCGCTGGGGCGCGCGGGCCTCGTACCGATCGATTGCGGCGCCATCGCCACGCCAGCGCTGGCACTCTATGGCCTGGAACTCGGAGCCGCCAGCCTGATGGTGACCGGCTCTCATATTCCGGCTGATCGCAACGGCATCAAATTCTACCGCCCGGATGGCGAAATCGACAAGCAGGACGAAGAAGCCATCACAGCGGAAGCGGCCGCCATCGGCGACAGCGCCATCGACGCCTCGCCTGCCAGCGCGGAGAAGCGCGGCGAGCAGGCTGAGGCACAGTTCTTGAGCCGCAACGCAGCACTCCTGCCGGCAGGCAGCCTTGTGGGCTTGACCGTCGGCGTCTACGAGCACAGCACGGTCGCCCGCGACCTGCTGGGGCAAGTCCTGGATCATTACGGCGCCCGCGTCGTGCCGCTCGGTCGCTCCGACAGCTTCATCCCGGTCGATACCGAAGCCGTTTCTGCCCAGACCGTCGAACTGCTCCGCGGATGGACGAACGAACACCGGCTCGATGCCATCGTCTCCGCCGATGGCGACGGCGACAGGCCACTGGTCTCGGACGAACACGGCGAGCCGCTGCGCGGCGACCTTCTCGGTCTCATCGCCGCCAATTTCCTCGGTGCCGGTGTGCTCGTTACGCCTGTCACCTCTAATTCCGGTGTCGAGACCGCCGGCCGCTACAGCGTTACCCGCACCCGCGTTGGCTCGCCCTATGTGATCGCTGGCATGAACGCCGCGCTGGCGGACGGCCGGCCGGGCGTCATGGGTTTCGAGGCCAATGGCGGCACGTTGACGGCAAGCGCCTTTACCGTCAACGGCACGACCATCCAGCCCCTGCCGACGCGCGATAGTTTTCTGCCGATCCTTGCCACGCTCCATGCGGCAGCGGCTTCGAAGAAGACCCTGTCTCAGGTCGCCGCCGGCTACAGCCTGCCCTTTGCCGCAGCCGACCGGCTGGAGAATTTCGCACTAGAGACCAGCGGCGCGCTGATGGCGCATCTGCGCGCCTCGGAAAGCAATCTGGCTGCGTTTCTGGCACCTGTTGGATCGGTGGCCTCAACGAGCGACATAGACGGCCTGCAGGTCATGCTGGAGGACGGCCGGATGATCCATTTCCGTCCCTCGGGCAATGCCCCGGAAATGCGCTGCTATGTCGAGGCGGCCAGCGAAAACGAGGCAAAGTCGCTTTTGGTCCAAGGACTTGATCTGGTCCGCGCCTTCGCCCGAACAGCGCAATAAGTCGCTTTTTCGGGGAATGACATCAAAACTTCAAAAACGTTGTTGACAGCAGCGGACGACCCCCTTACATGCCTGACCGTCGCCCAGATGGCGGAATTGGTAGACGCGCCAGCTTCAGGTGCTGGTACCCGAAAGGGTGTGGAGGTTCGAGTCCTCTTCTGGGCACCATTCCATTTTTGATCTCTGCCAGATCAACAGCTTAGCTTTCATAGTAATTGTTAGCGGACGCCCCTTCGGGGGTGTCTTTTGCTGTCGTTACGCTGTGCGAAAACTCGGTGTCGGACAGGTCAGCGATTACGATTGTTATATTGCCAGTAGCTGTAGTTGGGTGGGCGGGTGCTTTCGGAAATGACGCCGTTCTGGTCGCAGACGTAGACCAGGCGCGGGTAGTCGCGGTAGAAGCTGCGATAGCCGAAATCGAGGTCGGCCAAGCGCGTCCAGCACTTAAACTTTTCCTGAAATGCCTGTGGTGCCGTGACGCCTGGCAAATCCTTGTAGGGATAGATCGGCTTATTCCATGTGAGTTTGCCCTCACCTTCGGCAAAGCCGTTGTAGGGTGTCAGGGCAAGCAGCGTGGCTCCGACCAGAGCAACTCTCATTATCCACATGAACGCCAACCCTTCTGCTGGGCGGAGCATTGCGCAACACCCCGTGCTATCCGCATATAGTCATTACAGGAACCGAGGGAAAGCCTGAGCGGCTTGCAAAAGGCAGCGCGGCCTCATCACATCTTGCTGAAACCGATGTCCCAACGTAACAGCCTGTCACAAATGGCGATCCCGGACGCGCTTGAACTCGCTCGGACGACATGGCATTAGTTAGAGCGGGAACAAAGTTGCGATCGCTGTACTGCATCTGTCCAATCTTTTCCGGTTTTATGACGTTTAAGTCGTGCTGATCTGTCGGGAGTTGAGTGAATGCTTGAACGGGTCGAGCGAAAGGATGCCTGTCGCGGGATTGACAGGGCAGTACCCGCGTCTCCGCTCCTCATTTACGTTATCAATCTGGATCGCTGCATCGAGCGCTGGGATCGCCTCCGCACCCAGGCCGTCCAGCATGGCCTGAACCTCGTTCGGGTCGCAGCCGTAGACGGCCAATCTGTGCTCGCGGAGGAGCGGGTCGGCTTTCATCCCCGCTCCTTCAGTTATCACAACGGCCGCACGATCCTCGCCGGCGAATACGGCTGTTATCGAAGCCACCTGCTGGCTCTTGAAACCTTCGTTGCCAGTGGCGACGCGATGGCCATCATCATAGAGGATGATGTCGACCTCAACGCGGCACTTATCCCGCGGGCCATAGCGGCCGTGGCGGCCGTGCCTGGCACCGAGGGCAGCGTCATCAAGCTCGCAAATCACCGAAAGGTCGGTTTCAGACCCGTCGCTATGACCACCCTCGGCGATGTCGTCGGCCGCTGCCTGCACGGTCCCCAGGGCTCGGCTGCATGCTACATCGTCACGCGCGAAGCGGCGTTGAAGTTGGTAAAGAGGTTGAATACGGTTCTGTTGCCCTACGATGTCGCTCTCGAACGCGGCTGGTCGACTGGTGTCCAGACGTTTTCGACAGAAGACAATCTCGTAACATTCAGTCCGCATCGAAGAGACACGACGATCGGCAAGAGGTCGCATTACAGGGCTGCCAAGCGACACTTCATGCTGCGCATGACAACCCACTGGTTTCGCGCTCACGACCAGCTGCGACGGTGGTTCTATGCGACATGGGGATGCCAGCGGATCAGCCGCTAGAAGCTTTCAGGCGCTCAAAGAAAACACAAAAGACCGCGAGCAGGTCTATGCGGCGGCCTCTCCCTCGCGTTCGCGAAACACCAGGTCCACAACATCTCCGTTCGGGGCATAGCCGGAGACCAGCATCTTCAGGATGCTCTGGGCGAGCGGAATGTCATTTTCATCCAAAGCCTTCTCCAGCGCCGCCAGGCGCTCGGACAATTCCGGCCACCTAAGAAAATCCTCGCGAGCCCGCATGATCCGCGGATGCGGCGTCGGCTGCGGGTTGTCGCCGATCAGCAGTTCCTCGAAGAGTTTTTCGCCGGGACGCAGGCCGGTAATCCGCAACTCGATATCGCCCTCGGGATTATCGTCGTCCAGAACACTGAAGCCGGAGAGCTCAACCATACGGCGGGCGAGATCGACGATGCGAACCGGCTCTCCCATGTCGAGCAGAAAGACATCCCCGCCCGATGCCATGGCGCCGGCCTGGATGACCAGCTGCGAGGCTTCCGGGATTGTCATGAAATAGCGGGTGATCTCCGGATGGGTGAGCGTAACCGGGCCACCGTCACGGATCTGCTGGCGAAACAGCGGCACGACGGAACCCGATGAGCCCAGCACGTTGCCGAAGCGGACCATCGAAAAACTCGTGGTCGTGCCGCTGGTGACGCGATCAGCGTCGAGGGCCTGCAGTACCATCTCCGCCAGTCGCTTGCTCGCGCCCATGATATTGGTCGGACGAACCGCCTTGTCCGTGCTGATGAGGACGAAATTCTCGACGCCAGCCTTTTGCGCCGCCGTGGCTGCGGCGACGGTCCCGGTGACGTTGTTCTTGATACCCTCGGCAGGGTTATATTCGACGAGCGGCACGTGCTTGTAGGCGGCAGCGTGATAGACGGTGCTGGGCTTCCACGCCGTCATGATCTGCTCCAGACGCGGCCCGTCGCGAACGGAGGCAAGAAAAGGGATGATGCGGATCTCGGCATCCTGGATCGCCAGCGCCGCCTTTTCCAGCTCGCCCAAGATGAGATAGAGGCCGAATTCGTTCTGCTCTACCAGCAGCAGGCTGGAGGGGCGGTTCTTGACGATCTGGCGGCACAGCTCGCTGCCGATCGAGCCTCCAGCACCGGTCACCATGACGACCTTTCCGCGGATGTTGCGGTCGAGCAAAGCCTGGTCGGGCGCAATGACATCGCGGCCAAGAAGATCCTCGATATCGAGTTCACGCAAGTCTGAGACGGCCACACGTCCCTGCGCCAAGGCGGTCAGGTCGGGCATGGTGCGGACGGTGACGCGGGCCTTGCGAATCGCCTCCAGGATTTCGTTGCGGCGTTGCCTTGTGGCATTCGGCAGCGCCAGCAATACATCGCGTGTTTCGCCGGTAGCAACGAGTGCCGGCAGGTCGGCGGGATCGTAGATCGGCAGCCCGGCCATGATACTGCCATGCAGGTGCCTGTCATCGTCAAGAAAGCCTACGACATTTAGCTCCGAGCTATTGGACAGAGCTGCGGCGAGCTGCCTTCCGGAAGCACCAGCGCCATAGATCAACACTTTTGCCAGCGAATTGCGGTTCAGAAGCCGCTGGTAAGCGTTGCCGAGCCAATAGCGTGTCCACATGCGCGACAGCCCGACGGCGATCAGAAGCAGCAACGGCTGCAATATGCCGACGGTACGCGGCACGCCTGGAATGCTGATCGCGGTGAAGATCGTCATGAAGGCCAGGCCGTAGATCGCCACGGCCTTGACCACCGTCATGAACGCCGAGAGCCCGGCATAGCGGAAGATCGCGCGGTAAAGCCCGAGCACAATGAAGATCGGTATCGCGAGCAGGAGCGAAACGAAGGCGGGTACCCATTCGACACCCTCGAGGATCACCCACCCGTCAAGCCGCAGGCAATAGGCAAACCATACCGTAAGTACACAAAGGCTGGAGTCGACCAGGAGTGCAAAGGCGCGCTTTGTTACGCGCGGCAAAGCCAAAAAGGGCATAACGAGCCGATCGGCAGGTACCATCAACAATTTCCTCAGGCGCCGGTCATCCCAGTCCGCAATTGCATTTCTTCCGGGCGTATTCGCCCGTCTCCAGCACACCTAGTATGTCTTGCTGCTTCCAACAGCAAAAGGCAATTGCGCGAGACAGCCGCGCTGCGTCTTTCGCAACGCTATAGCGCAAATTCACCACTCGCGGCAAAAGGAAAACCTCTGGCGCGATTATTGTTTTGAAAGGGATAATCCCAAGTCCTTAAACGGGTGGCAGATCTGCGGCTGCCTATCTCTGGACCTGCCGTGAACCTGTCTGTATGCAGAGAGTATAAACGCGCGGCGAGACCGCTAACCCGTGGGCGACTGATATGAAAATCTCGATCGCTGGCATGGCGCGCAGGTTTGCGATGCTATCGACGGCCCTCATAGGGCTCGTGACCTTCGCCGGCAGCGGCGAGGCAGCGGGGCTTTGCTATCGCGGGATCAATCTTTCGGGCGCTGAGTACGGTGATCGCGATGGCGTCGCAGGTACGGACTACATCTACCCTACGGAAGCAACCGTGCATTACTTTGCCGGCAAGGGCATGAATGTCGTCCGCCTGCCCTTCCTCTGGGAGCGGCTGCAGCCCGAGTTGAACGAGAAACTCGATGACGAAGAACTTTCGCGCCTGAAGGCGGCCGTCGACCGGATCCACAAGAACGGGATGACAGTCGTTCTCGACCCGCACAACTACGCCCGTTACGACAAGGTGACGATTTCGCAGGATCCGGTCACCGATGATGCATTCGGTGATTTCTGGTCGCGGCTTGCCGGGGCCTTCGCCAACCAGCCGAGCACAGTCTTTGGCCTGATGAACGAGCCGCACGATATCAAGGCACCGGATTGGCTTAAAGCGGCGAATACCGCGATCGGCAGGATCCGCGCGATCGGTGCCCGTAATCTCATCCTCGTTCCCGGGACGATCTGGACCGGTGCCCACTCATGGAGCGAGGAAAGGCTCGGCGGCGGCTCGAACGCCGAGATCATGCTTGGCGTAACGGACCCGCTCAATTTCTACGCCTATGAATTTCACCAGTATCTAGACGCTGACTGGTCAGGAACCCACGCTCTCTGCGAAGGCACCGAGAAGGCACGCACCGGTATCACTGACGTCACCAACTGGCTGAGGCAGAACCATAAACGGGGATTTCTGGGCGAGTTCGGCGCCGCCGGCAATCAGCCCTGCCTTGACGGGCTTCAGAGTATGCTCGACATCCTCGGCAAGAACAGCGATGTCTGGCTCGGCTGGAGCTACTGGGCGGCGGGCGACTGGTGGCCGGAGAGCGAGCCGCTCAACGTGCAACCGCGCAAGACACCGGACCGGCCGCAGATGGCGCTGCTGGCAACTGCGGCCAAGAACCAGCGTATGGCGAAAGCATGCAGCGCGACCGTAAAATAAGCGAGAGCAAAGACCGGCGATGGTCCGCAGGGACACGACTTCTCTTTCACGGACCGCGCTTCCACTCCGTATCCCTATGGGCGACCGGCTTGGGGCAAACGTGATGCGCGATAGCGAAAGCAGCAATGTCCAGGAAATTGGCTTCATCCTGATCCCAGGCTTTGCGCTGATGTGCTACGCCTCGGCGGTGGAGCCGCTGAGGGCGGCCAATCTCCTCGCCGGTCGGGAAATCTATCGCTTTCGCGTGTTCTCACCGCAAGGTGTATTCGCAGTCGCCTCGAATGGCGTGCAGGTTCCCGCAGAACCTCTGCCGGGTCGCGGTGAACGGCTGCACACGGTCTTCGTGGTTGCCGGCGGCCACCCTGACGAATGGAACTGGCCGGGCGTCTATAGCGCGCTCCGGGCCCTCGATCGCGACGGGGTACGCATCGGCGGCATCTCTGGTGGGCCGTACCTGCTGGCCGCAGCCGGACTTCTCTCCGGCGAGCGCTTCACCATCCACTGGGAGCATGCCCCGGCGCTAATCGAGGATTTTCCCGGCATGACGCCGTTGCAGGCGCGCTACATCATCGACGGCAAGCGGTTGACCTGCGGCGGTGGCGTTGCGCCGCTGGACATGCTGCACGCGATCATTGCGGCCCGCATGGGTGCAGATTTTGCCCGCCGGGTTAGCGACTGGTACCTGCACCGGCATGTCAGTTCGGCCGCAGAGCCGCAGCGGGCTTCCGAGGCCGAACGCCATGGCACGCACCATCCTATCCTGCTTGCGGTGATCGAGAAGATGGAGACGACGATCGAGCAGCCGCTCGATCGCAAGGCGATGGCGACCTTCGCGCGGATCACGCCACGCCATCTCGACCGGCTATTTGCAACCAGGCTAAACTCGACATTCCTGGCAGAATACCACCGAATAAGGCTGGCCCATGCGCGAAAGCTGCTGCAGCAAAGCAGCCTATCCATCTCCGAAATCGCCTTTGCCTGCGGCTTCTCCAACCCCGGACATTTTTCTCGCTGCTATCGGCAGGCTTATGGCGGACCTCCGAAAACTGCCCGTAAAACAAACTGACACGATCAGACAATCTTTCTTTAAGGGAAATTTATTTTCTTCCTAGTTGAAGTATTCCAAGATTCTTGCTAGGCCTTTTTCGCAACGATCATTCGGAGGATTTCATCATGTGCGGCATTGTCGGCCTGTTCCTCAAGGACAAAAGCCTGGAACCCCAGTTGGGCGCGATGCTGTCCACGATGCTGGTGACGATGACCGACCGTGGGCCGGATTCGGCTGGTATCGCGATCTACGGGGGCTCTCAAGGGCGCGACGCCAAGATCACCGTGCAATCCGCGACGCCTGCGAAGGATTTTGCCGGACTTCAGGCAGAGCTGGAAGAGGCGCTGGGACAGACGATTGCGGTCGAGATCAAAAGCAGCCATGCCGTCATTACGCTCCCGAAAGACAAGCTGGATGATGCCCGCTCGGCGCTAGGCGAAATTCGCCCGGATATCCGCGTGATGAGCAGCGGCGATTCGATCGAGATTTATAAGGAAACCGGCCTGCCGCGCGATGTCGTGGCGCGCTTCGGCGTCGCCGACATGTCCGGCACGCACGGCATCGGCCACACCCGCATGGCGACGGAGTCTGCGGTCACCACGCTCGGCGCCCATCCGTTTTCCACAGGCTCGGACCAGTGCCTGGTGCACAACGGCTCGCTCTCCAACCACAACAACCTGCGCCGCACGCTGAAGCATCAGGGCATGCGCTTCGAGACAGAGAACGATTCCGAAGTCGCGGCCGCCTACCTGACGGCCGAAATGGCAAAGGGCAAAAACCTTGGAGCGGCACTGGAAGGTGCTGTCGACGATCTCGACGGCTTCTTCACCTTCGTCGTCGGCACCAAATCCGGTTTCGGCGTGCTGCGCGATGCCATCGCCTGCAAGCCCGCCGTGATGGCCGAGACCGACCAGTATGTCGCCTTCGGTTCGGAATACCGGGCGTTGGTCAGCCTGCCCGGTATCGAGGCTGCGCGTGTCTGGGAGCCGGAGCCGGCGACCGTTTATTTCTGGGAGCACTAAACTGGCTCTACGCCGGATGCCTCTATCCCCTTCCAAGTTACCAATTGCAGGACAGAACATGCCCACCTTCGATCTGGCGATCACGCCGCTCCGCGATCTCAATCAGGCCCTGCATGACATTGCGCCGGGATCCAACGATCTGCATTTCGAGGTGATCAACCCGCGCGGCAGCCATGCCGTCGCTTGCGGCGTGCATGCGCCGGTTGCCATCGATGTGCAGGGCAATGTCGGCTATTATTGCGGCGGCATGAACGAAGACGCCACCATCACCATCCACGGATCGGCCGGCCCCGGTGTCGGCGAAAACATGATGTCCGGGACGATTGTCGTCAAAGGCGACGCTTCGCAATATGCCGGCGCGACGGCCTGCGGCGGCATGCTGGTCATCGAGGGTAACGCCTCGTCGCGCTGCGGCATCTCGATGAAGGGCGTCGATATCGTCGTGCGCGGCAGCATCGGCCATATGTCGGCCTTCATGGCGCAGGCGGGTAACCTGGTGGTGCTCGGCGATGCCGGCGATGCCTTGGGCGACTCGCTCTACGAAGCGAAGATTTTCGTGCGCGGTACGGTGAAAAGCCTGGGCGCGGACTGCATCGCCAAGGAGATGAAGCCAGAACACCTGAGGTTGCTGGCCGAACTGCTCGAAAAGGCCGGCATCACAGACGTCAAGCCGGAGGAATTCAACCGCTACGGCTCGGCGCGCAAGCTCTATACTTTCAATGTCGACAATGCGGACGCCTATTGAGCGTCAGACCAAGGCAGTCAGCGGGGACTTTCCGCTGCGACAAAAAAACAATGCGATCAATCGAGGTCCGCCATGAGCTACCAGAACCCGCCGACCACGCCACGTTCCTCGGCAACCTTCGACGAATATACGATGTCGGAAATCCGCCGGGCTGCGGCAACCGGCATCTATGATATCAGAGGCGGCGGCGCCAAGCGCAAGCTGCCGCATTTCGACGACCTGCTGTTTCTCGGCGCTTCGATCTCGCGCTATCCGCTGGAAGGCTACCGCGAAAAGTGTGAGACCAATGTCGTGCTTGGCAGCCGCTTCGCCAAGAAGCCGATCGAACTCAAGATCCCGATCACCATTGCCGGCATGAGCTTCGGATCGCTATCAGGCCCGGCCAAGGAAGCGCTCGGACGTGGCGCGACGATCGCCGGGACTTCGACCACAACCGGCGACGGCGGTATGACGGAGGAAGAGCGCGGCCATTCGCAGATCCTCGTCTACCAGTACCTGCCATCGCGCTACGGCATGAACCCCAAGGACCTGCGCCGCGCCGACGCCATTGAGATCGTCATCGGACAAGGCGCCAAGCCCGGCGGTGGCGGGATGCTGCTCGGCCAGAAGATATCGGACCGGGTCGCCGACATGCGCACCCTTCCGAAGGGCATCGACCAGCGCTCTGCCTCGCGCCACCCCGATTGGACCGGGCCCGACGATCTTGAGATCAAGATCATGGAGTTGCGCGAAATCACCAACTGGGAAAAGCCGATCTATGTGAAGGTCGGCGGCGCCCGTCCCTACTATGACACGGCACTTGCGGTAAAAGCCGGCGCCGATGTCGTGGTCCTCGACGGCATGCAGGGCGGCACGGCGGCAACGCAGGAAGTCTTTATCGAGAATGTGGGCATGCCGACGCTCGCCTGCATCCGTCCCGCAGTACAGGCGCTGCAGGATCTCGGCATGCATCGCAAGGTGCAGCTGATCATCTCCGGCGGCATCCGCAATGGTGCCGATGTTGCAAAGGCTCTGGCGCTCGGCGCCGATGCCGTCTCGATCGGTACGGCAGCGCTGGTTGCCATTGGCGAAAACGACCCGCGCTGGGCAGCAGAATATGCGGCGCTCGGCACGACAGCCGAAGCCTATGACGATTGGCACGAAGGCAAGGACCCGGCGGGCATCACCACCCAGGATCCGGAACTGATGAAGCGCGTCGACCCGGTTGCTGCCGGGCGCCGGCTTGCCAATTATCTGAAGGTGATGACGCTGGAAGCGCAAACCATCGCCAGGGCCTGCGGAAAGAACCACGTACACAATCTGGAGCCGGAAGATCTGTGCGCGTTGACGATCGAGGCGTCGGGCATGGCGCAGGTGCCGCTGGCCGGCACCTCCTGGATCCCCGGCAAGGGCGGCTTCTGACATGGCCGTCTATACTGCGACCATCTTGTGGGAGCGGGGCGCGGCAGAGCCGTTCACCGACAATCGCTATGGTCGCGGACATTTCTGGTCGTTCGACGGCGGCGTCAGCGTTCGCGCCTCGTCCTCGCCGCACGTGGTACCGCGCTACTCGGATCCATCCGGCGTCGATCCGGAGGAAGCCTTTATTGCCAGCCTTTCGTCCTGCCATATGCTGACGTTTCTCTACCTCGTGGCCAAGCGCGGCTTCGTGGTCAACCGCTACGAAGATGTCGCCGAAGGCGTGATGGCAAAGAACGAGAGCGGTCGCATGTGGGTCGCCAAAGTCGTGCTGCGTCCGCGCATTGTCTGGGAGGGCAATGGTCCGGACGCGAAGGCGGCTGCCGAACTGCATCACCTGGCCCATGACGAATGCTTTATCGCGAATTCGGTGCGCACGGAAGTGGCCTGCGAACCCGTAGACTGACAGGCCGGAAAGGCCGCAGCAAAAACCAAATGGGGAACTGAACGATGACGATCAATCTCGAGACGTGGGCGAAGGAACGCGGCGTCAAATACTTTATGATCAGCTACACTGACCTGTTCGGCGGCCAGCGGGCAAAGCTCGTACCAAGCCAGGCGATTGCAGGCATGCAGGCCGATGGTGCCGGTTTCGCTGGCTTTGCCACCTGGCTCGACATGACGCCGGCGCATCCGGATCTGTTTGCAGTGCCCGATGCCTCGTCGGCCATCCAGCTGCCGTGGAAGAAGGATGTTGCTTGGGTTGCAGCCGATTGTGTGATGGAGGGCAAGCTGGTCGAGCAGGCGCCGCGCAACGTGCTGAAGAAGCTGATTGCCGAGGCCAAGGCGCTTGGAAAGCGCGTCAAGACGGGTGTGGAGGCCGAGTTCTTCCTGATCACGGCGGACGGCGAACAGATCTCCGACAAATACGATACGGCCGACAAGCCCTGCTACGACCAGCAGGCGGTCATGCGCCGCTATGACGTCATCACCGAGATCTGCGACTACATGCTGGAACTCGGCTGGGGCCCGTACCAGAACGACCACGAGGATGCCAACGGCCAGTTCGAGATGAACTGGGAGTTCGACGACGCGCTCATCACCGCCGACAAGCATTCCTTCTTCAAGTTCATGGTCAAATCCGTTGCAGAAAAGCACGGGCTGCGCGCTACGTTCATGCCCAAGCCCTTCAAGGGCCTGACCGGCAACGGCTGCCATTGCCACATCTCGGTCTGGGATACCGACGGCAAGACCAACGTCTTTGCCGACAAGAGCATGGATTTCGGGCTATCGTCCGAGGGCCGCCAGTTTCTCGGCGGTATCATGAAGCATGCCTCGGCGCTGGCGGCGATCACCAATCCGACCGTGAATTCCTACAAGCGCATCAATGCGCCGCGCACGACCTCCGGCGCCACCTGGTCGCCGAACACGGTGACATGGACCGGCAACAACCGCACCCACATGGTGCGCGTACCCGGGCCGGGTCGCTTCGAGCTGCGGCTGCCCGATGGCGCGGTCAATCCGTACCTGCTGCAGGCGGTAATCATCGCTGCCGGCCTCGACGGGCTCAACACCAATGCCGATCCCGGCAGGCATTACGACATCGACATGTATGCCGAAGGCCATCTCGTGAAGGACGCGCCGCGCCTGCCGCTGAACCTTCTCGATGCCTTGCGCGAATACGACAAGGACGAGGGACTGAAGCAGGCGATGGGCCTCGAATTCTCCGCCGCCTTTGTCAAGCTCAAGCACCAGGAATGGAATAGCTATGCCTCGCACTTCACGCAGTGGGAGCGCGATACGACGCTGGACATCTAGGACGGCGGCATTTGGAAATCCCGCGCAAGCACTTCCCTGCCAACGGCGGGGATACGCGTTCCGACGACGCAATGGGAACGGGATTTTCGCTTGCCTGCCGTAATCTGCAAGCGAATGGGCTGCGGGCTTGCAAGGTGATCTAGGCGCCGGTAGGCCCTGGCTTTGCGGATTGCGCTGCGCATCCGGCTATCCGGCGCCCATGCTTTGATTTATGCAGGTCCAAAACCTGCGAATGAGGGAACAGACATGAAGAGCTACGTGCTGACGGTATCCTGCCAATCAACGCGCGGGATCGTTGCTGCCATTTCAACCTATCTGGCCGCCCAGGGTTGCAACATAGTCGATTCATCGCAATTCGACGACCTCGATACCGGCAAGTTCTTCATGCGCGTCAGTTTCATGTCCGAGGAAGGCATCGCGCAGGAGGCGCTGGTCGAGGGCTTCAAGCCGATAGCCGCGACCTTCAAGATGGATGCCGAAATCCACGATGCGACGAAGCGCATGAAAGTACTGCTGATGGTGTCGCGCTTCGGCCATTGTCTCAACGACCTGCTCTATCGCTGGAAGATCGGCGCTCTACCGATCGACATTGTCGGCGTCGTATCCAACCATTTCGAATACCAGAAGGTCGTCGTCAACCATGACATTCCCTTTCACCACATCAAGGTGACCAAGGAAAACAAGGTGAAGGCCGAAGCGGAGATCATGGACGTGGCCGAGCAGACCGGCACGGAGCTGATCGTGCTTGCCCGCTATATGCAGATCCTGTCGGATGACATGTGCCGCAAGATGTCGGGGCGGATCATCAATATCCACCACTCCTTCCTGCCTAGCTTCAAGGGCGCCAACCCCTACAAGCAAGCCTATGAGCGCGGCGTCAAGCTGATCGGCGCCACGGCGCATTATGTCACTGCCGATCTCGACGAAGGCCCGATCATCGAGCAGGATACGGCACGGGTCACCCACGCGCAGAGCGCCGAGGACTATGTGTCCATCGGTCGCGACGTCGAGAGCCAGGTGCTCGCCCGCGCCATCCACGCCCATATCCATCACCGGACCTTCATCAACGGCAACCGAACAGTCGTCTTCCCGGCAAGCCCCGGCAGCTATGCTTCGGAGCGCATGGGTTAGCCGGACATAACGGCGAGCAAAATCGACATTCTCGGCGTTTGCGCCCCGGCGGATTGCATCTTTGTCTTGTGGCTGCCAGGATTTGCCGTATCTGCTTCTTGCAGTAAGTGATCCGGGGGGTGTCATGACCGACCAAGCGCTCGTCAACCGCATGCAATTGCCGAGGCCCGAAGTCACGGTGGCAGACGCTGCCGAAATTGCAGCGACCTATTATGGTCTCTCGGGCGAGTTCATCGAACTCGGCAGCCAGCAGGACCGGAACTTCCGGCTCGATACCGGCGAAGCGCGCTACGTGCTGAAAATCTGCTATGCGGATTATGCCACCGTCGAGCTCGAAGCACAGAATGCCGCGCTTCGCTATCTTCGCGCGATGGACGGGGCACCGCGCGTTCCGGAGATCATCCCGACAGTCGGCGGTGCCGAGATCGTCGCTTTGAGCATCAACGACCAGGACCTCCAGATCCGGCTCCTGAGCTATGTCGAGGGCCAGGGCCTGACGCGCCGCAAGCATCTGCCGACAGCGACGGTGGCAGCGCTCGGGTCGCTTTGTGCCAGGTTGGCAAAGTCGCTTTCCGGTTTCGACCATCACGGGCTCGACCGTACCCTGCAGTGGGATCTGCGCCGGGCCGGCCCGGTGGCGGTGCATTTGTTGTCTGCGATCACAAATCACGAGGCCCGCGACCGCATCGCCAAGGCCATGGTGACGGCAGTCAAGCGCATCCAGCCGCTGGCGGCGCATCTGCGCGTGCAGCCGGTGCACCACGACATCACCGGCGACAATGTCGTGGCGCGGCCGGATGGTCATGGCAATCTCATTCCCGATGGGGTGATCGACTTCGGCGACATCATCAAGGGCTGGGTGGTCGGCGACCTCGCCGTGACATGCGCCTCCCTTCTGCATCATGCGGATGGCGATCCGCTGTTTATCCTGCCGGCGGTTGCCGCCTACCATGCCGTGATGCCGCTGAGCGGGGTCGAGTTGCAGGCTCTGTGGCCGCTGATCGTCGCGCGCGCCGTGATCCTGGTGGCGAGCAGCGAGCAGCAGCTGGCGATCGATCCCGACAATAGTTATGTCCGTGACAACATTGTCCTCGAGCGCGAGATCTTCGAGGTCGCGACGTCCACCAATGCCGATTTCATGGACGCTGCCATTCTGAGGGCGGTCGGCATCGATCCGCAGCCCATCGACACCTCGGCGTGGATGCCGCTGCTTGCAGGCATCGACACTGCGGATATTCTTTCGCTCGATCTGTCGACAACGAGCCCGCTGCTGGACGATGGCAACTGGCTGGAGCCTGATATCGATTGGCGACTGCTGGCGAAGGCAGCCAGCGAGACGGGATTGGCAGCGACGCGGTACGGAGAGTTCCGCCTGTCGCTGACGGAACCGCTTGCCCTGCAACCGCCAAAGAATTTTGCCCTGCACTGCGACGTCTGCCTGCCCGCCGGCACCATCGTCAACGCGCCCTTTGCCGGCAGCATCATCAACGACGCCCAGCATCTGGTGCTGGTAGGACAGGATGTCTGCCTGCACCTCGACGGCATCGCCTGCAGCCTGGAAGACGGCGCCGAGATTGCTGCCGGCCACGTTCTCGGATCGATAGCCGGAGAAGAAGGCGCGGTCGGCGGGTTGCGGGTGCAGCTTTGCCGCAGTCCCGCGCTGGTGCCGCCGCTGCTGTGTGCCCGCCATGCGGCCCCGGCCTGGTCGGCGCTTTGCCCTTCACCGTCTGCGTTGCTCGGGCCCGGGATCGAAGCCCCCAAGGCAAGCGGCGCCGAAAGGCTGGCCTGCCGGATGCGCCATCTTGCGGCCTCGCAGAAGCACTATTACGCAAACCCGCCACAGATCGAGCGCGGGTGGCGCGAATATCTCTTCGACGTCGAAGGCCGCACCTATATCGACATGATCAACAACGTCACGATCCTCGGCCATGCCCATCCACGCCTCAACGCGGCGATTGGCCGGCAGTGGTCGCTGCTCAATACCAACTCGCGTTTTCACTATGCGGCAATCGCAGATTTTTCAGAGCGGCTGGCCGCACTTGCGCCGAAGGGCCTCGACTGCGTGTTCCTGGTCAACAGCGGTTCGGAGGCGAACGATCTCGCCCTGCGGCTTGCCTGGGCCTATACCGGCGCCCGCAACATGCTCTGCCTGAAGGAGGGCTATCATGGCTGGTCGGTCGCCAGCGACGCGGTCTCGACTTCGCTTGCCGACAACCCGCAAGCCCTGACAACGCGGCCAGACTGGGTGCATGCAGCACCGGCGCCGAACAGCTTTCGTGGGCAGTTTCGCGGACCCGACGCAGGCAACGCCTATCTCGAAGCAACGAGGCCATTGATCGATGCCGTCCGTGAAAGTGGCGAGGGCCTGGCTGGCGTGATTGCAGAATCACTCTGCGGCAATGCCGGCGGTATCGTGCCGCCCGAGGGCTACCTCAGCCAGATCTATGCGCTCGTGCGCGACGCTGGCGGCCTCTGCATCGCCGACGAGGTGCAGATCGGTTATGGCCGGCTCGGGGATTTTTTCTGGGGGTTCGAGCAGCAGGGCGTGGTCCCCGACATCATTACGATCGCCAAGGGCATGGGCAACGGCCACCCTCTCGGTGCTGTCATCACCAGCAGGCCGATTGCCGATGCGCTGGAACGGCAAGGCTATTTCTTCTCCTCGACAGGTGGAAGTCCGGTGAGTTCGATCGTCGGCATGACCGTGCTCGACATCCTGGAGGACGAGGCGCTGCAGAACAATGCTCGAGTTGTCGGTGAACACCTGAAGGCCCGGATGGTGTCGATGATGGAGCGCTTTCCCCTGATCGGCGCGGTACATGGCATGGGACTATATCTCGGCCTGGAACTGATCACCGACCGTGATTCGCTCGCGCCTGCAACCATGGAGACGGCGGCGCTCTGCGATAGGCTGCTGGAACTCGGCGTCATCGTGCAGCCGACCGGCGATCACCTCAACGTGTTGAAGATCAAGCCGCCACTTTGCATCAGCAGGGAGAGCGCCGAATTTTTCCTGCAAGCCCTGGAAAAGGCGCTCATCGAGGCTTCGGAGAACCTGGGTTTGGCCGTTAACCATTAGGGTCATTTGGCGACCCGGCTGATTTTCAACCGTTGGGGGATTGTCCGGCTGATCCCAAATTCCTATCTCTGGCGCGTCGGAGAAGGAGCGAATCCCGGCGTCGGGTATATACGGAAGAACGAATTATCTTTCGCAGATATGCTCGATAGCCGGAACGATATTTCGACAACAGGCAAATTTTTGACATCGACCAGAATATGTTTGCGATGGAAACCAGGCTATAATCTACTAACTGAGTAGACAAACTTGGCTCCATCGTCCGGTACCCCGGATATCGCGGGGACCTCAAAAGTGCAACGCCAACGCAAGGGAAGTGACATGAGAAAAGACACACTTATCGCATGCCCGCCTTGGGAGCTTGTGCTGGACCAAGACTGCTCGGGCTTTCGCTCCGGCCCGCGCTGTCGAATGTGACGTTCGTCCCTTTCGGAACAACATCGTCATTTTTCCATAACCGTGCATAGCGCGGTGGGAGTATCGCATGAAGAAGCAAGTTATCGAGTATGCAGGCGTGCCTGTCGGTATCGTCGTTCCTGACGACAATCAATTGCGGTTCATTGCCGTGAAATACCATGTCCATGACCTGGATGAGCGCCGCTTCGGCAGCGCTGACGAAGTCAGGCTCGCCATTCGCGACCTCTTGGCACGCAGCCCTGCAAAGCCCATTCACGTCTAGGCTCAGTTAAGGGCCAAAGTCGGCATTGTCGTCCAAATCCTGCCAAGCAAGACCGGTTCAGCGGAAGCTGTGCCGGTCTTGTCTTTTCCAATGCCTTGCGATCCTATCGCCATCCGACCATAGCGACAGGATATTCCCGTGACCGTTTCCCGCAATCTGCTGACTGACATAGAGGGTGTTTCCGTCGGCCACTGCACCGACCTAAAGCTCGGGTCCGGTGTCACCGTCATCGTCTTCGATGCACCGGCCGTTGCTTCCGGCACGGTGATGGGCGGCGCGCCCGGCGGGCGGGATACGGCGCTGCTCGATCCGTCGATGTCGGTGGGCGCAGTCGATGCGCTCGTGCTTTCAGGAGGCTCGGCATTCGGGCTGGATGCGGCGGGCGGCGTACAGGCGGCGCTGCGCGAGATTGGACGCGGATTGCAGGTCGGCACCACGCGCGTGCCGATCGTACCACAGGCGATCCTGATGGATCTGCTGAACGGAGGAGACAAGGACTGGGGCCTGCATTCCCCCTATCGCGACATGGGCTATGAGGCATTCGTCGCAGCGACCAAGGGCGAATTTACCCTCGGAAGCATCGGTGCCGGCACTGGGGCCACGACGGCAACGTTCAAGGGAGGCCTTGGGTCGGCGAGTGCTGTCACAAGCGGCGGACACCGAATTGCCGCGCTGGTCGCAGTCAATGCGCTGGGCACGCCTACCATCGGAGACGGTCCGCATTTCTGGGCCGCGCCGTTCGAGGAGAACAACGAATTCGGAGGTCTTGGCATGCCTCCCGCCATTTCCACGGCAGACCGGGCGATGCGCTTGAAGGGGGTCAATATCACGGCAACCACCATCGGCGTCGTCGTCACGGATGCCATCGTCACCAAAGTGGAGGCACACCGGCTGTCAATCATGGCGCAGGACGGACTGGCTCGCGCCCTGTTGCCGGCCCATCTGCCATTCGACGGCGACACAGTCTTTGCAGCATCGACCGGCGCCCGGCCGATGGAAGGCATGATTGACTTTCTCGAACTCTGCCAACTCTCGACGACGGTGATGGCACGCGCTATTGCACGTGGCGTCCATCAAGCAACTGCCCTGCCCTTCGACGGCGCACAGCCAGCCTGGGGTGACCTGTTCGGATCCTCGAGGCCCTGATGCCCGAGAGGAGCGTATATTACCTGTGTTGAATTTTCATACTCTCTAATTCTATTAATAATTGTATGCAACCATTTCGATCACTCATTCGTTGTGTTGTATGGATATGAAAATCTGGGACGTCATGGTGACCGTCGAGGCTCCTAAAGCTGGTGAATTCAGGCACGTTGGAAGCGCGCTCGATGCCGTAGACTGCCTCTATTCCTGCTGGCCAGGCCCACAGGGGGATACCCATCGCATGGCTATCAACATCTGTCTTGCAGTGCTCGACAACGATAAGCCGACCAGCGCGTCACGCGAAGCCTTCATTGCTGCAGCCAAGGATGCAGATATTTTCGTCGACTACTGACGAGCAATCAATCCGGAAAGCGATAGACGACGTCACCGAAACGTCCAGTCGGGAATACATAAAATAGCCTGACCGGCGCATCCGTCTCATTCCTCAATCCGTGCTCCGCATTGCCGGGAATAAAGATCACATCACCCGCAGCGACGAGCGTCTCGGTCCCGTCGATGCTCATGACGCCAGTGCCTTCGAGCATATAGTAGATCTCCGGTTCGGCGTGGCGATGCAGTTGCCTCGAACCGCCGCCCGGCGCGATTTCGGCGACGCCGGCGCACATGCTGTCGGTGGGGGTGATGTCGCTGCTGAGCAGTGTGTAGAAGGCGACGCTGCCGCGTACGGGATCGTCCCATTCCTCTCTTGGCCGATACTCGACCCGGGTTATCACAGCCTGAGGTATGTTCATTTTAGTGCTGGCCTTGAGAAAGTGGGCGGACGTCTCACCTCAGCGTGAGGCATGCGGATAGTTCAGACACGCGGCATAGGCCGCGTGTCGTCTGCAAGGCTCAGGCCGGAAGCTGGAAGATGACATTTGCGACGAGCACCACCGCAAGTCCTGCTGCCAGCGCTACATATGGCAGGATACCGGCTTTCTTCACACCGAGGTCCTGGCCGACGAGACCGAGGTCCTCCATCGCGCCTTCCGGAAATTTCCCGCCGTCCCTGACGAAATGGCGGTAGGCGAAGACCGGCAGGATCAGGGCTGCGAAGATGAAGCCGACCCAGAGCGCATTGGAGTATCCCCAGACCTTGGCGCCGGCACCAAGAAACAATGCGTTGACGAACGCCAGTATCGTGTTGAGACCGATCAGCCATGTCGGCGCCTTCCAGGGGCGCTCGATGTGGCCGCTATCCATACGGTGGATCCAGCCGGCATTGAGATTGAGAAAATTGAAGATGATGTAACCGACATTGGATACCGCCAGTACGAAGAAGTACCCGGCCGTGTCAGAGGCGATCGCCAGCAGGAACAGGTTGAAGGCAAAATCCGTCCACATGGCGCGCGTCGGTGCGCCGTGCTCGTTGACGTGATCAAGATACTTCGGCAGCCAGCCGTCCTTCGAGCCTTGATAGAGCGTCCGCGAGGAGCCGGCCATCGCTGTCATGATGGCCAGGAAGAGCGCCATGATCATCAGGATAACCAGTAACTGCGTGACGATCTTGCCGCCATGCACCAGCCCGCCAAGCGCCTCGCCGACGCCCGTTCCATCGACGATCCCCGGTGCCAGCATGCCCGTCTGGCCAAGTACGGCCTGGAACGTGAATGGAATGAGGAAAAAGAACAGGCAGCAGAGCAGGCCGGAATAGAAGATCGCCTTGAACGTATCTGTCTTCGGGTTTTTCAGTTCGCGCGTGTAGCAGACGGCGGTCTCGAAGCCGTAGGTCGACCAGGCGGCGATATAGAGACCGCCAAGGAACAGTGTCCAGCCGCCATTGCTCCAGGTGCCATCGACGCCGGAATAGGCAGCCGTGGGCGGCAGCAGGCCGGTGACGTTGAGCGTGTCGATCTGACCGCTGAAGATCGGATAGAGGCCGATGATCAGCAGCGGGAGGAGAACGATGATGGCCAGCCACTTCTGAACGCTGGCAGTGCCAAGAATTCCGCGGTGCTGGATGGCGAAGATGATCAGCATCAGAATGCCGCCGATGACAAAGGTGGCATTGAGGCTGGCCTTGGCGAGGAACGGAATGTTGAAAGTCACCAGCGACCAGCTTCTGATCCATGGCGTATAGGCAGCGATGCCATCGGCGGATATCAGCGCGGTAATCGCGTCTGCCTGGGTCTTGCCGGTATTGGTCGCCAGCCATTCGGCAACCCTCGGGCTATCGGCCGTGATGCTGCCGGCATGGGCGGCGATCCAGGAGACGACAAGTTGCGAATCGGCGCCCGGGATCGGGAAGAGCGCATTGAGAATGTAGCCCGCAGCAATGGCGCAGCCGAGCGACAGCACCGGCGACCAGGCAAACCAGTTGCACCAGACGGATAGCGGCGCGATGAACTTCGAATAACGCAGCCAGGCGGTGGCGCCGTAGACGGATGCGCCGCCGGACTTGTTGGCGAACATGCCGGCGATTTCGGCGTAGGTGAAGGATTGCAGGAAGCCCATCACCATGGAGATGATCCAGACGACGAAGGCCAGCTTTCCGGTTGTGCCGGCAATGCCGCCGATTGAGAACAGCACAAGCGGCGGGACGCCGGCGGCAACCCAGAAGGCGCCCTTCCAATCCAGGGATCGGATCAGCCCGCCGCTTGACGCGGCTTCGGACCCTTCGGTTTCAACGAAAGCTACCATAGCAGTCTCCTCGACCAGTTTTTGCGTCGCGCGGTATGCGCGTTCCCTTGTATTTTTGTTGGATCGTGGCGGCGCTTTTGTTCGGCAGGGCGCTTTTACAGCGTCTCCTGATCGATCCCAGTCTCAAGCGGTCGCGTCACTTATTTCTCATAGTGAATTTTTTTTCATGAGGGTCAAGTCTCTCTTTGTGTTCCATCCCAAAATTTGGATATATAAGAACATGCAGATCAGGCGGCCGATGCTCGCCGGAGGTTCGAATGCCCCATTCCGCCAACGTATTGCAGCCGCCCCGCGCCAGCCGGATCATCAGGCCCGGAATGCCGGCACTTGGGCCCGGCGGCGAGCGCTACCGGGTGAAAGGGCGAGGCTCGACCGTGATCAGGGTCAGCGCTGGCGACACAGTTGTCGTCACCGATACCGAAGGCGGCCAGCTCTGCGAGATCACGTTCATCGACGGGGCAGGCCAGTTCAATGCGGCGGGACTTGGCGTGGCGTTTTCGCGAACTGCATCAGGCCTGCAGGATATCCTCTCCGAAGGTGGCGATAGCGCCAGCCGAACGCTCGCAGCGCTGAGGCGACGCGGCGCAGACCTCAGCAAGGCCGCTGCACTGACAGTTTTCGGTGGCGGCTCTGCACCAGGGTCTTCGGCCGCGCTGACCATGACAATGGATGGATTGCTGGTCGTCGCCGCACCCGGCGCTCCCATGGATTTCGATCGGCAGGACACATCGACGGCAATCTCTGTCATGGTACAGCGCGCACGCCTGTCGCGCAGCTACGAGGAGACGCTGCCGGAGCCTATGGCCGATCCGTTGCAGGACCTGCGCATCGCGGCGGCATCGGCATCAGCCTATTTTGTCCGCGCCGGCGAATTCATCCAGATCATCGATGTCGCCGGCCGCCAATGTACCGACTTCCAGGCTTTTGCCGCCCGCAAGGTCGACAAGGGGCTCGACCGGGCCATCGACGCCACGGTCACACGGACGCTGCTCAGCCGCAGCTATCCGACACCCGGTCTTCCCTCAAAATGTTTTGACCGAGACTTCGAACCGCTTGTCGAAATCGTCCAGGACACGGTCGGAAGGCACGACGCCTTCGCCACCGCCTGCAATTCCCGCTACTATGACGACATGGGCTATCCCGGCCATGCCAATTGCACCGACAATTTCAACGATGCATTGTCGCCCTTTGGCATTGCTCCCCGCAAAGGCTGGGAGGCGATCAACTATTTCTACAACACCAACATTGACCACCAGAACCAGCTCTACCTCGACGAGCCCTGGTCGCGGCCGGGCGACTATGTGCTGATGCGGGCACTGACCGATCTCGTTTGCGTCTCCTCGTCATGTCCCGACGATATCGATGCCGCCAACGGCTGGGACCCCACAGATATCCATGTCCGTACCTACTCCGCTGACCGAAAATTCTCTCGAGCCGTGGCGACCAGAATGACTCCCGATGCAGAGCCGGACATGACCCAGGAAACCGCCTTCCATCCCCGCCTGTCCGCAATGACGCGGAATTACGCCGAATATCGCGGCTATTGGCTGCCCAACCGCTTCAACAACGACGGACCGACCGAGGAATACTGGGCCTGCCGCGAACGGGCTGTGGTGATCGACCTGTCGCCACTGCGGAAATTCGAGATCACCGGGCCGGATGCCGAGGCCCTGCTGCAATATTGCATGACCCGCGACATCAGAAAGCTGTCTCCCGGCCAAGTCGTCTACACCGCCATGTGCTACGAAAACGGTGGGATGATCGACGACGGTACCGTCTTCCGGTTGGCGGAGAACAATTTCCGCTTTATCGGCGGCGACGATTTCTCTGGCGTCTGGCTGCGCGAGCAGGCGGAAAAGATGGGCTTCAAAGCCTGGGTGCGCTCGTCCACCGACCAGATGCACAATATCGCCGTGCAGGGGCCGAAAAGCAGGGACATCGTTGCGGAAATCGTCTGGACCGCGCCGACGCAGCCAGCGATCTCCGAGCTTGACTGGTTCCGTTTCGCAGTCGGCCGGATCGGTCATTTCGAAGGCGCACCGGTGGTGGTGTCACGAACCGGCTATACCGGCGAGCTCGGCTACGAAATCTTTTGTCATCCGAAGGATGCCATCTCCGTGTTCGACGCCGTGTGGGAGGCCGGCCAGAAGCATGGCATCAAGCCGATGGGGCTCGAAGCACTCGATATGGTGCGCATCGAGGCCGGACTGATCTTCGCGCATTACGAATTTTCAGACCAGACCGATCCCTTTGAAGCCGGCATCGGCTTTACCGTGCCACTGAAGTCGAAGACGGAGGATTTCATCGGACGCACCGCGCTGCTCGCCCGCAAGGAAAATCCCCGCTACCGGCTTGTCGGCCTCGATATCGATGCCAACGAGACGGTTGGGCATGGAGACACCGTGCATATCGGGCGGGCGCAGGTCGGTGTCGTCACCAGTGCGACCCGCTCGCCGCTGTTGAGGAAGACCATTGCCTTGGCGCGGATGGACGTAGTGCATGCCGGGATCGGAACCGAGGTCGAGATCGGCATGCTGGATGGCCAGCAAAAGCGCCTTCCAGCCGTGATCGTGCCTTTCGCCCATTACGATCCGCAGAAGCTCAAGCCGCGCTCGTGAGGGACGCGTTTTTCGGCAGATCAGAGCCAGGAGCCAGCGACGTCATTTACTTTTACGCCGAAAATTAAGGGCAGTCGCGACATAGGATGTCGACCGCTCCTTCAGGGTGCGAGATAGCCGAATAAAAAGGCGGCAATCGTCAGTAGGATAATGAGCAGCAATGGCCAGGGCACAAAGCGCTGCTCAATGTGACGACAGAGCGCAACGACGGGTTTAAAAGGGTTCATGAATTGCTCCGCTCGCCAGACAATCCTGCATGCTGGACATTTTCAATGCCCTGCCACAGCGGCAGGCCGATCGACTCCGACACCGATGGGTCAGTGGTAAAAACGGGATAACCCTGCTGCATCAGTCTCACAAGGATCTCCTGATCCATTCGAACATGCTGACGCGATAAATTCACCTGATTGTAGGCATGCCCGCCCGAGTTGGGGTTGATGCCGGTGATGATCACTGCCGTGGCGCCGTTGTATAGGGCAAAGAGCACGGCGTTGATACCATTGGAACACTTGGAATCGGTATCCATCTCGAAACTCTTGCGGCCGACAACGCGGTCCAGCAAAGCCATTCGCTCGTACCGATCGACGATCGTCAGCGTGCGCGGCTTGTAATTGAACGCCTGCAAACCCCTTTCGAGCCGTTCGCGCTCATCCTTGCGCCAGAGCAAGACGAACAAAGCTCCAGTCCGCTTGCCGTTGAGCACGCGACGAACCTCTACAGCGTTGGTGTTGGTGCCCTCGATCTGGTTGAATTGCACGAAGGTAACATCCGGCTCCTCGATGCCCCAGGCCTCAGTCACCGCCTGCGAACCGTTGATCGTCACGACGCGAAACCTGTCGTCGAAATCGGCCGGTTTATGGGAGACCGGCGCAGAACCGACGACAAGCACGGGGCCTGCGAAGCGCGGTGTAACTGTCGGCGGCGACGGGCGCGTCAGCCGGTATTTGATGTTCCGGTAAAGAAGTTTTTTGAGGTCGGAAAATGAGCCGGGCATAGCCATCTTTTTTGGGAGGAATACCGTCTCAGCGTCGCTTTAGAAAACGCGGCCGCAGGCGACGGAAGAAATTATCGATGTCGCGAATGACATTGGTGAGGGATATCAGTTTGTCGATCTCGGCATTGGCGTTGCCGAGACGCTCGGACAAGACATCGGCAATCGCCATTGAAATTTCCGACGACGGAATATCCGGGAAACGTTTTGCCAAGGCTGCGTAGGCATTTTGTGAGATGCCGCCATGGACAGAGATTTTCCCCATGCGCGCAAAAAGGCGCAAGAAGACTTGCTCGAAACTCCAGTCGTGAACGGAAACGACCTTCCATTGCTGACTGCGACGCGCGGAAAACCCGGCAAGGACAATGGTGCCGGGCAATTTCAGGTCGCTGAGCCACAGGGCAATGGCAAAGCCGCTGGTCGGCACCTTGTCCTCGGGATAGAAGTCGTTGCAGAACCCGCTCAGATCGAGATGGCCGGTGGGCGTGTTTTCAAATTCGGCGGCGGTATTGAATTTCTCCTCGGTGTTAAGCCGAATATTCATGATGCCGAGGAAACGATCCCGAGGGAAGAACTTGACGACGTCGCCAACTTCTCGCCGGTAGACAATGTTGGCACCTTTGGAGCTGCCGCGCGATATCAGCAGCGCGTTGCCTTGAAAGGGCGCGTCCAGCACCTTGTAGACCTTGTTGAAAAACACGAAGAGGGTGCTGGGCGGATATTGCTTCTGAAGCCCGGCGATATCGACCGTATCGCTGTTGGCAACGAGAACGACATGGGAGAAGGCCGCGAAAATCGCTTGCCAATCCTTGACCTCGGTGATCCCTGAAAGAGAGCCGGCCGCTGGCAGAGAACTGCCAGGCGCTTGTTCATTGCCTGAAACGGGTTCCACGAATACTTATTTCTGCTGAACGGAGAGGACGCGGTCGCGCATCGCGAACCATTCTTCCGAGTAATCGTCGTTGCGGTGTTCGTCGAAATAAGGGCCGCCGTCGGTGAAGTGGACGATCTTTGCATCAGGGCGGTGATCGTATTCGTTGACCAGGTAATTCCAGGTTACCGGCAGTTCGCCGATCTGGTCGTCGCTTTCCAGCCATTTGAACTGGTGCAGTTCGAGGCCGGTCGCTGTGTTGACGAATTCCTTCGTCAGCGCGCGGCACTTGGCGTTGTTGAACATGATCAGGCTGGACCAGTTTTTCTTCTCGTACTTGGTCTGGGTCTGGCCGAGAAACTTGGTTTCAACCTTGGGCTGGTAATCGTGCTTGACGCACATCGCTGCATAGCGGTCGTCGCGCAGGTTCCAGAGCTCGGCGATGTCGGTACGCGCCAGCATGTCGCAATCCATGAAGATGCTCCAGCCTTCGTAGTTGCAAAGGTGCGGGACCAGAAAGCGCGAGAAGGAAAACTCGGTAGACTGCAGGGCATTGCGTTCGCGGGTAAAGAGGTCGCCGAGATTGCTCAGCACGATCGGCGAGAACGCCACAGGAATGGATGAATGTTCGACGATGCTCTGCGTGAGAACGTGGTAGGCTACGACTTCCTTGGAATCGAAGCCGACGAAAATACGCGCTAAATTATCGATCATGATCTCTCCGCTATCGTCCATGTGCCAGGTGCTAGGCCAAAAAGCCGTCACCTCGCAAAGCAACAGATATTGTTACAGTAGCCACCGTTATCAAAACTACGGCCTGATGCTTGTAACTCCCGCTTTCGAAAGTCAAGTTGCAGCTTCGACGCGAAATAGGACGGATATCGCATTTGTCGACAGAATTGCGACGCTATTTTGTTAGTAAGCATCATCGGCAGCGCGACTTGCCCTAGGGGGCTGGCGGGTGGATATGCTGTCGCAACAGCGCTGCGATTCGGCAGTCCCATTCGCGAAAAGAGGCCTCAATGGGTTGGTTCAAGTCGGCAAGGCCGCTCACACGAAAGCTTTCGATCGTACCGCCGGCGCCTGCTCCCGGCCGCCATGGCATTGCGATCATGGCCTGCGTCAAGAACGAGGCAGTCTATATCGAAGAGTGGATCCGCTTCCATCGTGCCGTTGGCGTGGACCATTTTTATATCTACGATGACGGCTCGACGGACGGTACGCGGGCGCTTCTGTCGGATCTCCTTCCAGCCAATGCCCTGACAATCGTTCCTTGGATCGCCCGCATGTCGGATACGGCAAGTGGACAGTTGCTGAATGGCCAGACGATTGCCTTTGCTCACGCTATTCTCAACTTCGGCAGCCTTTACAGCCGCATGGCGTTCATCGATGTCGATGAATTCCTGTTGCCCAAACAGGGCTCGACCATCGAGCAGGCGCTGGAAGGCGCCGGCGGCTTTCCGAATGTCTCCCTGCCCTGGCATATGTTCGGCACATCAGGTCATGTCGTAAAGCCAGATGGACCGCTGCTTTCCAACTACACGATGCGCGGCGCAGATCCGCTGACACGGCAGGAAAACGTTTCCAACTTCAAATGCATCGTCGATCCCTGCGAAGTGGTCGAAGTCAGCGTCCACCAATTCAGGACGCGCCAGCATGGAGAGCTCACCGTCAACGATGCGGGCCAGCAATTCACCCGCTCCGGCCGCAAGTCGCCGGCCTTCTATTCCAATCGTTTCTTGCAGCTCAACCACTACTACAGCAAATCACGCGCCGAACTTCAGGCGAAGGTGACGCGCGGGTGGTCCTATGATGCGGAGCGAACGAAGTACGAGCGCAAAGTCTTCGGCGTCGTCGAGGCAATCGAAAAAGACGCCGTCGAAGACCGGGCAATGGTCGATTTCATCGCGCGACATGGCATCGAACTCGGCTAGTTCTGAGGCTGGCATCTTGGCCACAGCTTCGATTTCCTGTAAGTTTGGAACCGACGACAATCGAGATCTGACTGAAATTTGCGATTTTTATCGCGCGATTTCAGTGACTTGCGCGGCAATCGGTACCAGATGTGGCTATGTTGCGATAGCAGCTGGTATCCGTATGAACACAAGTGAGGGCCTATATGGCGTATGATGTCGCTGTCGTTGGCTCGGGGTTTTCGGCTATAGCCGTTACGATCAATCTGCTCAGGCTACTGCCATCATCGGCACGTATCGCCGTGGTAGGAGACGATCCAGGGTTCGGGCGTGGGACTGCTTACAGAACGGAATTCTATCTACACCGCCTGAATGTGCCGGCGGGTCGCATGAGTGTGTTCCCGGACGAACCGGACGATTTCGTCGCGTGGCTACGCGCCGAGAACCGACTGGTCGATACCCACGACTTCGCCTCGCGGGGGGATTACGGGCGTTATCTGCGCGATCGGCTGGCTGCATTGTTGCGCGACAGACCAAACCGTGCGGGTGTCGATTTCATCAAGGCGAAAGCGAGGGCCTGCGTCGAGTGTGCAACTTCGGGCGTGATCTTCCATCTCGACAACCAGACGGAAATGACCGCACGCAACGTCGTCCTCTGTCTCGGCGTCGGAAATGCCGAGCTGCCGCTTGGATCGGGCAGCCTCGATGCTGCCGCAAAACCCAGGATCGTGCGCAACCCATGGCGACTGGGCTGGCTTTCGAAGGTCGCGCCTTCGGACGAGATCTGCATTCTCGGCTCGGGCCTCACCATGGTCGACCAGGTGCTTGCGCTCCGGGCGCATGGGCATCGTGGGCCGATCCATCTGCTTTCGCGGCGCGGGTTACTGCCGCATTCGCACCGCGCCGGGCATCATTCTCCGGCGAAACCGGACCTCCCGACAGACACGATGGCGATGAGTGCCGTCCTGCACGCGTTGCGAAGGCAGGTGCGCGATGGAACGGACTGGCGCGACGTGATGGACGGCCTGCGCTCGCAGACCCAAGCGCTTTGGCAGAGGCTGGACAAAGACCAGCGAGCGCGGTTTCTACGCCACGCACTTGCCTGGTGGAATATTCACCGCCACCGCATCGCGCCCGCCGTGTTCAGCGAGTTCGATGGATTGGTGAAAGACGGGACGGTGACAGCGCATGCAGGGTTTCTGCAGGCGATCCGCCAGTCGGAGGTTGGACTGGACATTCACTACCGGCCACGCGGCCGCCAGGAAGAGGCCTGCTTGCGCGCAGACTGGGTCGTCAACTGCACGGGCATGGAGCGGGCCGGCATTGCCCATTCGCCGCTGCTCCGCGAAATGCTGGAGAAAGACATGATCGCAGCCGATGAACTGGGGCTGGGCATCGTCGTCGACCGGCATTCGCGGGTGCTCGATGCGGGCGGTCGTCAACAGGACGGACTGTTTGCAATCGGCGCGCTGACGGCAGGACAGTTCTGGGAGATTACGGCGGTGCCCGATATCCGCATGCAGGCGCGGGACGTGGCAAGGTCCATCGCCGGTGTAGAGGGGTAATCTTCAGATCGGCGCGCCTACGGCGGTGGCGGTGTGCTGAAATAAATGCGGCGTCGATCGCTCCACGGCAACACAGGTTTTCCTGTCCTTGCGCCAACAACAGATGATCGTGCTTGGTATAGGGATCTCCCATTTGCGATTGTCTCGGCGTGAAGGGGCGGAAAGCCCCGCGATTTTGACGGGATGAAACAATGACCAAGACATTCAAATTCAATCTTTTGACCTCCAGCCTGTCGCGTCGCGCTGGCCTTGCCGTGATGATTGCGTCGGCGGCAGCCATCATTGGAGTTGCGGCCTTGCCGCAGTCTAGTCTGGCCGCAGACAAGTCGATCAAGGTCGGCATCATGAGTGGCGAGGACGAGGACGTCTGGCGTGTTGTGACCGCCGAGGCAGCCAAGAAGGGCCTGAAGATCGAGACCGTAGCCTTCAACGACTACACCCAGCCGAACGAGGCGCTTGAGCGCGGCGAGATCGATGCCAATGCCTTCCAGCACCAGCCCTATCTCGACAACCAGATCAAGACGCATGGCTACCATATCGTCCGCGTCGGCTACACCGGCGTCTGGCCGATCGGTCTCTACACCAAGAAATACAAGTCCGTCGGCGAGATCCCGAATGGCGCCGTGATCGGCGTGCCGAACGATCCGTCGAACGAGGGCCGCGCGCTGCGCGTGCTGCAGACCGCCGGCCTGATCAAGCTTAAGGACGGCACCGGGATTCTGGCCACTGTCGCCGACGTTTCCGAGAACCCCAAGAAAATCGAGATCAAAGAACTCGATGCCGGCATCGTCGGCCGCTCGATCGACGATCTCGATGCCGCTGTCGTCAATACCGACTGGGCGCTGAAGAGCGGCCTGTCGGCCGATGACCGCATTACCCAGGAGCCTGTCTCCGACAATCCCTACCGCAATTTCATCGCCGTCAAGCAGGGTAACGAGAACCAGGAATGGGTGAAGACGCTGGTCGCCTCCTACCAGAACCCTGACGTCAAGGCCGAGTTCGACAAAGTCTATAAGGGCACCGGCATCAGCGCCTATTGATATCTGCGCGACAACAGCTATCGACCAAGGCGGCCCGGGTCATTCCGGGCCGCCTTGACGTGAAGGCATGAAGGAAAAGACAATGAACGATATTCCGACCGCAGCCGAGGCGCAGTCGCTAGCAACCACAGAGGAGGTTGTCCGGCTGACAGATGTCGCCCGTCGCTTCGGCACCACGCCGGCGCTGGACGGCATTTCGCTCACCGTCCATCGCGGCGAGATCCTCGGCATCATCGGTCGCAGCGGCGCCGGCAAGTCAACGCTGATCCGCTGCCTCAATGGATTGGAGCGAGCCGACAGTGGACGGATTGAGATCGAAGGCCGCGACATCACCGGACTGGCGGAGCAGGATCTGCAGCCGATGCGCCGGCGGATCGGCATGATCTTCCAGCATTTCAACCTGCTTTCGGCAAAGACCGTCGAGGAAAACGTCGCACTGCCGCTGAAGATCGAAGGCATCGGCAAGACTGAGCGCCTGAAGCGCGCCGGTGAACTTCTGGATCTCGTCGGCCTGGCCGACAAGGCGAAGGCCTATCCCTCGGAGCTCTCCGGCGGCCAGAAGCAGCGGGTCGGGATCGCCCGGGCGCTGGCGGCACGACCGGCACTGCTTCTCTCCGACGAGGCCACCTCGGCGCTCGACCCCGAGACAACGCGGGCCATACTGGCGCTGCTCAAGGACATCAATCAGAAGCTCGGCCTGACAATCCTGCTGGTCACTCACGAGATGGAAGTCGTCCGCTCAGTTGCCGACCGCGTTGCCGTCATCGATGCCGGCCGGATCGTCGAGGAGGGCCGTGTCTGGTCCGTCTTCTCGGATCCGCAGCAGCCGATCACCCAGAGCCTGCTTGAAGGCATTCGCCCGCAACTGCCGGATCATATCCTGCAGCGCCTTTCTCAGACATCGGGAACGGAAGCGATCATCAGCGTCGATGTTGCCGGACCCGCAGCGCAGGGAGCCGTCTTCAACGACCTGTCGACGGCACTGCCGAATTCCTACCGGCTGGTGCATGGCGGGATAGACCATATCCAGAACCAGCCGGTGGCGCGGTTCTTCATTGCCGTGCCGACCCGAAATCCGGCGCTTGCCGGCGACGTACAACAGTTTCTAAAAACCCGCTCCGCGCGGGTGGAGGTGCTTGGCTATGACACCGATCATGCTTGAACTGCTCGGCCGCTCCATCTGGGAGACGATCGTCATGACTGTCGCCTCCGGGCTGATTTCCCTCATCGTCGGTCTGCCGCTCGGGCTGGCTCTGGTGACGACGGGGCAAGGCGGCATTGCCGAACACCGCTGGATCAACAGCATTCTCGGCGCCATCATCAACGGCTTCCGGTCAGTGCCTTTCATTATCCTGCTGGTGGCATTGATACCTCTGACACGCCTGATTGTCGGTACGGCGCTCGGAACGACGGCTGCCATCGTGCCGCTCGCCATCGCGGCTATCCCGTATTACGCCCGCATTGCGGAAGTTTCGCTACGCGAGGTCGATCACGGCCTGATCGACGCCGTGCGGGCGATGGGCGGAAACCGCTGGACAATCGTCCGCGAGGTACTGGTGCCGGAAGCGATGCCGGGCCTGGTTGCAGGCTTCACGGTGACGCTGGTGACACTGATCGGCGCGTCGGCCATGGCCGGTGCGATCGGGGCCGGCGGGCTTGGCGACCTTGCCATCCGCTATGGCTACCAGCGGTTCGAGACCAGTGTGATGGTCGCCGTGGTTGCCGTGCTGATTGTCATCGTCTGCGCCATGCAGTGGTTCGGGGACCGGCTGGTCGCCAAGCTCGACCACCGCTGAGATTGACGCGTCGCTAGGCGGCGGGCGCGTCTTCTTCGTCCGGCCGCTCACGAGCGCCGGGCGGCATCCAGCCGCGCTCCGTCCTGTCGTGCAGGGCGCTACGGTCGCCCAGCATGGCGGCATCGAGGATTTCGCCGATCTCCTTTGACCGGGCGATGTATTCGGGGTTGCTGAAGACCTCGATATCCTCTCGCCACAGGGGCGCCAGCTGGCGAAGGCCCCATCGGTCCTGCTTGACGAAGACGGCCTTGCTCTTCTCGACTTCGTAGGCGTGCATGCCGAGCGCCGATAGCGCGTAACCGCCGGCCCGCACCGAACTGTCGAACATTTCCCGCACAATGTCGTTCGCACCGGCCTGGTAGAGACGGTAGACGTGTCCGCGGTCAAAGGCGCGGGCAATGATGTGCAACTGCGGATTTTCCCGGCGCGCATGCTTGACGATCTCTATTGTCCGCTCGACATCGTCGATCGCGACGATCAGCAGCTTGGCGCTCGACAGACCTGCAGCGTGCAGCAGATCCGGACGCCCGGCATCTCCGAAAAACGACCGCACACCGAACTTGCGCACGCCTTCGACGACATCGGCCCGATGGTCGAGAACTACGGTCTTGTAGCCATTGGCCAGCAGCAGCCGATTGATGATCTGGCCAAAACGCCCGACGCCGGCAATGATAACCGAGCCAGGCTCGGTGATCTCGTCGGCCTCTTCCGCCTGCTGCCGATTGTAGCGCGGCAGGATGACCTTATCGAGCATGATGAACAACGCCGGCGTCAGCATCATGGACAGCGCGACCACCAACAGCAGAACGGCAGCGATATCCGGTGGAAGAACGGCATTCTGCACGGTGAAGGACAAGAGCACGAAGCCGAACTCGCCCGCCTGCGCCAGGCCGAGCGCGAACAGCCATTTGTCGGAGCCGCGCAGCTTGAAGGACTGCGCCAGGCCATAGAGCACGCCGACCTTGACTGCCATCAGCGCCACCGTCAGGCCCAGGACGACGCCAAGATGAGCCCATAGCAACGCAAAATCGATACTGGCACCGACGGTGATGAAGAAGAGGCCGAGCAGCAGGCCCTTGAAGGGCTCGATGTCGCTCTCCAGCTCGTGGCGGAATTCGCTGTTGGCCAGCACCACGCCGGCAAGAAAAGTGCCGAGCGCCGGCGACAGGCCGACGACAGACATTAGCAGGGCGATGGCGATGACCAGCAGCAAGGCTGCCGCCGTGAAAATCTCGCGCAGCCTGGCGGCAGCGATGATCCTGAAGATGGGCCGCGACAGGTAATGCCCGGCGACGACCACGAAGGCAACGGCGGCAAGGGTAATGATCGCCACCTGCCATGCCGGCAGGCCGTCGAGGAGACTGACGCTTTCGTGGCCGCCGGAGGCTGCAGCGACATCCTGCGCATGATGACTGAGTTCAGGCAGCGCCAACAGCGGAATGAATGCCAGCATGGGGATTACGGCGATATCCTGGAACAGCAGGACGGAAAAGCTTGCCTGGCCACCGTCGGATTTCAGAAGGCCTTTTTCTCCAAGGGTCTGCAATACGATTGCGGTCGACGACAGGGAGAAAATGAAGCCCACAGTGAGTGCCACACTCCAGACCTGCCCGAACGCCATGCCGATCGCCGTAACGATCGCCGCAGTACCCACCACCTGAAGACCGCCGAGGCCGACCAGCTTTGCCCGCATTTCCCAAAGCGCGCGCGGCTGCAGCTCGAGCCCGACGAGGAACAGCATCATGACGACGCCGAACTCCGCAAAATGCTGCAGATCCTTCGTCTCGTTGCCGATCAGATGAAAGACCGGCCCGATCAGCACGCCGGCGATGAGGTAACCCAGCACCGAACCAAGGCCGAGACGCTTGGCGACCAGCACCGAGACGACGGCGGCGAGGAGATAGACGAAAGCCTGGAAGACAAAGCCGCTCATCGCGCACCACCTTGAATGGGAAGAGTATCGTGGTGCAGCACATCGACATGGCGCGCCGCTTTGTAGTCGAACCGATCGTCGCGCAGCGATTCCAGCAAAGCGCGGTAATCCGCGACATGCCGCGCCCCTCGGCCGTCGGAGGCACCTTTACCCGCCGAAAACAGCACGAATGGTGCGACGAACTCCATCTGGCAAAGATTGGCTGTCTGCTCGAGTGGGGACAAAAGAGTGCGGAAGCCGAAATGATTGCTTCCCTGCGGATGGTAGGCCTGTTCATCCCCGCCGGCCGTTGCGGCCACCAGGAAGCGCTTGCCCTTCAGTCGATCTCCGTCGTGCCCATAGGCAAAACCGTATTCCAGCACCAGATCCTGCCATTCCTTCAGAAGAGACGGCGTCGAATACCAGTAGATCGGGAACTGCAGCACCAGGACATCGTGCTCCAGCAGCCGCGCCTGTTCCAGGTCTATATCGATATTGAAGGTCGGGTATTCGGCATAGAGATCAACGAAGGTGATGCCTTCGATGGACCGCGCGGTCTTTGCCATTGCGACGTTGATCTTCGAATGGCGCTGGCCGGGATGAGCAAACAGAACGAGCACGCGGGCCATGGAACCTCGGTGGGCAAGTGCGACAAAGGGAGCGTTGTCCTGCCAGTAAGCCAGGGAGATGCCTGGAACCAGGCTTCGCGAGGCTGACTTTGGGCCATGAACCGGAGATTTTCCAGTGCTGATAGCCGGTGTTCCAGATTATCTTGCGACAATACAGGATCAGTGTGGGGAGCCGTGAAGTCCGGCAGCAATATTGGTTGTTTATCAGCGTCGCTGCGGCCTGCCTATCTCGAGGATCGCAGGCCGACGCTGTGCCTTGACGTCGTGTTGTCGGAGTTACTTGTCTTTCTTGCCGAGCTTCAGGCTGCTTTCCGCCTGCTTGACCTGCGAGCCGACAGGCGTTGCCGACTTGACATCCGCCTTGTCCTTCTTTGGCTTGCGCGTTTCGCGGTTGCTCTTCATCTGACCTTTAGCCATCGTCATCTCCGTCTGTTGTGCCTGGGTGACCTATCGGAAGGATAGTCTGGCGGGTCGAAAACCTCTCACATTGCGATCGCCCACGCGGCTGAGGCCGATGGTGATTTCTCGACAGCAAATACGACTTGTCCGAGGCGCCTCCTCCATGGAAAAGACCTACTATCTCGCAAAGACGAAGGCAAGCGAAACGCAGAAAAACGCTTGTCGCGCGCACGACAAGCGTCTCAATTCTATTGGCAAAAGGAAGAAGGACGTCAACGACTAGCGTCGTGCCCGACGCATAGCTGCACAGAGGTGCAAACCGTTCAGTCGGGCCGAGATCCAATCGTCAGGCAATTAAGCCTTGTTGGCGCCAGCGCCGGCTTCGCCGCCGCGTGTGTATACAGCCTTCTTAGGACCTGGGATCAGACCTTCGCGCTGCAGCTTCTTGCGGGCAAGCTTGCGGTGACGTGCAATACCTTCAGCCTTTTCGCGAGCGCGCTTTTCCGATGGCTTTTCGTAAGCCATGCGTGCCTTGATTTCGCGGAAGAGACCTTCGCGCTGCATTCTCTTCTTGAGGACGCGGAGAGCCTGATCGACGTTGTTGTCTCTAACTAGAACTTGCAAACTTCTATCCTTTTGTTGACATTCGCGGTCGCTGCTGGCGCGTGACCTGCGCTTGTTTATTCGCATTCGGCAGCAGATCGTCATGCGAAAGGAAATATTCCCTATTTCGCAAGGCCGCTGCGCTGTCGTAATTCTCGGCCGGCCCTTTCAATAAAGGTCGGCGACGACGCGTCATATACTGACGCGATCGCTTTGCCAACGGCGTCCTATCATATCATGGCGTTTTCGCCATAGAAAAAAGCAGCTGAAGCGAATTTTTGCGTCATTGCGCCAGCCGGGGCCACTCGATGGGACCCACATGATAACCGTCAGGCGCCTTTAGATGTGTTGGTGCGGCGTATTTTCAAGGGAACAACGGTCAAGTTCGGGCTGGAAAGTCGCGTGGCCAATGCCGAAGCGACGCTGCAGGCCCCTGGCTGCCTCCTCCAGCACCTCGTCGCCAGGATGGCCGGCAGGCGTGACGAGATGGCAGGTAAGCGCCGTATCGGTCGTGCTCAGCGACCAAACATGCAGGTCGTGTACCGAAGCCACGCCGGGCAGTTTGCTCAAGAACGCACGGACCTCGACTATGTCGATGCCAGCAGGAACGGCATTCAATGTCATGGTGATCGAGCCGGTAAGCAGGCTCCAGGTGCCGACGATAATGACGATATTAATCGCCACGCTCATGACGGGGTCTATCCAGTGCCAGCCGGTCAGGAGGATCAGCAGTCCGCCGATCACCACGCCGAGCGAAACCAAGGCATCCGCTGCCATATGCATGAAGGCGCCGCGCACGTTGAGATCGCCTCCGCCGGAGGAGAACAACCAGGCGCAGAAGCCGTTAATCGCAATGCCGCAGGCTGCGACGATCATCACCGTCTTTCCGGCGACAGGCTGCGGCTCGAATATACGGCCGATCGCCTCCCAGCTGAGACCGCCGACCACCACAAGCAGGAAGACCGCGTTGAACAGCGCGGCAAGGATGGAGCTGCCGCCGAGCCCGAATGTGAAACGCTGGGTGGGATTGCGCTTGGCAAGGATAACCGCCGCCCAGGCAACGCAGAGCCCGAGCGCATCGGAAAGATTGTGCCCGGCATCGGCCAGCAACGACACCGAATTGCTGGCGATACCATAGATCACTTCGACCAGCACGAAGGCGATATTCAAGCCGACGCCGATCGCAAATGCCTTGCCGAAGTTTGCCGGCACATGACTGTGGCCGAGGCCGGAGACATGCGAATGGCTGTCGTGCGCGTGATCATGGGAGTGGTCGTGGTGGTCATGATGATCATGCGCCATTGATATGTCTCTCTAAGCCAATGTCCAAAGAATGGCGCCGCAGTCTGATGGTTCTCTGACCTTCTATCTAACGTCAAGTCTTGCTTTTGTCAGAATTTTCCTTCGGCGCTTTGTTGGTAAAGCGCGCATTTCCGAGCCCCGTGCCAATGGTCACCACACCCCATTTTTTTGTATCCTGCATGAAAGGCGTTTGCGAAAGACCCTGCACGACGGCGTCGTTGTGGATAACCACCAAAGTATCGTGGCTGCCGATCTGCGGGATAGCCTTGGTCAGGGCCTCGCCCAGATTGAATTTCTCGCTCTCCCAGTTGCCGCCGGGCAAGTTCTGCCCGCCACGGGCAATAGAGCCGTCACTTTCTATAACCCCTGGGCACGCAATGCCAATGACGGGCGCCAGTGTCAGCTTGGCCTTTTCAGCCTTTCTGATGAGACTTTCCAGCATGCCGGCCAACCTTTCAACCGTGGCACTGCGCTTCGGTGCCTCGTCTGCGTGCCGCCAGAGGTCGAACTTCCAGACACTGGCCCTGGATAAATCAGGATGGTCCTTGAGACGCATTTCCACGATGCCGGCCCGGATGTTGGTGCCGCCGATATCGACCGCGAGGATCGCATCATAGCCTTCGAGCATCCATCCCGGCATCAGGTGCGCAGCGCCTATCAGACCGGCTTCGTCAGGGTGGTGGGCGATCGGGGTGAGCTCGACCTTGAAACCCTCGCTTTTCAGCAGCACCATGGCGCGGGCAATTGCCAGTTCGCCGAAGCCGCTCTCCTTGAGGCCGCCGCCGACGACGATTCTCTCGGTACCCTTCCAGCTATCTTGTTTCAAGAACTTCCCGAGCACATGGCCGAGTTCGCCAGCAAAGTCCTCGACGGCGCCCATGACCAGCGCAGCTGCTTCCTTGTTGTCTCCAGTCAGCAATGCGTCGATCTGCTTCTTCGACATGTCTTTCGTCGCGACATCGCCGAGCGGGTCATCCCCACCGTTGCGGATGCGCTGGCGCCACTCGTTGAGCTTTGCCTGGAAGGCGGACTTGCTAGCCCGGTCGCCGATAAAGCCGTTCTTGTCGCGCAACTCGAGATTATAGCCGTCGATCGTCACCGAGGGCAGGCTCGCCGATCCGTGGGTGATCAGGGTTGCGTTGTCGCGGCTTGCGTCGTTCTGCTTCTTTTCCATAGGGCTCCAATCCGAAGTCAGACATCGGCTCCATACAACCGGAGAGACCCGTCTGACCAGAGCGAGGACAACGCAAGAGAGACGCGGATGTTCCTGTCCACTACCAAGCCGGGAAGCACTTGCTCATACCACCGTGAGCAAGCGGATATAGGCGGCTACTTCATGCGCATGGATCCTGGTATCGCGGACGAGATCGTCGAAATGCCTCTGCATCATGCGGACCGAATCGACATTGTGCAGGACGAGATACATCCGCCCGACGAATACCGCTGCCCGCAGGGAGCCGAAGACGGTGTAGGGCACCGAAAAACGGGCCCGACCGTCGAAAAGGAACAGCCGGAATGATGGATAAAGATCGTCGATAAGGTCTGCCATATGCAGCAATTGCCCCTGACGCGCAGCCTTCGGAAGCCCCTGCCAGATGCCTTGCCCAGCGGCAAAAGCCTCCAGCGTCTGCAGCGGCATGCAGGACTCCATGTCGGTGCCGGGCTCGCGATTGTAATCCAGCCGGAACGCCGTTCCCGCCACCTGCGTCGCGGCGCTCTGGTGCGCCTCCGACGCCTCATAGGCAATAACTTCGGGTGTCCGCAGGAGATCGGGAATGCGAGCCGGCACATAGCGGATTTTAGAGCCGGTGGCCTCGGCATGCCATTTGATCAGGAGCCCCGCCCCTTCGTCGTCGCTGGTCTCAATTTCGAGGCTTGGCAGAAGCGCGCCCATCAGGCCCTCGTCCTGCGAAATGCCGAGCAGCCAGTCCAGCGAAACCTGATGGCGCTCGGCGATGCTCAGCAGGGTTTCCACCCTTGGAAGCCGGGCGGTTTTCCCCGACAGCAATTGCGATAATGCCGACCGGTCGATGCCGACATTATCCGCGAACGCCGATTGGCTCTCCTGGGAGCGGTCGAAAAGCAAGCGGAGACGCTGCTGAAACAGGACTGCCAGCTTGCGTTTATCCATCATATCGTTCCGTTTGGTGACAATTATCACCATCATGGCAATTCCGTGCGCAATGTCAACGCATCGTCACCATTATCGCGTTGCACAAAATGCAACTTGCGCGGAAGCTGATACGGGGGCAACGAATCGCAGCGAGATCAAGGGCATGATCATAAAATTGAGAACTGGTGAGCGTTCAAAGCGGCGAAACCGGCGACTTAGGATCGAGTGGGTGACACTCGGAATGATTGCAGGTTGCTACCTCATATGGTTTGCTGCCGGCATGATGTACCAGTCACTGCCGTGGATAGGGGTCCTCGCGATTCCCGTCATGGCGACATTTCATTCGTCACTGCAGCACGAAGCTCTTCACGGTCACCCGACGCGCAATGCGCTAATAAACGAGGCCCTGGTTTTCCTTCCGATCGCGCTGTTCTATCCCTTCAGGCGCTACAAGAACCTGCACCTGCGACACCACGCAGACGAGCGACTGACGGATCCCTACGACGATCCGGAGAGCTATTATCGGGGGCTGACTGAGTGGAAAAGATTTCCCGCCTGGTTGAAGAGCATGCTCCACGCCAACAACGCGCTGCTTGGCCGGGTGCTGATCGGACCCGCGATCGGGGTTATCGGCTTCGCTCTGACAGAAATCAAACTCCTCTCGGCAGGCAGCAGGGCGCAGCGTCTCGCCTGGGTGCTGCACCTGGCAGGCCTGGTACCGGTTCTGACGATTGTTCATTTCCTGTTCGGCATGCCGCTTTGGCTCTATGGGCTGCTGGCCTATGCCTCGCTGTCGATCCTCGCCATCCGCTCCTATTGCGAGCACCAGTGGTCGGAACATCCGGACGGCCGGACCGTGATCATCGAAAAATCCGTTCTCGGGCTACTGTTCCTCAACAACAACCTCCATCTGGTGCACCACAAGCAACCAACGGCGGCATGGTATAGATTGCCGCGCCTCTACCGCGAACGGCGCGAGGAATGGCGGCAGATGAACGACGGCTATGTATATTCCAGCTATCTCGAGGTGCTGAAAGCCTTCGGCCTCAGGCGCAAGGAGCCTGTGCTGCATCCCACGGCACACCTCGTTAACACGCCGGACGGGTCTTCCTCGCTTGGATCAGCCGAACAGCGACGTTCGCTTGCCACTTGGCCAAGCGTAACTGCGGCCGATCCCAGCCTCTCGATCCGGTAGCGGACCCGCCAGCAGCAGACTTGCGCATCGCCAACCCGATCACCATCTGCACCGCACGCTCCGTGGTCAACCTTCGGAAACCCCCGAGCCGAAAGGCCGACACAATCTTGCCCTAGTGCAATCCTGTCGGGAAGTTTCAAAGGGTTTCGCATGCGCAATTTGGCATTCTTCTACAGGCTCAAGGCGCTGTTCTCGCGCGGTTCGCTTTTTCTGGCGGCTGACATTCGGTTGCCATGGACTGCGAAAATCATCTGGAAACACGGTGCGGTTTCAGTCGGCACCCATAGTGCCATCAGGGACGGAGTGATCCTCGATGCCCAGCACGGCAGCATCGAGATCGGCAACAATGTCTCCTTTAACGACTATACAATCGTTCTTGGCCACGGTGGGGTGCATATCGGCCATGATGTGAGAATTGCCGCGCAGGTGCTGATTACGTCTTTCGAGCACAATTTCGACGATCCGACGCGCCCGATCAGGACGCAAGGCAATACCAACAAGGCCGTCATCATCGAAGACGACGTATGGATCGGCGCGGGTGCCAAGATTCTCGCCGGGGCCCATATCGCCAAGGGTTGCGTGATCGGCGCCAATGCAGTGGTCAAGGGCAAGACATTGCCATTTGGCGTCTACGGCGGCGTTCCGGCCAGGCTATTGAAGATGCGGGGCGGCGAACGACTGGCACAAAACGTCTCTCTCATCAGCCGCAAGTAAACCAGAACTCCGCCGTCTAGATTTTACGATGCGCGGCCAATGCCTGCATCCGGCGCCTTGTCTCGACCCGGTGTCGCCTCCATATGTGATATAGCAAGCCTGCCTTGCGATCGGCCAACGATCGCCGGATTGCGTCTCAAACCAGGAGCAGCGCCATGACCGCCTTGTCCATTCTCGATCTTGTCCGCGTCACCGAGGACACAGATGCCCGCGGCGCTCTCGACAACGCGCGCGATCTCGCAGCGCATGCCGAGACGTGGGGCTATGAGCGCTTCTGGGTTGCCGAGCACCACAACATGATCGGTATCGCCAGTGCAGCCACGTCCGTCGTAATTGGCCACATCGCTGCTGGCAGCAAGACCATCCGGGTCGGCGCCGGGGGCATCATGCTTCCCAACCACTCGCCCTACGTCATCGCCGAACAATTCGGCACGCTCGCCCGGCTGTTTCCAGGCCGCATCGACCTCGGCCTCGGGCGCGCACCCGGCACAGACCAGATGACACTGCGCGCCCTGCGACGCACCAACGAGGCGTCCGAAAACTTCCCACAGGATGTGCTCGAGCTGCAGGCCTTTCTTGCGCCCGCCGGTGATAACCAGCGGATACAGGCAGTACCGGCGGCGGGCACCAACGTCCCGCTGTGGATTCTCGGCTCAAGCAATTTCGGCGCGATGCTCGCTGCAGAATTCGGCCTTCCCTATGCCTTCGCCTCGCATTTTGCGCCTGACATGCTGATGCAGGCCCTGCAGATCTATCGCACCCGCTTCAAGCCATCGGAACAGCTTGCAACGTCGCACGCCATGGTGGGCGTGAACATCATCGGCGCCGAGACGGATGCCGAGGCAAAGCGTCTGGCAACAACGCAACAGATGTCGTTCACAAACATGTTTCGCGGAACGCGTGGCCTCAGCCAACCGCCGATCGACGATATCGAGACTTACTGGTCGCCGAGGGAGAAGGCGCAGGCTATGCAGATGCTGGGCCGGTCGATCGTCGGCTCTCCCGAAACTGTCCGCGCGGGCCTACAGAAGCTGGTGGCCGAGACCGGTGCGGATGAACTGATGATCGTCTCTGATATCTTCGACCATAAGGCACGCCTGCGCTCCTACGAGATAATTGCCGAAGCCGGAAAGGGTCTGGCTGCCGAGCCGCTCGCTGGCAGCGGCAGCGCCTTTCGCGAGCAGAGATACGCCTCCGCAGCATCGCTCTAGGAGGCGCGTCTTGATGAAGCTGACCGAAGAGGGAAACCGCGCCCTGGCCGACATCGCCGGGCGCCATGGCATCAGCCGAGGCGCAGCCGAACATCTGTTGGCTGCGGTCGTGTCTGGCGGAGGGTATCAGGCACAGTTCAACCATCCGGAACTCGGCGGCATGGGGCAATGGTCTACGGGCGGCATGACGATGATCGGCGACATGTTCAACAACCGCCTCAAGGCCCAGGTGGCCGATGTCTGCCGCGACCTTGCCGAACTCAGCCGCGACGGCAGGCTTCAACAACCCGACGTCGCGCATGTTTCGCAACAGGGCCAGACCCACCCGGACCACGCGGGCAATCAGTCATCTACGGGCGGCGGGCATTGGTGGCCGCACGGGCTCGGCGCCGCCGGCTCGACCGGGTCGCAGAACGATATGCGTTACGCAATATTTCCCGCAACCAACCGGCTTGCGATCCGCAAGGACGGTCAGGTGACGATCTACGACACCGGCGATCACCGGATTACCGGCTTTTCCCAGCAGCAGGGCTACGACCAGTCCCTCTCATTTACCTCCCAACACGGGCCGGTGAGCGTCAAGGAGCTACAGGAAGTTCACGCGGGCGGAGAGATTGAAGCAGGCGTCTTGAAATCGGCTTCTGAGCCTGCACCGTCAACTGGTCCGGCCCCGCAGCAATCCACCGATGCGCTTTCGGTTTCTCCGGAGCACGACATATTCACCAAGATCGAGCGCCTGGCAGCGCTTCATGCCAAAGGCATTCTGGGTGACGAGGAATTCCACGCCAAGAAACGCGAACTGCTCGACCGCCTGTGAAAACCCCTCTAGTTTGACAGCTGACAATTTGCTGCCCCAATCGGCAAGCCCAGCCTCGAGGATAGATCATGAGCGATGCCACTGCCGGAAAATCCGTGTCCCAGTTGTCTGCGCTGCTGCAAGCCGGTGTGCTTGACCCGCAGACACTCGTCGAGCAGACGTTCGATGCGATCCGAACCTACCCGGACCAGGCGATCTTTGTCAGCCTGAGCGAGGCCCGGGCCAAGGCAGAGGCCGCCGCCGCCTCGCGTCGCATCCGCGAAGGTCGCTCGCTCGGCCTGCTCGACGGCGTACCTATTGCCTGGAAGGATCTGTTTGCCGTCGAAGGCCTTGCAACCACTGCTGGCTCAGTCGTGTTGAAAGATGCTTCCCCCGAGACTAATGACGCCGATGTCGTCACGGCACTTGCCGCAGCCGGGATAGTCAGTGTCGGCCGCGTCAACATGAGCGAGTTTGCCTTTTCCGGCCTCGGCATCAATCCGCATTACGGCACTCCTTACAACCCGGCATCGAGAGACGTTCCGCGCCTGCCCGGAGGTTCGTCATCCGGTTCCGCAGTGGCGGTAGCAGCAGGGCTCGTGCCCGTTGCGATAGGCACCGACACTGGCGGCTCCATCCGCATTCCGGCCGCTTTCAACGGCATCGTCGGCTACAAGGCGACACGCGGGCGATATTCGATGAAGGGCGTCTTTCCCCTGGCAACGAGCCTGGATTCGCTCGGCCCTCTCTGCCGCACAGTCCAGGACGCAGTCTGGATCGATGCAGCGATGCGCGGTCTGACAGCACCTGTAATCACGCGCGGGTCGATCGACGGGCTGGTGTTGATCGTTCCGGAAACAGTCGTCTTCGACGGCATTGAGGATGGAGTTCTGGCGGCGTTCGAGGCCGCACTGGCGCGGCTGGTCAAGGCGGGCGCCGTCGTCAGGCGCCAGGCTTTCCCGATCTTTTCGGAGATTTTCGATCTGCAGCAGCAGCATGGCCCGTTAGTCACCGCGGAGGCCTTCGCACTGCACCGTCACCGCCTAGCGGGAGCCGACACCGACCGTATGGACCGCCGCGTCGTTGCGCGCGCCCGTCTCGGTGCCAATATCAGCATGACCGGCTATATCGACCTGCTCAGTGCCCGCGAGAGGCTGATTGCCGCAATGGCGGCTCTGGTCGGACCGAAGGATATCCTCGTTTTCCCGACGCTTCCGCATGTTGCGCCACCCATCGCATCTGTTCTCAATGACGACGATCTGTTTTTCCAGACGAACGGCAAGACGTTGCGCAATACGCTGATCGGCAATTTTCTGGATGGCTGCGGCATTTCCATTCCCTGCGGGACGGGCGATGCCGGCATGCCCGTGGGGCTGCTTCTCTCGGGCATGCCGCGCACAGACGATCACCTGTTAGGCGTCGGTCTTGCAGCGGAAGCCCTTGTGCGCGAAGAAGGATAGGGCCGCTTTCGTTCAGCCGGCTTTTCAATTGCATGTGCAAAGTCCACACTGGACAGTAAATCGATGCGGCTTTGCTCCATGTGGGCATGCAAGCCAATGACCCAATGGAGTGCCGCCATGTCATCGCCGCAAAACGCTGGTCTCGATTCGAAGCCGCCGGCCGGCCACCTTTCGCTCGCGCATGGGAAAATACTCGAATGGCTGATTATGGAGACCCGGACGCAGCCCTACATCGATAATATCTTTGTCGAGATGTGCGATCGGCTGGTGGCGGAGGGTGTGCCGGTGGCCCGCGCGACCCTGCATTTCAGCACCCGCAATCCGCAATGGCTGGGCGCCCGCATCCTCTGGGAGACCGGCATGACCGAAGCGGAAATCCGGACTTTCGACTATGGCGTCGAATTGACTACGCAATATCTCGGTAGCCCGATGTATGCCATCAGTGAAGGTGCCGACCAGGCGCGCCAGCTGCTGGAGGGCAAGGACGGTAAGGGCGTCTGGCATCCGATCTACGACGATCTGAAGCTGGAGGGATACACAGAGTACGTGGCCTGGCCGATCGACCACACGCACGGAAAACGTCACGTCACAAGCTTTGCGACCAAAAAGCCCGGCGGCTTCAGCGACGCCGACATCGCCGTGCTCAAAGGTCTTATACCGGTGCTGGCGCTTGTAAGCGAAATCCGGTTGAAAAATCGCCTGGCGCGGACGCTGCTCGAGACCTATGTCGGTCCGCATGCCAGCGAGCAAATCCTGGCGGGTGCCACCACGCGGGGCAGCGGCGTCACCGTCGGTGCGGCGATCATGATCTGCGATCTCAGGGATTTCACCAAACTCTCCGATATCTGGCCGCGCGACGATGTGATCGAGCTACTCAATGGCTATTTCGACGCCATGTCCGAGCCCATCGAGAAGTTTGGGGGCGAAATTCTCAAATTCATGGGTGACGGGCTGCTGGCAATCTTTCCGCTGAGCAACCCCGACGCCTGCCGCAACCTCATGCGGGCTATTGCGGAAGCGCAATCCGCCATGACGGCGCTCAACGTCCACAATATGGCACGCGGCTATGAAGCCCTTGGCTACGGCATCGGGGTCCATGTCGGCGATGTCATGTATGGCAATATCGGCTCCAAACGGCGTCTCGATTTCACCGTGATCGGGCCAGCCGTCAACGTCGCCTCGCGGTTGGAAAGCCTGACCAAGGAAATCAAACGCCCTGTCCTGTTGTCGCGCGCCTTCGTGGAGATGGCTAGCTGCTCTGGCGTGCTGGAGAACCTCGGCTCCTATCCGCTGCGCGGTCTGGGCGATCCCATCGACGTGTTCGCCTTCTCGACGGCCTGCGTCTAGCCTCGGATATCCTCAAGAATCATGGCGGCTCCCTTTTCTGCCACCATCATCGTCGGCGCATTGATATTGCCGGCGGTGATCGTCGGGAAAATCGAGGCATCGACAACCCGCAGCCCCCTGAGGCCATGCACCCGCAAGCGCGCATCGACCACCGATCTGCCGCTATCCGGCCCCATCGCGCAGGTGCCGCATGGATGATAGATCGAGCCGCTGTTGGCGCGGAAATAGGCGAGCAGATCCGCATCGCTTTCGACCGCAGCAGAAGGCGAGACTTCCGTGTCGGTGATCTCTGAAAATGACGGCGCCGAGGCTATGCGACGCACAAGGCGGCTGCCCTGCAGGACTTCGGCGACGTCGCGCTCCGTCGACAGGTAGTTCGGCTGGATCAGAGGCGCCCTCGAGGGATCGCTAGAGGCGATCTGCACCTTTCCCCGGCTGGTGGGGCGGCAGGCATTGAAAGCAATCAGAAACCCCGGATAGGGCTCCGGCATGAGCCCGGACTTGGAAGTGGCAGGAATCCGGTAGGAAAGCGGATTGAAATAGAGCTGGATGTTGGGCTTTTCCTCCTGCGGACTGCCACGAAAGAAACCGCCCGCCTGATTGACGCTCATGGCGAAGGGGCCTTTGCGCGTCAGAACATAGCGCAGACCGAGTGCCGCCTGGCCGAATTTACTGCCGAAGACGCCGTTCAGCGTCGGGCGGTTGGCGCGATAGTAGAAGCTGGCGCAGAGATGGTCCTGCAGGTTTGCTCCGACCCCCGGCAGGTGATGCCGCATCTGAATTCCGAGTTGCGTCAAGGAAGCGGCGTCGCCAACGCCCGACATCTGCAAGAGCTTCGGGCTATCGATGGCGCCGGCCGCAAGGATCACCTCCCGGCGGGCCATGAAACGTCGAGACAGACCGTTCTGCACCACCTCGACGCCCTCGACCTTTCCATCGACAGCGAAGAGCAACCGCTGTGCAAAGGCATGGCGCTCTATCGTCAGGTTCGGTCGTCTAAGGGCGGGACGCAGATATTCAGCACTGGAGTGGGAACGCTGGCCGTTGCGGGTGTTGATGTCGTAGACACCGGCGCCTTCGATCGAAGCGCCGTTGAAATCCGGGTTGGCGGGCAAATTCACTTCGCCGCAGGCTTTGAGAAAGGCATCGCTGATCCCGTGGGTCATTCCGCGCATCGGCGTGACGTGGATCGGTCCTTCGCCTCCATGCCACCGGGACGCCCCCTGTGCGTGGGTTTCCAGCTTGCGGAAATAGGGGAGCACGTCACTTGCGCCCCAGCCGGGGTTGCCTGCCGCCTGCCAGTCGTCGAAATCGGCTGCAGCGCCACGCACGAAGATCATGGCGTTGATCGAGCCGGAGCCCCCTTGCACCTTGCCGCGCGGGACATAGATCCGGCGTCCATTCAGTTCAGGCTCCGGTTCCGTCGAATACATCCAGTTGACATCGGGATTGTAGAAGCTCTTGGCGTATCCGACGGGGATCTTGAACCAGAAGGAATTGTCCTTGCCGCCTGCCTCGATGAGCAGCACGCTATACTTTCCGTTTTCGCTGAGGCGGCTAGCCAGGATGCAGCCGGCCGAACCCGCGCCGACGATGACGAAGTCGTAGATCATGGTTTGTCTCTATCGTGATCAGCCACGCGCGGGGGCAAACGCTTTGATATCGGCGGGTTCGGCAGCCATCTGCAAATGCAGACGGTCGCCAGTGTAGGGCGAATGACGCTCGATCACGTCGAGATCCAGCTCGATGCCAAGGCCGGGCTCGCGCGACGGAATGAGATAGCCGTCATCGAACTGCAGCTTGGTCTTCAGCACCTCGGCGTGGAAGCCGCCGAAATCCATGATCGCCTCGTGAATGAGGAAATTCGGGGTGGCCGCCGATAGCTGGATACTGGCGGCAGCACCGACGGGACCGTTGTAGAGATGCGGAGCGATCTGTGCGTAATAGGCCTCTGCCATGCCGGCAATCTTCTTGGCTTCCAGCAATCCGCCGACGCGTGCCACGTTCATCTGCAGGATAGAGGCCGCACCCAGCTGCAGGACGCGCTGAAATTCATACTTCGTGGTCAAGCGCTCGCCGGTCGAAATCGGGATCGACGTAGCACGGGCCACTTCCGCCATCGCGGCCTCCTGGCCGGGCGGCACCGGCTCCTCGAACCATAGCGGATCGTATTTCTCCAGCCGCCGGGCAAGGCGGATGGCGGAGGATGGCACCATCTGGCCATGGGTTCCGAACAGGATGTCGGCGCTGTCGCCGACGGCTTCGCGGATCCTTGCGCAAAAAGTCTCGCAACGAGCCATGACGCCCATGGACAACTGGTGGCCCGAATAATTGGTGTAGGGACCGGCTGGGTCGAATTTGACAGCCGTGAAGCCCTGGTCGACCATGTCCACGGCGCATTCGGCAGCAAGATCGGGGTCGTTGAAATCGAACTCGCCGGCGGCGTTCTTCGGATAGAGATAGGTATAGGCCCGCAGCTTCTCGTTGACCGTGCCGCCCAGGAGATCGGACACCGGGCGACCCGCCGCCTTGCCGATGATATCCCAGCAGGCGATTTCGAGGCCTGAGACGATGCCCATCATCGTCGGGTCCGGCCGCTGGGTGAAACCGCTGGAATAGGCCGCCCGCCAGAAACGCTCGATACGGTGGGGATCGTGATCCAGCAGATAGCGCTGGAAGACGTCGTCTATCAGCGGAACCATGGCCGAGGGGTGGAAGGACGTCGCATAGATCTCCCCGACGCCCTCGATGCCGCATGCCGTCTCGAGCCGGACGAAAATCCAGTACATGCCGCCGACATGGGGCGGCGGTACGGCAACGATATGGGTCTTGAGCGAGGCGATCTTCATGGCGGTTTCCTCAACGATCCAGCGCCGGGATGGCGCGGCGTCAGTGCTTCAGGATGACGAGGCGGGTCTGGGTGAATTCGAGCATGCCGTGCTTGCCGTCGTCGCCGCCAAGGCCGGATTTCTTCCAGCCGGCATGGTAGCCCTGATAGGGATCGGCCGGGAAACGATTGATATAAAGTTCGCCGGCTTCGATCTCACCTGAAGCTTGCATCACCTTGTGGTAGTTCTCGGTGAACAGTACCGAAGAAAGACCGAACTGGTGATCGCTGGCCAACGCCAGCGCCTGTTCGAAGGTCTCATATCTGAGCACTGCCAAGACAGGGCCGAAAACCTCGTCGCGGACGATTTCCATTTGCTGAGTGCATCCGGACAGCAGCGTCGGAGGATAAAAGAAGCCGGGGCCTTCCGGCAGCACGCCACCCGTCTCCAGCGTCGCGCCCTCCGCCTGCGCCCGTTCGACCATTGCATGTAGTTTTTCCCGGGCGGCGGCTGTCGCCAGCGGCCCCATTGAGCCGGCATCGACGGCGCGATTGCCGAAGCTGCGAGCCGCAAAGCCCACGCGCAGCTTTTCAAGAAGTGCGTCATGCACCGACGCATGGATATAGAGCCGCTCGGCCGCAGTGCAGATCTGGCCGCAATGGGCGGTCTTGGCGGTGATGATCGCAGCTGCCACGGCGTCGAGATCGGCATCAGGTTCGACGATGACAGGTGTCTTGCCGCCGAGCTCCAGAGACGGTTTGGCGATATTGGTTTTGCAGAAATCGAGCACCGCCTGGCCAGCAGCGACGCTACCGGTCAGTGTGATCATGCCGACGGCAGGCTGGGTGCAGAGCGTCCGGCAGACGTCATGGCTCATGGCCATGATGTTGACCAGGCCGGGCGGCAGGTCGGCGTCAAGTATCGCGTCGGCAAACGCAAAGGCGGAGGTCGGCGTGGTGTTGCTGGGGCGAACCACCACGGCGTTTCCGGTGATCAGCGCGGGCGCAATCTTGCGCACCAGCGTGTAGATCGGAAAATTGAACGGGATCAGGCAGGCGACGACACCGATCGGCTCACGCTTCAGCAGCAGGGTCTCGTTGGGCGTATCGCTCTCGATGATCTCGCCTTCGACGCGGCGCGCCCACTCCGCATGGTAGCGCATAAGCTCGGCACCGTAGATCGCCTCGCCGGTCGCGTCGGCAAGACTTTTGCCGGATTCGCGTGCCAAGGCTTCGCCGATCTGCCTTGCGTGTTTCTCGATCGCATCGGCCAGACGGCGCAGGGCGTCGCCGCGCTGGATCGCCGGCAAGACCCGCCACAGCTTCTGTGCTGCCGCTGCCTGTGCAACGGCATCGATGACAGTCTCTTCGTCGGCTTCGGCTACAGCTGCAAAAACGGCGCCATCGGCAGGATTGCGGACCTCGATCCGCGAGGCCGTCGTCGGCTCGCAAAATTGGCCCCCGATGAAATTGCGGTAGTGCTGCATCTTCCGTCCCCGATATCGCGACAAAGCGTCGGAGGTCGACGCCATCCTCGCCATTCGACCGGCAGGTTAGGACGCGCGCAAGCGTGTTATTGTCGGGCAAAGCATTCCAAAATGGAATGCTTCCAACGGCAACAGTCAGACCCTGGCGCCAGTCAGCGAGAGTTCGTCGAACAGCCACTGCCTGAAGGCCTTGAGATGGTTGCCTCCGGCGACGCCCGCCCTTTCGACAAGCCAATAGGATTCATGGCCCTCGATCTCGACATCGGACAATTGCACGAGCCTGCCGTCTGCAAGGTATTCGCCGACCATGAAGCGATCGACCACGGCGACGCCGAGGCCATTGCAGGCGGCTTCGATCACCAGATCCAGCAGATCGAATTCGAGGCCGCCGCTCGTGTCGATATCCGCAAGGCCTGCGGCATCCAGCCAGTGCTGCCAGGTCATATAGCGCCGGTCTGGGGAGGCGAGGACGTGCAGAAAGGTGAGGCCGGAGAAGTCCATGGGAGACGTGTCGCGCCGCCCGTTCAGCAATGTCGGTGCGCAGACGGCGATATGGCGTTCGGTCATCAGGAGATGGGCATTCAGCATCGGCCACTCGCCATCGCCGAAGCGGATCGCGCAGTCGAGCAGACTGCGCTCGGCAAGGCTGTCGCGCAGTTCCGTGCCGATGCTGATCCCGACGTCCGGAAGTGCCACGCGCAACCGTCCCATCCGCGGCATCAGCCAACGCTTGGCAAAGGTCGGTGGCACATTGATGCGCAGACGATTGCCGGCGCTCTTGTCGACGATGCCGCGCACGGCCAGTTCGACGCTGTGAAAGGCATGCTGCAGGGTGGAAAACAGCGCAACGCCCGCCGGCGTCAGTTCCAGGTCATGATGACGCCGGATGAGGAGCGGTTCGCCGAGTTGGTCCTCCAGGTTTCGCACCTGTCGGCTGACGGCACTCTGGGTAAGATTGAGCCTTGCGGCTGCTTTGGTGAAACTGCGCGTCTGGCCGACGACCTCAAACACCTTCATGGCGGACAATGCCGGCAGTTTGCGCATGCGCTGGTTTCCATCCAATCTGCGATCGACCTTCAATAGCACTTTATGCCAGCCAAAAAAGTTGAGATCGCCTGAGCACGACAGCAATCCGCCAGCAGGTGGTTTCCCACGATAGCTCCAACATTGTCTCGCGGGGTGTCCAGATTACCCTTGCCGTTCGCGTCCACACACATATAATCAGGAATAATTATTTCCACATAGTGAAATATTGAAGGGGAATGGCATGGCTTTGAGTTGGCGATTTTCTGCGCTCGCGGACCGGCATCGGGCGCTCGGATCCAAGCTCGAGGACTGGAGCGGCATGGGAACCGCCTGGACCTACGACAAGGATATCTACGAGGAACACATCGCCATCCGCACAAAGGCGGGCCTCATGGATGTGTCGGGACTGAAGAAGGTCCACCTCGTCGGTCCGCACGCGATTGCAGTGCTAGAATACATCACCACCCGCGACATGAGCAAAATCTATCCGGGCCGCTCGGTCTATGCCTGCATGCTCAACGATCGCGGCCATTTCACAGACGACTGTATCGTCTATCGCACCGGCCCGAACTCCTGGATGCTGGTGCACGGTTCGGGAACCGGTCACGAGGAGATCACGAAACAGGCCGCAGGCCGCAATTGCGCTGTGCTGTTCGACGACGACCTCCACGACCTGTCGCTGCAGGGGCCGCTTGCCGTCGACTACCTGTCGAAATATGTGCCGGGCATCCGCGAGCTCAAATACTTTCACCACATGCAGACGACGCTGTTCGGGGCGCCCGTGATGATCTCTCGCACCGGCTATACCGGCGAACGGGGCTATGAGCTTTTCGTTCGCGGACAGGATGCCGGGATGATCTGGGACCGGATCGTCGACGAGGGCAAGGAGATGGGCATCATCCCCTGCTGCTTTAGTGTTCTCGACATGCTGCGTGTCGAAAGCTACCTGCTGTTCTTCCCCTACGACAATTCGCAGATGTACCCGTTCGACAATGAGCAGCCGGGCGACAGCCTGTGGGAGCTGGGGCTCGATTTCACCGTCAGCCCCGGCAAGGTGGGCTTTCGAGGCGCCGAGGAGCATGCGCGTCTCAAGGGCAAGGAGAGGTTCAAGATTTTCGGCCTGCTGGTCGATGCGGATGGCCCGACCGATCTCGGCGACGAGGTCTGGGCCGACGGTCGCAAGGTCGGGGTCATAACCTGCCCCAGCTATTCCAAGCTGACCAACCGATCCATGGCGATCATGCGCGTCGAAGTGCCTTATGCGTCGCAGGGCGTGAAGCTCGAGGTCAAGGGCAAGACTGTCAATGCGCCGGCGATTGCCCACACCATCACCTTCGACGATCCGGAGAAAAAGAAGCGGACGGCGAAAGATTGAGGGGCGAGCCCGATGCTGGTTGCAGGGATCAAGAGCAGACCGGAATATAAGGGGCTCGACATCGACCCCCATGCGAAGCGCCACCTCTTTGTGCTTGAGGGCGAAGGCGCATTGGCTCTTCTCGATCGCGCCGGGAGCGATGGCGGGGCATTTCTACCGAGGGCCGAAATCCTTTATCTGCCGGGTGGCTCGGCTGGCCAGAGCCACGTCGCCGATCTCGCAGCACTTGGCGCCGACGTCACCTGGACGGCCGCCGGCTTGCAGCCGCTGCTGGGGCGTCTTCGCGTCTGCCTCGACAATGCGACCATGGGGATGCGGATCTACATCGCCGGGACGGAAGGCTTTATTGGTCAGGCGATCCAGGTGGCCCTCGATTTCGGCGTCGACTTCAACTCGCTGAGGACGGAGCATCGGGGATCGCTGGCCCGGCGTGTGCAGTGCGTCCATTGCAAGGGCGTGACCGACAACGTCACCACGACGCCCTTCGTCTGCTCGCACTGCGGCCTGAAGCTTCTCGTTCGCGACCATTATTCGCGACGGCTCGGCGCTTTCCAGGGCGTCAACGTCGATGCCGAAGAGCCGGGCACTGCACCGGAGCCGGAGGAAATTTTCCTGTGAGCATCAACACAGAGATGACCGTCCAAGTGACAGCCGTGACGCAGGTGGCGGCAGCGGTCAAAACCTTCCGGCTGGAGCGGCCCGACGGCGCCCCTTTGCCGGTGTTTTCGGGCGGTTCGCATATTGTCGTCTCAATGAACGACGGCGAGCAGCTGCGGCGCAATCCCTATTCGCTGATGTCGTCACCGGACGATACATCAGGGTATGAAATCAGCGTGCTGCGGGTAGCCAATTCGCGCGGCGGCTCGGCGTTTCTCCACGACAGGCTTCGCGTAGGCGACCAGCTCACGATCAGCCAGCCGGTCAACCTCTTTCCCGTCGATCATCGCGGCCGCAAGCATATCCTGTTTGCCGGCGGCATCGGCATCACGCCGTTTCTGGCGATGATGGAGCAGTTTACGCGCGATAACGCCGCCTTCGAACTGCACTATGCCATGCGCTCTCGCGAACACGGTGCCTTCTGGCAGCAACTGCTTGAGCGCTACGGACCGCGCAAGGTCAAACTCTACTTCGACGACGAGAAAAGACTCATTCCGGTGGAGACGATCGTCGATAACCAGCCTCTCGGCACGCATCTCTATGTCTGCGGACCCTCCGGCATGATCGACGGTGTGCTGCTGACGGCGCTGGAGGCCGGCTGGCCGAAGGAAAACCTGCATGCGGAGCGCTTTCTTGCACCTCCTGCCGGCCTGCCGTTCCAGGTGATGCTGGCAAAGGCAGATCGGGCGATCACGGTCGGTGAGCATCAGAGCATCCTCGAGGCGGTGGAGGCTGCTGGCTGCGAGGCGCCCTACATGTGCCGCGGCGGGGCCTGCGGGCAGTGCGAAACCGTCGTCCTCTCCAGCGATGGCGAACTCGAGCACAACGACGTCTACCTCTCGGACGCGGAAAAGGCCGAGGGGCGGAAAATCATGATCTGCGTGTCGCGCTTCAAGGGCCAGCAACTGTTGCTTCAACTTTAGCCTCGAGGAAGGATCGGACGGATGACCATCAAGTTCAGGCAGGAAACATTCCGGGACGATTTCACCTTTCGCAACAGCCCGGAAAACATTCGCCGATTTCCATTTCCCTTCGACCGGGACGCCTACATGTACGCGGTCAACATGGAACCGCACGTGCGAGGGCCGGCCAATAGCGTCTTTGAAAACCTGATCGACGTCGACGAACATTACGTCGCCGAGATGCATGACCGGGCGCTGGTGCTGAAGGAGGATCCGCTGCGGTGCCAGGCACTGCCGCATATGATGACGGCCCAGTGGGATACGCTGGAACTGATCATGGAGCACCAGGCCTCCGATTATCCGGAGCATTTCTCCCTCACCAAAGACGGTGACAAGTGGCGCTGGATAAATCGGCCGCTCGGCATCGATGACAGCTTCACCTTCGGCGATGCCTCGACCCTCCCCTATCAGCCGATGGAATATATCACCCGCCAGGCGCAGGGCGATTTCTGCATTGTCGATCAGCGCGACGGCAATCTCTGGATGGATGCCGGCATGGTCACGACGCAGGCCGACTGGTCGCTCGATTTCGACATCGGCATGAACTTCATGGAATGGCATGGCCCGGTGCCGCTGGCCCACCAGATCGGCGTCTTCGAGCGGGCGCTGAAGTTCCTCCTGAACCTGCAGCAGGGCAAGCCGACGCGGCGGCTGAACTGGACGATGACGGTCAACCCTCGCCTCGACACCAGCCCGGAGAATTACCACAAATGGGGGCCTGACCGCCTGACGGTCACGCCGGAAAACGTCGGCCGGAAAATGCATCTTCGCGTCGAGCTGCAGAGCCTCTGGCGCCTGCCCCGCTCTAACGCCATCCTGTTCGTGATCCGCTGCTATCTCATCAGCCTCGATGAACTGGTCACCGTGCCTAAATGGGCACGCCGCCTGCCGCGTGTGCTGGCGAGCCTGCCGCCCGAGATCGTCGACTACAAGGGTCTGACGCGCAATCGCCCGATCATGATCGACTGGCTCAGCACCTACGATGACGGAGCGCCGACCAGCCCGGGCATTTTTCCGGACTGACCGACCGATCATACCAAGCAGATCAATAAAAATGAGGGAACTGACATGACGAGAGTTGCCGTGATCGGCGCCGGACCATCGGGACTGGCGCAACTGAGAGCGTTCCAATCGGCCGCAGCGAAAGGCGCAGAAATCCCCGAAGTCGTCTGCTTCGAGAAGCAGGCGGATTGGGGCGGCTTGTGGAACTACACCTGGCGCACCGGGCTCGACGAATATGGCGAACCGGTGCACGGCAGCATGTACCGCTATCTATGGTCGAACGGCCCGAAGGAATGCCTGGAGTTTGCCGATTATTCCTTCGAGGAACACTTCGGCAAGCCTATCGCCTCATACCCGCCGCGCGCCGTGCTCTGGGACTATATCAAGGGTCGCGTAGAGAAAGCCGGCGTCCGCGACTGGGTGCGTTTCAGCACGCCCGTGCGGATGGTGACCTTCGACGAGATGAGTAAAAAATTCACGGTGACAGCCCATGACCGCGTCAACGACCGGATGTATGACGAGGTCTTCGACTATGTCGTGGTGGCATCAGGCCATTTCTCGACGCCTAATGTTCCCTATTTCGAGGGGGTCGCCAGCTTCGGCGGTCGTGTCATGCATGCCCATGACTTTCGCGATGCGCTGGAGTTCAAGGACAAGGATATCCTCATCGTCGGTCGCAGCTATTCGGCCGAGGACATCGGCTCGCAGTGCTGGAAATATGGCGCCAAATCGGTCACCGTCAGCTATCGCAGCAAGCCCATCGGCTTTGCGTGGCCGCAGCGTTTCGAAGAGAGGCCGCTGCTACAGAGGCTGGACGGCAAGACAGCACATTTCAAGGACGGCACCACGAAGGAAGTCGACGCGCTGATCCTATGCACCGGCTACCTACACCATTTTCCGTTCCTGCCCGACAGCCTGCGCCTGAAGACTGCAAACCGCCTGTGGGCCGACGATCTCTACAACGGCATCGTCTATGAAAAAAACCCGCAGCTCTTCTACATCGGCATGCAGGACCAGTTCTACACGTTCAACATGTTCGACGCGCAGGCCTGGTACGCTCGCGACATTATCCTCGGCCGCATCGCATTGCCGGACGCAGACGGGATGAAAGCACATTTCGACACATGGCGTGCCCGCGAGGAAGGGCTCGAGGACGCCGAGCAGATGATCTGGTTCCAGGGCGACTACGTCAAGGAGCTGCTTGCCGCCACAGATTACCCCGATTTCGATATCGAGGGCGTCAACCGGACTTTCATGGAATGGGAGCATCACAAGGCAGAAAGCATCATGAGCTTCCGTGACAACGGCTATCGCTCGCTGATGACCGGAAATATGGCCCCGAAGCACCACACGCCCTGGATCGAGGCCATGGACGACAGCCTCGAAGCGTATCTGCGGAACTAGGTTGCCCCACGAAATCTGCTGATTTCAGGAAGGGCCAGTATCCAAAATTGGCCCTTCTCTGGTGGCAACTTGACAACCAAAGACGCAGCTTTGGACGCTCGCCTGTTTACTCTTTACTTACCAAGAAAGCAGACCACATCGAACTACCTCAGGATGCAAGCGTTTCCTTACTACAGTCTTGAGGAGTTCTCATTATGACTTTGTCAAACATCCCGTTCATTGGTATCGGTTTCCTCGCCTGCGGATTCGTCGGCTTCGCGGGCATTGCAATCGCCCTGAACGAGCATTTCGATCTGTTTGCCATTATCCTTTGCTGGTACATCGTCATGATATCCTTCGCCGCATTCGCGCTTCGAAGAGGTGCCCGCCGCCGGTCGATTTTCCGCTTTCTAACCTTGGCGTCTGCCAAGGCGTGGCGTCATCGCCAGGTTGGCAAAGGCGGCCAGAACTTCAAACATGTTTCAACTTAACTTGCTCTTCCAGCCCTGTGACGTCGCGTGTTAGAACGTTCCAGCAAGCGATTTGCACGGGGAGATTTCGCGGAGTGGATGGTCCTGAGCGACGGATAGCTCGGTTGACGTCAAAGTCGGCCGTAGTGCTCGTCAGCCTGTTTCTTGTTGCCGTCCTGAGCCTCTCCGGCCTCATGATCTGGCAAAACTACAAGGCCACGATAGCGGCCGGCGAAGCTCGGGCGCAATCCTCTGCCCACGTGGTTGCCGCTCATCTGCAATGGATGATTGAAGCCAGCGACCAGGCGCTGAGGCGCATCGATGCAAAGCTCGACGAACAGCCGATCGAGTCCAACGCCAATACGATTTCCGACATCTCGCAGGCGGTTGGTGATCTGCCCTCCGGGTTTCAATATTCCGTCTACGATCAAAACGGCGCGCTGCGTCTTTCGAGCGTACGGCAGGCAACGGGCATCACGGTGGCCGATCGCGAGTATTTCCAGCAGTTGAAGGCCGGTCGGGAAGTGGTCATTTCCGAGCAGTTGCAGGAGCGGCTGAGTGGGAAGCAGGTTTTCATCATTGCAAGACGCATCGAGCGCGACGGGCAGTTCCACGGCGTGGCGAGCATTGCCATTCCGACCGAGAAGCTCGACGAGTTCTGGAACTCCATGGAACTCGGACCGAAATCGAGCGTCGGCGTGATCCGCTCCGACGGATGGCTGGTGGCGCGCCACCCGACCTTCGACAAGCCGATGGATTTCAGCCAGACTCCGCTTTTCACGGTCCACCTCCCGAAAAGTCCGCAAGGCTATTATCGCAGCGGCGCCTCGCCGGTGGATGGCGTGGCGCGGATCGTCGGTTACTGGCATGTGGATGGATGGCCGCTGATCGCCACTGCGGGTATAGATACCGCGCAGACGTTGCAGATGTTCTGGTCAGGCCTCGACACGCAACTCATCTTCGGGCTGCCGATCATCCTGATGATCATCGCAAGCGCCATCTGGATTGTCGCCTTGTTGAATGCCTTTGCCGAACGCAACGCCGTTCTCGAGCGGCTGCTGGAGCGCAACCAGTTTCTGTTCCGGGAAATTCATCATCGCGTGAAGAACAACCTGCAGGCCGTATCGGCGCTGATCCGCCTTCAGCCTATCTCCAAGGAGGCGCGCGGCGATATGGAACGGCGGATCGCAGCCATGATTGCGGTTCACGAACAGATCTACCAGACGGACCAGTTCGACCGTGTCGATGTCGCCCCCTATACGGAGCGACTGGTCGGGGAGATCGCCGCCTCCTACGACGCGGCGGTCACGATCGAAACACGGCTTACCTCAATTTCCGTGGACCGTGACCAGGCTCTCCCTATCGGCATGATCATCAACGAGGTGGTCTCAAACGCCTTCAAATACGCCTTTATCGGCCGCTCCGACGGGCATCTCGTTGTGGAACTGGAAAGCGAAAGCGACGGTATGGCAGTTCTGACAGTGCGTGACGATGGGCCCGGCATCGATCCGGAACTGACGCACAAGGGCATGGGCAGCCGGCTGATCACTGGTTTCGTTGCCCAGATCAATGGTACTTTTTCCTATGAGAATGCGAACGGAACCGCATTCACCATGCGCTTTCCGGCAAATCCACTCTCGTGAACCTGAGCGTGCCTCCAGCCACAGGCGTCAGTTAAAGACGGCGCGGTATCCCTGGCTCGAGACGCAGGACATATATTTCATGCGTGCCGCAGCCTCTGCCTGGCTTTCCTGGGCCGGCACCTCGCTTGGCAACACTCCTGGGCCATTCATGCGGGCGCGGTAGGCAAATTCTTCCTTCTGCCGGTCGTAGGCAGCGTCGGCATCGCCAACGCACATGACATGCACCACCCCGGGAAACTGCGCCGGGGTACCGACCGGCAGCAGGAGGGGTTTGCCGATATGATCTACGCAGGCGGACAAGGAGATGGCAACGCTCAAGATGGCGAGCAGACGGTGGTGGCTTTTCATCATGCGTCCAGAGATTTCGGCGTGAACTGATCGGTGGCGGACCCTATCGCCCGCAAGCTTGCCGCAGGCTTGTTCCGAGCGACGGCGCAGCAATTATCATCCGATTATCTTCGGTGCCGGCAACGACAGGGCACATAGCGATCGTCACTTGCCCTGCGCCGGTTTCCTGGAAACATTTGCCCCGGCATCGGGAGCGAGACGCCAGCAGTCGACGGTGGCCAACAGCGCCACGAGACCAAGCAGGACGAAGGCAAGGCGGAACTCGATGGCCGGCAGGGCCAGACCCAGCGGGGGTGCCAAGACCTGACCGATGCGAATACCGATGGCACCGAGTGCAATGCCCATGCCCATCGTCAGCTGGAAGGCGGTGCTGAACAGCGTGTTGGCGCCAGTCATCTGCGGCTTGGGAATATCTGCGAAGGCGATGGTATTGAGAGCCGAGAAATGCATCGAGCGGCACATCCCGCCGATAAACAGCACGGGGATGATAAACGCCAACGACGATGTCGGCGAGAACAGCGCGCAGGCGGCGATGAAGAGCGCATTGAGGATGCCGTTGACCAGCAGCACACGGCGGAAGCCGTATCGTCGCAAGATCGGCGTCGTTGCGGGCTTTATCAGGAGATTGCCGGCAAAGACCGCAAGCGTCATCATCCCCGCCTCGAAGGCACCAAGCCCGAACCCGACCTGGAACATCAGCGGCAGCAAAAACGGCACCGCGCCGATCGCCATGCGAAACAGCGAGCCCCCCCACAAGGCGACGGCAAATGTCGGCTTGCTCAGGCCTGAAAAATCGATCAGCGGGTGGGCGCTACGACGGAAGTGGAGAATTGCCACGGTCAGCAGAACAAGTCCTACCGCCAGATAGGTGCCTGCTGACAGCCATTCCGGCTTTGCTCGACCAATCAGTTCCAGACCATACATCACAGACGCCAGGCCAAAACCGCTGGCGACGAAGCCGGTCCAGTCGAAGGGCCGCTTCTCCTGATGCTGCCCCTTGGGAATCAGAATCAGGGCAAAGACGAAGGCAAGGATGCCGAGCGGCAGATTGAGGAAGAAGATCCAGCGCCAGCTGGCATGATCGGTGAGGAACCCGCCAAGCGGCGGGCCGAGCACGGGGGCCACCAGCGCAGGCCAGGTAATCGTCGCGATGGCCGAAATCAGCTTTTCTTTCGGCGTGTTGTTGAGCACAAGCAACCGGCCCACCGGCACCATCATCGCACCGCCGATACCTTGCAGGATCCGCATGGCAACGAACGTCCCGATGCCCTCCGCAAATCCGCAGAGTACGGATGCCAGCGTGAAGACGACCACGGCAGACGAGAACACCAGCCGTGCGCCAAACCGGTCGCTGATCCAGCCGCTGATGGGAATGAAGATGCCGAGCGTCAACAGGTAGGCGCTCATGCCGATATTGAGATCGACGGGCCGTACGCCAAAGGACGTGGCCATCTGCGGCAGGGCAGTGGCGATCACCGTGCCATCGAGGTTTTCCATGAAGAACGCGCCGGCGACCAGCAGTGCAAGCAGCAGCGACCGTGCTTTCGGTGCTTCTGCGAGATCGGTCTTTTGCCGCGTCGATACGTCTGCCATTCAACAACTCCGGGCCGGCTTTGCCGATCAGTGTGACATCGCTTCCTTCGCATCGACCTTCGCCGCTGCGCCACCGGCGCGATGGCTGACCGGAATGAGCCAGGTGGTGAGAAATGTCAAAGCAGCGACCACGAAGACCCCCCAGAAACTCCAGTGCAGCGCAGAATTGAAAACGGCCCTGATGGCAGGATTGGAAGAAAGATCTGAGAGGCCGGTCGGCTGGTTCAAGACGTCATGAAGCTTCTCGGCTAGCGCTCCGCTGCCGAAGTGGGCAATGCCGAGATTGAGGATCGAACCTAGCGCCGTGGCGCCAAGCGTATTGCCGAGGCTGCGTGAAAACAGGATCGAGGCCGTTGCACTGCCGCGCTCCGACCAGTCGACGCTGTCCTGCACCAGAACGATGCTGGTGAGGCTGATCAATCCCATTCCGAAGCCCATCAAAAAAGCGCCGACACCGGCGGGTATGGGGGTGCTTTCGGGGGTCAGGAACAGCAGGAATATCGCCCCGAACGGAAACAGCAGGCTGCCGACTCTCAAGGTGCGGCGGATACCGAAAGCGCGAAACAGTTTTGGCGACATCACCACCGCCAGGGGCCAGCCGACGATCAGCATCGTCAGCGTGAAACCTGCCTCGAGTGAAGAGCGGCCGAGCACACCCTGGACGTATATCGGCAGCACCGTCGTGAGCCCGATCAACGCCATGCCGGCCAGCAGCGTCGCGGCATTGCTGGTGGCGATCAGTCGCCGGCTCCAAAGGGCGATCGAAATCAACGGCTCCGGCGCCCGTCCTTCCTGAAGCAGGAACAGCACGCCAGAGACAAGGAACAGCAGGCCAAAGCCGCCGAGGACGGCGGCGCTGGCATCGGTTTCTGTCAGGATAAACAGCAACGAAACGATGGAAACAGAAAACAGCAACGTGCCGAGATAATCGATGTGGACCACGCGAGGCTCGATCTTCTCCTTCAGGAAAAGCACGAACCCGGCAATAGTCAGCACGCCGAGCGGCAGGTTGATCCAGAAGATCCAGGCCCAGGAGAGATGATCGACGATAAGCCCGCCGGCAAGAGGTCCGACCACAGCCGAGATAGCCCAGACGCTGGCAAGCACGCCCTGGACCTTGGCACGCTCCTCGAGCTTGTAGAGATCGCCGACAACTGTCGTGGTCACGGGCTGGATGGCGCCGGCACCGACACCCTGGACAAGTCGGAAGACGATCAGCGAAGTCATCGACCAGGCGAAACCGGCAAGTGCGGAGCCAAGGAGGAAGATCAGGATGCCAACGATCAGGATCGGCTTGCGGCCAAAAATATCCGACAGCTTGCCATAGATCATTGTTGTCGTAGACTGGGCGAGCAGGAAGGCCGAAAATACCCAGCTGTAGTAGGTGAAGCCGCCCAACTCACCGACGATGCGCGGCATCGCGGTAGCGACGATGGTCGCCTCGATCGCCACCATAAAAGTCGCAAGCACGATGGCGCCGACAACCAGCGGCCGCTTCGATGGATCGACGAAGTCGGTCATCGACATTCCTTTCTCACGCATACGTCCGGATGAACACGGCGGGTGACCTGTCTACGGCATCGCGTTCACAATGGATTTTTAGGTAGTTTAATAGGAGGAAAGGCAGGCGAATCTCCTCGTCAATAGGCCTGCCAGAGCGTGTAGGGCATTGAATATTTCCTGGTCTCGAAGTCAAGATCGCAAGCCGGACAAAAGCAAGGGAGACTTCATATTTTCAGCTTCCGACGACCGGTCGCGGGACCTCTTGGCCATCGATGCCCGCGATTGACAGCGCCCCGTCGCCGCCCTCATATCGCGGGCAAGACGGAACGAAGCCTGTTATGGAGAGACCAGTGCCCGAAACCCTGTTCGATATCCCGCTCAAGCGAGCAGACGGCCGTGCTGCAACACTGAACGACTACCGCGGACAGGTCTTGCTGGTCGTCAACGTCGCTTCGAAATGTGGCTTGACCGTCCAATACGAAGCGCTGGAAAAACTCTATGAGGCGAAGCGCGACCGTGGATTTACCATTGCGGCCTTTCCTGCCAATGATTTCAAGGAGCAGGAGCCGGGTTCGGACGCCGAGATCATGACCTTTTGCCAATCGACCTACGACGTGCAATTTCCGGTTTTCTCCAAGATCTCAGTCAAGGGCGCGGCCAAGCACCCGCTCTACAAAATGCTGACAGCCTCCCCCGTACCGACCACCGGCGATGGCCCGATGCGCGAAAGGCTGAAGGGCTACGGCGTCGATACGGGCGCCGCCAGCGACGTCCTCTGGAATTTCGAGAAATTCCTGATCGGCCGTCATGGTAGCGTCGTTGCGCGCTTTGCGCCGGATGTCACGCCGGACGATCCGCGCCTGCTCTCCATGCTCGACGAAGAACTGGCAAAAAGCGCCTGATGCGTGGCGCCCCTCTGGATGATCAGGCCGTGAGGTCGGCGACCTTGGCGGTCAGGTCTGCAATATAGGCATCTGCCGACAGGTCCGAGCCGGTGGCCGCCACCAGGATATCGCCCGGGCTTTTCGAGCGCCCGTGTTGATGGACATTGTGCTGGAGCCACGATTTCAGCGGCATGTAGTCACCGCTCTCCAGGCCTTTTTCGACGGCAGCCTCCTTCCGCGCCGTGGAAAACAGCTGCGAAGACATGATGTTGCCAACTGTGTAGGTCGGGAAGGAGCCGACCATGCCCGATGACCAATGCACGTCCTGCAGCACGCCTAGCGTATCCGTGGGGACATCGAGACCGAGATAGGACTTTACCTTGTCGCGCCAGATTTCCGGCAGGTCGGCAACCCGGGTGTCGCCGGCAATCAGGCCGGCCTCAATTTCCGAGCGCAGCATGATGTGGAAATCATAGGTCAGTTCGTCGGCCTCGACGCGGATGAGGCTCGGGCGGGCGGCATTGATCACACGCCAGAAATCATCGACCGAGACATCCGACAGCTGCTCAGGGAAAACGGCCTTGAGTTCATGGAAGTGCAGGTCCCAGAACCGGCGCGAGCGGCCGACGCGGTTTTCCAGCAGCCGCGACTGGGATTCGTGCATGCCGAAGCTGGCGCCGCCGACGGCGTAGAGATTGACGAAATCCGTGGTGAAGGTCGAGCGCGAAAACTGCTCCGAGATGCCCTGCTCGTAGAGACCGTGGCCGGCCTCGTGCCAGACCGCAAACAGGCCGCCCGGCAGCCAAGTTTCACGGAAACGGCCGGTGATGCGGACATCGGAGCGGGTGAAGGATATTTCGAACGGATGCACGGCGTCATCAAGCCGGCCGCGACCGAAATCGTAGCCGAGCCGCGTAGCCATCAAGCTGGAAAACTCACGCTGTTTCTCGACAGGATAAGCGCGATCGAGGATTTCACTGCGCACCCGCGCCTCTTTCGCCTGCGCCAGCAGCGGGATCAGCGATTTCTGCAGCTGCCCGTAAAGCGTCTGCAGCTTCGACCAGCGCATGCCGGGCTCGTAGGTATCGACGAGAGCGTCATACGGGTGCTCCTCGTAGCCAAGCGCGCCGGCGATCTCTCGTTGCATTTCCATGGTGCGCTCGAGGACGGGCGCGAAGCCTGCAAAATCGTTGGCGGCACGGGCCTTGACCCAGGCCGCCTGGGCCAGCGTCTTCAGGGTGGTCGAGGCAGCAACGAGCTTTGCCGGAATGCGCGACAGCTTGGCGATAGACGCTGCCGCCTGCTCGACAGCGACGAGGCGCAGATCATCCGATGGTGCCCCCGCTAGCTCCGAGCGCGCCGTCTCGATGGCACGTTGCAATTCGTCGCCTGTCGCCATATCGCGGGCGATGCCAACCAGCGTGGCGATCTGCTGGCCGCGCGCTTCGACACCACCAGCCGGCATCATCGTGCGGGAATCCCACGTAAGCAGGTTCACCGCACAGAGGATGTCGTTGATCCGGGCAATTTCGGTTTCGAACACAGCAAAACTCATGGGAAAATGCCTCTAGGCGTTGGATAGCGTTTGGGGTGCACCGAACTCGGTCAGGTGGCAGGCGGCGGACTGGCCGTTGCCACGCGGCGTCAGCACGGGTCGCTCGACGAGGCAGCGCTCGAAGACATGGGGACAGCGGCCGGCAAAGGGGCAGCCGACAGGCAGGTTCATCGGGCTCGGCAGTTCGCCACGGGTGGCAGCCGTACGCGTACGGCGGGTCGGGTCTAGCTCGGGCGCCGCATCCAGCAAGGCCTTGGAATAGGGGTGGCGAGGCGAGGTGAACAGCGCCTCAGACGGGCTCACCTCCATGACCTGACCGAGGTACATGACGGCGACGCGATGCGAGATGTGACGCACAAGCCTCAGGTCGTGGGCCACGAAAACCACGGTGAGCTGCAGCTGTTCCTGCAGTTGCAGCAAGAGGTTGACCACCTGCGCCTGGACGGAGACGTCGAGAGCCGAGACTAGCTCGTCGGCGACGATGACCTCGGGCTCGACCGCGAGCGCGCGGGCAATGCCGATGCGCTGGCGTTGTCCGCCGGAGAATTCGTGCGGATAACGGCCGGCGGCGTCCTGCGGCAGACGCACAAGTTCGAGCAATTCGGCAATACGGCCCGGTATGTCAGCCTTCGGCCGCATGTTGTGAACCCCGAGCGCCTCGCCGATGATCTGGGCAACGGTCATGCGCGGGTTGAGGGAGCTGTAGGGATCTTGAAAGATCATCTGGACGCGCCGGTTGAAGCCACGCCGTTCCGACGGTTTCAGGTCAGCAATATCCTTGCCCTCGAAGCGGATAGCACCACCGTCCGGATCGAGCAGGCGAACCATGCAGCGCGCCAGCGTAGACTTTCCGCAGCCGGATTCGCCGACGATACCCAGTGTCTCGCCGCTGTTGACCTCGAGGTTGACGTCGCTGAGCGCATGAACCGCAAGCGCCGGCTTGCCCGCCAGCCGGCGCGCGAGCGAATGGGGGCCTGCAAAGCGCTTGGTGACGCCATCGATGGATATGATCGGCCTTACCGTGTTCATAGGATAGCCTCCGAGGCCGCGACCCGGTCATGGTGGAAGCAGGCGGCCATTCTGCCCGGCGCGACCGGTGCCAAAGGCGGCCGCTCGCGTCGACATTGTTCCGTGGCGAAGCTGCAGCGCGGATGAAAGGCACAGCCGTCGGGCAGGTCCGTGAGGCTCGGCGGCGTACCATCGATGGAAGACAGCATGGTGCGCACCGCACGGCCGCGTGGCACGGAGCCGAGAAGGCCGCGGGTATAGGGATGGCGCGGCTGGGCAAACACATCGAGGACGGTGCCGGTTTCGACGATCCGTCCGGCATACATGACAGCCATCCGGTCACAAGTGGCTGCCACGACGCCGAGATCGTGAGTGACCAGCACGACGCTCATGGCGAGTCGGTCGCGGAGGTCGAGAAGCAGTTTCAGGATCTGGTCTTGGATCGTCACATCGAGCGCCGTCGTTGGCTCATCGGCAAGCAGCAACTTCGGCGAACAGGCGAGCGCGATGGCAATCATCGCCCGCTGGCGCATGCCGCCGGAAAACTGGTGGGGATATTCGTTCAGCCGCCGTTCGGCGTCTGGGATGCCGACGATGGTCATCAACTCCAGCGCCCGGGCACGACGCGCGCGGCGGTCGAGGCCGGTATGAGCGCTCAGGTTCTCCTCGATCTGCAGGCCGACCGGCAGCACCGGATTGAGCGCGGTCATTGGCTCCTGGAAAATCATGGCAATTTCGCTGCCGCGAACCCGTCGCAGATCTTCGTCGGACATAGCCATCAGGTCGCGACCGCCCCATTCGACGCGTCCCGTCACCTTGCCCGGCTCACGGATCAGCCGCATGACGGAGCGGAGCGTCACGCTCTTTCCTGAGCCGGATTCGCCGACCAGACCGACGACCTCGCCGGGAGCGACATCGAAATCGACATCGGCTGCCGCGATTGCCGTGCCACGCGCGGTGTCGAATGTGGTGGTCAGTCCACGGACGACCAGGCCGCTGTTGTCGCTTGCCGGCATCATCGGCGTATCCTCAAAAGTTCGGCGACGCCATCGCCTGCGAGGCTGAACCCCAGTCCGGTCAGGACGATGGAGACACCGGGGAAAACGGAGATCCACCAAGCCGTCGTCATGTAGTTCTTGCCATCGGCGATCTGCACGCCCCATTCGGAGGCCGGCGGCTGCGCACCGAGGCCGAGATATCCGAGGCTGGAGCCGAGCAGGATGGCGAGCGCCATGTCGGTCATCCAGTAGACGATGGCCGGCGTGATGGCGTTCGGCAGCAGGTGGCGGAAGACGATGCGCGTCGGCGTGTAGCCCATGACCCGGCCGGCATCGGCGTAATCCAGCCGCTTCTGAACCTTGACCTCGGCAGCGACGATGCGGGCATAGAACACCCAGCCAACGACGCCGATCGCCACATACATGTTGCCGAGCCCCGGCCCCAGGACAGAAACCACGGCAATGACCAGAACCAGAAACGGAAATGTCAGGACGGCATCGACGATGCGTCCGAAGATGATCTCGGTTATCCCGCCGGCATAGCCTACGAAGGCGCCGACGAGGGTCCCGAAGATGAAGGGGCCGGTGGTGGCAAAGACGGCGATCTGCATGTCGATCGTATAGGCATGGATCACCCGCGACAGCACATCGCGGCCGAAACTGTCGGTGCCAAACGGATGAGCCCAGGTTGGACCTTTCAGCAGCGCGTTATAATCGAAGGCGATGGGATCGTAGGGCGCGAACCACGACGGGAAAAAGGCGAGCAGCAGGCTGGCCAGCAGGATGAGGCCGCCGAAGACCAGCGTCTTCGGCCATGTCCGGGGCTTCAATCGCCACTTCGCGCGCGGGGCATCGGTGACGGCACTCATCGGGCCACCCTCGGATCGAGCCAGGCCTGGACGATATCGGTCACCAGGAAGGTCAGCGACACCAGCACGGCGAGCGCGATGGCGAGGCCCTGCAACACGGGATAATCGCGGCCGTAGATACTGTCGATCATCAAGCGACCCGCACCGGGAACCGCAAACACCGTCTCGGTAATGACCCCGCCGCCAAGCAGCGAGCCGATTTGCAGGCCGAACAGGGTGATTGTCGAGATAAGCGCGTTACGTAGCACGTGACGGATGAGAATGACGCGGGATTTCAGACCCTTTGAGCGAGCAAAATCGACATACTCGGCATTGATGACGCCGATGATGGCGGTGCGCAGGTTGCGCATCAGCACGGCGGCAAAGCTCAGGGCCAGAGTCAGAGCGGGCAAGAACAGGTGGTAGAGCTTGCTGCCGAACGTATCGCCATAGCCGCCGACCGGAAACCATTTGAGGTTTGCGGCAAACAGCGTCAGCAGCAGGATGCCGATATAGAACACCGGCATGGAAAGCCCGACCTGGAAGGTGCCGCGGATGACGGTATCGGCGGTCTTCTCGCGGCGAAGGGCGGCGACGAAGGCGAGCGGCACGGCAAGCAGCAGCGCAATCACCGCAGCCATGCCGATCAACATCAGAGTGACGGGCATTCGCTGCGCGATCAGATCGACGACCGGTGTCTTCAGCGTGATCGAATCGCCGAGGTCACCGGTGGCTATACGACGGACAAAGTAGAAAAACTGCACGATCACGGGTTTGTCGAGGCCGAGGCTGGCATTGATGCGCAGGACATCGGCATCCCGGGCGCGGTCTCCGAGCATGGCGCTGGCTGGGTCGCCGGGCAGAAGCCGGATCAACACGAAAGTCACGATCAGAATGAACACGATGGTCGGGATCATCTGCAGAATGCGACGGACTATATAACTGAACAATGGCAAAGAGCCGCCCTCGTATTCCAGGTGACATCAGGGATGTCGCAGACTGCCGGGGCAGCCTGCGACAATCGCAATCTCACTTATCGAGCCAGGTCTTGGTGAAGATGTTGTTGCCGAGCGGGATCTGCAGGAAGCCATGCACCTTCTTGCTGAGCGCCACCGGATAAGGCGTCTCATAGAGCGGCACGATCGGACCTTCCGCGTTGTAGATCGCCTGGATGCGGGCATAGTCGGCCGCACGCTTGGTCACGTCGATTTCCTTCTGGGAAGCCTCGAACAGCTTGTCGGCCTCTTCGCTCTTCCAGCCGGTGTGCAGCGCACCGATATTCGGAGAGTAGACGAAGTAGGACGTGATCTCGTTCGGATCGGCGATATCGTCGGTCCAGGCAGATTCACGCATCGCGAACGTGCCGGCCCGGTACTGCGCCGTCCGGCTGGCATTGTCGACCTGCTGCAGCTCGAGCTTGATGCCGATCTGCGCCCACATCTGCTGCAGGGCCGTGGCGATGCCGATTTCATCCTGGTTGCCGGCCAGAACCAGCAGGCTCGTCGAGAAGCCGCTTTCGAAGCCGGCTTCCTTCATCAGGCTCTTGGCCTTGTCGATGTCGTAGGGGAACAGCGGCTTGTCGCCGGTGTGCAGCGGCGTCGCTGATGACATATAGGAGGTCATCGGCTTGCCGACGCCGTGGGTAACGATCTGGATGATCGCTTCCTTGTTGGCGGCATAGTTCATTGCCTCGCGCACCTTGGCGTTCGACAACGGGTTGTCTTTACCATTCAACTGCGGCCGCGTGTTCAGCGTGATGTACTGGACGCGGGTCGAAGGGTAGAGTTCCATGTTCAGGTTGCCGGCGGACTTCAGCTCGTCGACGCGCGAATAGGGAATGAACTCGGCGCCATCGAGCTCGCCGGAGTTGAGCTTGAGGATGCGGGTCGCATCGTCCGGGATGACTTCGAAGTTGATGCCGTCGAGATAAGGCAGCGGCTTACCGTCTTCGCCCATGCCCCAGTAATAAGGGTTTCGCACCAGCTTCATGGTCGAGCCGCGATCCCAGGACTTCAGCATGAACGGGCCGGAACCGATCGGATGCTCGGCAAAGGCCTTGGCCTTTTCTGCCTCTGTCGTGCCGGCAGCGGCTTCGAATGCCTTTTGCGGCATGATGCCTGTGTTGAAGACGGTCAGCGCCGTCAGGATCGCCGGATCGGTGTTCTTCAGCTTGATGACAACTGTCTTGTCGCCCTCCGTCGTCACGTCGCCGATGGAGCCGACGATGAAGGTCCACTCGCCATTGTCAGGCTTGGCGGCGCGCTTCAGCGACCAGGCCACGTCCTGGGGGGTGATCGGCGTGCCATCGGAAAACTTGATCCCGTCGCGCAGCGTCAGTGTGACGCTGAGGCCGTCATCGGCAAGCTTCCAGGCGGACGCAAGACCGGCCTGAACGCCCTTGCCGTCGTCGGTCGGCAACAGCAGCGTGTCGTAGAGATTGGACAGGACCCAGATATCGACATTGGCGTCGTTGAGCACGGGTTCCAGGAAAAGGCTGTCGGCGTAGCGGCCGTAATTCAGGGTGCCGCCGCGCTCGACGGCATGGGCCGACAAGCTGGTGCCCAGAAGAAGTCCGGCGACGAGGGCCGCCTTGGCGATCGTTTTCATTGAATTCCCCTTGCTCTGATAAACGCATGAAGTGTTCTTATAGGGTATAACGATTTCATGCGTTTTCTGCGGAGTCAATCGCTTTCTTATAGGGTTCAACTATTGCAAAGGAGCCGGTTGACACAGCAATTTCGCCGGAGCAGGATAATCGTCATAGTTCACTATAACAGCCAGATTGTGCCTTGACATGGAGTTCTTTATTGATCGCGAGTTGCCCGTCCCGCTGAGGACGCAACTCCACGGCCTCATCGAATATGGCATTGCCTGTGGCGAGCTGACGCCCGGAGAGACCTTGCCGTCCGTGCGCGAGCTTGCAGAGAAAATCGGCGTTGCGCCGATGACGGTGAGCCAGGTGTACGCCGACCTGAAGGTCGCCGGTCTGATCGACGCGCGACCGGGCTCGGGCACCTTTGTCACTGAAAGCCGCCAGTCGCGTCTTGCTGGGCGCAACGACACAGCCAACCTGCATCGCCAGATCGAACAGTTGATCGACGAAAGCCACTCGCTGGGCATCAGGGCGACGGAACTCGTGTCGATGATCAGTTCGCGCATCTTCTACCGAGACAGTATCGGCCCTCGGATGCGCATCGTCATGGTCGGGCTTTTTCCGGAGGCGACGGCGAGCTATGCACGTTTCATCGCAGCGCGGCTGGGCCGCGGCGTGACTGTCGAGCCGCTCACCATTTCTGCCATCGAGCGGGAGACGGGTGCCAAGGCACGCGCCAATTCTGCCGATCTTGCCATCACCTTTGCCAACCGACATCGGGAAGTCGCAGGCCTGCTGCCGAACACCAAGGTGGTTTCGATCAGCTTTACGCCGTCAGAGGAGACGCGCCTCTCCCTCGCCGCGCTGGATTCGCTGGCATCGGTTGCCGTGGTCTCCCGTTTTCCCGATTTCCTGCCGATCATGAAGAGCGGCGTGCAGCGCTTTGCGCCCCATGTCGGAGAGATCGCTGCGGCGACACTGGAAACGACGGGGCTAGATGAGCTCCTTTGCCGCTCCAGCGTCGTGATCTATGCCTCTGGTGCCGAGGGTGCCGTCGGCCGCGCGCCGGCCGGCATACAGGCAATCGAATACCGCCATGCACCCGATACCGCTGATATCGAGCGGGTCATCGTGCCCATCATCCGTGCCGCAGGCGTCGCGCAGCCGCCCACAGAAGTGCCGCCAGCCCCCGTCATCGTACCGGCGCCGATCGTTCAGAGCTAAAGAGGAATAACCATGAAGATCTCCGACACCAACTGGCAGCAGATCGAGGCCTACCTGAAGACCGACGACCGGGCGATCCTGCCGCTTGGCAGCACCGAGCAGCATGCTCATCTGTCGCTGTCGGTCGACTCGATCCTGGCCGAGAAAATTGCCCTCGATGCCGCCGAGCCGCTGGGTCTTCCGGTGTTTCCGGTGCTTGCCTACGGCATCACGCCCTATTTCCTCGCCTATCCCGGCACCATCAGCCTGCGCCAGGAGACCTATATCCGCATCGTCCGCGATATCCTCGATGGACTGCGCTTGCAGGGTTTTCGGCGCATCCTCATCGTCAACGGCCATGGCGGCAACCAGCCGGCAGGCAGCCTGGCGGTCGAATGGATGGCCGACAATCCCGACACATCGGTCAAGTTCCACAACTGGTGGAACGCACCCAAGACCTTTGCCAAGGTGCAGGAGATCGACACCGTCGCCTCGCATGCGTCGTGGATGGAGAATTTTCCCTGGACGCGCCTGCCGGGCGTCGTCCAATCGACCCAACAGAAGCCGATGGTCGATCTCGCCCACATGCGAGCGATGAACCCCGCAGGTGTCAAAGCCCTGCTCGGCGACGGCAACTTCGGCGGCTACTACGAGCGGCCGGATGAGGAAATGCAGGCGATCTGGGATGTGGCGGTGACGGAAACACGTGAGCTTCTCGAAGGAGGCTGGGCATGAGCACGCCTATTGTCATCTGGGGTGCCGGCGCCATCGGGGGAACCTTGGGCGCCGCTTTCATCCGCGCCGGCCATGAGGTCATTTTCGTCGACAATGCCGCAGACCATGTGTCCGCCATAAACGACAGGGGCTTGACGATCGAAGGGCCGATTTTTGAGGATACCGTCAAGGCAAAGGCCTACCTCCCGGAGCAACTGGAGGGCGTCTACGAGCGCATCTATCTTTGCGTCAAGGCCCACCACACCGAGGCGGCGAGCCATGCGCTTGTGGATCATCTCGCCTCCGACGGTTACGTCGTTTCGGCACAGAACGGCCTCAACGAACAGGTCATCGCGCCGGTCGTCGGCATCCAGCGGGTGATCGGCTGCTTCGTCAATTTCGGTGCCGATTATCTGTCGCCGGGCGTGGTGCACTACAGCGGGCGCGGCGCGGTCGTGGTCGGGGAACTCGATGGCAAGACGACAGAGCGAATCGAAACAATCCACCGTCTGCTGCACGAATTCGATTCCAAGGCTATCCTTACCGACAATATCTGGGGCTTCCTGTGGGGCAAGCTGGTCTACGGCGCGCTGCTGTTCGGCACGGCGCTGACTGACGACAGCATCGCCGATGTGCTGGCCAATACGCGCTACCGGCCGGTGCTGACCAAGCTGGCGCTGGAAGTCGGCCGCGTCGCTAGCGCCAACAACATCAAGCCAGAGGCTTTCAACGGCTTCGATCCCGCCGCCTTCTCACCGACGGCAACCGCTGCCGACACCGAGCGGTCGTTCGACGAGATGGTGGCGCATAACCGCACCTCGCTGAAGTCCCATTCCGGCATCTGGCGGGACCTGGCGGTGCGCAAGCGCAAGACCGAGGTGGACGCACAGGTCCAGCCGGTGGTCGATGTCGGTCGCTCGCTCGGCGTCCCGACCCCGATCGCCACGCGGCTGGTGGAAATGATCCACGAGATCGAGGATGGCAAGCGTCCTCTTTCGCTGAGGAATCTCGACGAACTGGAGAGCGTGGCGTGAATATCGACTTTGCCGGAAAGACCGTTGTCGTCACGGGTGCCGCCCATGGCTTTGGCCGAGCGATCGCGTTGGCCTTCGCCAGCCGGGGAGCCATCGTCCACGCATGCGATGTCAACGAAGCCGGGCTTGCGGACACGGCTGCGCTCAGCGACGCCGTCAGGACCCACCGGCTCGATGTCGGCGATCGCAGTGCTTGCCAGCGGCTGATCGCCGCTATCGAAACAGACGGTGCGACGGTGGATATCCTCGTCAACAACGCCGGCGGCGTGCGTGGCCAGACTGGACGGCCGATCGAGGAGATTTCCGAACAGGACTGGCAGTCGATCTTCGACGTCAACCTCTCCGGCGCCTTCTTCATGGCACAGGCCGTGGCGCCCGGCATGAAGAGGCAGAACTACGGCCGGATCGTCAACATCTCCAGTGGTGCCGGCCTCGGCATATCGCTGACCGGCATACAGGCCTATGCTAGCGCCAAGGCCGGCCAGATCGGCCTGACGCGACAGCTTGCCCACGAGCTCGGAGCGTGGGGTATCACCGTCAACAATGTGGCGCCCGGCTTCGTGCGTTCCAATCCGACGACGGAACGACAATGGGATGCGATGGGCGACGAGGGACAAGCCAAGCTCCTCCAGAACATCGCCCTCAAACGGCTCGGCGTGCCGGATGACATCGCAGCGATGGTCATGTTTTTCGCTTCGGATTTTGCCAACTGGATTAGCGGACAGGTCATCAGTGTGGATGGTGGCAAATGAGCGAGATGGAGAGCTACCTCGACGCGCATTTTGCCGAGGCGCTGGAAGACCTCAAGGCCTTCTGCCGTATCGCGAGCGTCAGCACCGATCCGGCCTATGCCGACGGTATCTCCGAGGCGGCCCGGTTCGTTGCGGGACGCATGACGCAGGCCGGCTTTGCTGCCGTCGAACTGCTTGAAACCGGCGGCCATCCGGCAGTCTACGGAGAACTGATCAGCGATCCCTCGCTCCCGACATTCCTGATCTATGGCCATTACGACGTGCAGCCGCCGGATCCGCTGGAAAAGTGGCAGACACCGCCCTTCGAGCCGACCGAACGAGACGGTCGGCTGTATGCGCGGGGTGTCTCCGACGACAAAGGGCCTCTGCTGATCCCGATCCTTGTCGCGGAAGCCTTCATGAAGACGGCGGGGCGCCTGCCGGTCAATCTCAAGGTGCTGATCGAGGGCGAGGAGGAGTCCGGCAGTCCGAATTTCGAAGCCACGCTCCAGACTTACCGCGAGAGGCTAGACTGCGACCTGGTCATTTCGGCCGATGGTGCGATGTGGCGGCCCGACCGGCCGTCGATGACCGTTGCCAGCCGGGGTCTGGTGGCTATGGATATCTCCGTCACCGGCGCTTCGAAGGACCTGCATTCCGGCCGGCACGGAGGCAGCGCCCCCAATCCTATCCGGGCGTTGGCCGTTCTGCTCGCCTCCCTGCACAGAGATGATGGGCGAGTGGCCGTCGACGGCTTTCTCGACGGTACGGCGCCGCCGGATCCGACGATCATCGCCGCCATCGAAGCGGCAGATTTCGACGCCGGCGAATACTATCGCGACATCGGGGTTCAGGGACAGGCGCCGATCGCAGAGGGCCGGGATCTGCTGATCCGCCAATGGCTGGAGCCGACGCTGGAGTTCAACGGAATTTCGGGAGGCTACCAGGGCCAGGGCACGAAAACCGTCATTCCCTCCTCCGCCACTGCCAAGATCACCTGCCGGCTGATTGCTGGGCAGAAACCGGATCACATTCTCTCGGTCGTCACCCAACATCTGCAGGCGAGACTCCCGCCGGGTTTCACCCTCGACATTCACCGGCACGGGCCCGGGAGCGAAGCATTTTTCGTCAATCCCGAATTGCCCGCACTGGCGGTGGCCGAGGGCGTGCTCGAGGAACTGTTGGGACAGAAGCCCCTGCGCGTTGCGATGGGCGCCACGATCCCGATTGGCGCGTCGTTCCGCAAGCATCTGGACCGAGAGGCGATCTTCTTCTCGTTCTCGACATCGGACGAGGATTATCATGCGCCGAACGAGTTCTTCCGGCTTGCCAATTTCCGCATCGGGCTGACCGCCTGGGCAATGCTGCTGACACGGCTGGGAATCGGCGGGGCTTGATCGCGCCGCCCTTGTCGCGCATCAATAGCCGATGATTTTCAGCAAACTGCCGTAAAGCATAAGGAAAACAGCATGCAATCCCGTGATTTCTTCAAGCCAGGCCGTTCGGTGGCAATTTCGGACCGGGGCATGGCGGCGACATCGCACCCGCAGGCAAGCCTTGCTGCCGTCGATATCCTGCGTGCCGGGGGCAGTGCCGTCGATGCCGCCGTGGCCGCTGTCGCACTGCAATCGGTCATCGATCCGCTGATGACGGGCATCGGTGGCGATTGCTTTGCGCTGTACTGCCCTGCGGGTGGAACACCTGTCGCCCTCAATGGATCCGGCCGTTCGCCACAGAAGGCAAACCTTGGCCATCTGCTTGAAAAGGGCCTGACAAGCATCCCCGATGACAGCCCGCATGCAGTGACAATTCCGGGGGCAGTCGATGCCTGGTGTCAGTTGATCGAGCGGTATGGTGCCTTCGGGTTGGATCGTGTGCTGGCACCGGCCATCGCGGCAGCAGAAGGCGGCTACGTCATCACCCCCCGGGTCGAACTGGACTGGACGCGCTATGCAGGCCGCGTTGCCAAATTTCCAGATTCAGCCGCTTATTTCCTGCGCAATGGCCGGGCGCCGCGAACCGGTGAGCGCATGGCCAATCCAGCGCTCGGCGCAACCCTTCGGGCGATCGCCAAGAGCGGTCGAGACGGATTTTACCGGGATGCCGTGGCGGAGGAGATCGCCACGCTGCTGCAATCGCTCGGCGGATTACATGAAGAAAGCGATTTTGCAAATTACAAGGCATTTGAGACCAAGCCGATTTCGGGCCAGTACCGTGGGCTCGATCTGCTGGAATGCCCGCCTAATGGCCAGGGATTGGCAGCACTGTTGATTACCCGCATCCTCGACGGCTTCGACCTGCGCGATCCTAAGCTGACGGAGGCCGACCGTATCCACCTGCTCGCTGAAGCGACCAAGGCAGGCTATGCTCGTCGCGATCAACTGATCAGCGACCCCGACCACCTGACATTCGATATCGACGAACTGCTGTCGGATCGTTCTGTAGATGCGATGCGCCGCGAGATCAGTCTCGATCGTGCGTCTGCCGCCTCCACGTGGGAAGGGCCGACCCACAAGGATACCGTCTACGTTTCGGTGGTAGACCGCGATGGCAATGCAGTTTCGCTGATCAACTCCGTCTTCTTCCCCTTCGGCAGCGGCATCTACGCCCCGCGCAGCGGCGTATTGCTGCAAAATCGCGGTGCCGGTTTCGTGCTGACGGAAGGCCACTCGAATGCCATCGGCCCAAACAAATTACCTTTCCATACCATTATCCCGGGCATGCTGATGGAAAGCGGACGGCCGCGCATGAGTTTCGGCGTGATGGGCGGCCAGTATCAGGCCTGCGGGCACGCGCATCTGCTGAGCCAGATTCTTGACCGAGATCTCGATCCGCAGCAGGCCAGCGACCAGCCGCGCAGCTTTTACTTCGGTGGCACCCTGTCGCTAGAGCCGACCATTTCGCCGGAGGTCAAGGCCGATCTCGATCGACGAGGGCACCTCACGGAGTGGGCCGACGAGCCGATCGGCGGCGCGCAAGCAATCCTCATCGACTATGAGCGCGGCATATTGCTCGGTGGTTCCGACCATCGCAAGGACGGCATCGCGCTCGGCTGCTGATCTGGCGCTAGAGTGTATAACTCACAAAAAAAGCCCCGCGTTTAGCGGGGCTCCGATTGTGAAGCTGTGAAGGATCAGGCCTGCTGGCCGCCTTCTTCTTCCTCGAATGTCACAGCGACATCGGCGTTTGCCGACAGGCGAACGCGTTCGCCTTCGACTTCGGCAACGAGGCTCAGGTCGATGAAGTGGTGATGGCCTTTGTGCGAACCTTCGCCGCTGTCCTTCTTGGTCAGCTTGATGCGGCTGCCGACGACATGGTCGACGGTGCCGACGTGGACGCCATCGGCGCCAATAACTTCTGCGTGTTCTTTTATTGTTGAAGCATTTATCATAACGTTCTCCTTGTAATAGAATTAAAACGCATCGATAGGCTTTTGGATGCGAGACGATAAAAATAAACTGAGAATCTCGAAGCTCTTTGTTCAGTCGGAGCTCAGGGGACCAACGAGACGATAGGCAAACGCATCCGGTTGCGGCGCACCGGCACTTTATTACTTAGGCAAAATTCATGACGTTTAAAGCCAAAGACCTTAGCGCTAACCAGCATTTTCTGACCGCAATCCTTCGCTGTGCCGACGAGCTTATTGCAATCTATCGTGAAAATCCACGCATTGCTTCTATTTTCGCTGCGCAGCAACGCTGGCTTCTTGCCCATGCGGGTTTCGCGCTTCATTACGGATACCCTGACGAGCCAGGATCGGGCCTCTATGCGGCGCGTTATGTCGATCTCGTGCTGAAGCACCAGATCTCCAGCCGCAACACCGCCGTCGCCTTTCTCCAGGAGATGCTGGCCTACCGGTTTCTGGCCGCTGTTCCAGACCGCGCAGACCGGCGGACACGACTGCTGGAGCCAACACCAACCGCTGTCGACTATCTCGGCCGATGGCTGCAGACGCACCTCTTCATCCTCGATAGTCTCGACGGTGGCTCGCGGATCGAACAGATGTTGGCCAATCCGGACGCAATTGCGGTCATGCAGCCGATGATTGCCAGGCAAATCATCAACAGCGATGCGGTCCGCAATCCCGGACCGAGTTTCGCGCTCTTCAACTGGGTCAACTCCGGTGGCGTGGTGATGGATTACCTGATCTCCCGTATACAGACGATGGAGGGAGATACGGACAAGATCCTGATCGGCCCCATTTCCATGCGCGATATCCACCAGCAGTTCATGATTTCAAATGCGCACCTCAAACGCCTTCTGAAACAGGCCGCCGGCATGGGAAGTGTCGGCTGGGCCGGCGCGCCCGGCAAGAGCAGCTTCTGGCTGTCTCGCAGTTTCGTGGCAGAATACTGGAATTATCAGGCCGAAAAATTTGCTGTGATAGACGCCGCCGCACAGGCGGCGCTGGAAGACCGGCAAGCGCCATCGCGCGTCATCAGGTCCTAGATTTTGACAGGCTCGAAAACATACGGCAGCGCCGACGATGCCGGAAGGCGCGAACTTCTTCCCACCGGCACCCTCAGGGCCGGCGTTGTAGCAGCACCTGCGCCATCGGCACTGTTCGTGACACTCGACGAGGCTAGCGGAATATATAAGGGTGTTACGGTGGATCTCGTTACCGAACTCGCCCGGCAGCTGGGCAGCCCGCTGGCGATCACCGGATTTGCAAACTCCGGTGACTGTACGCAAGCCCTCGAAGACGGCAGGATCGACGTGAGCTTCATGCCGGTGGATGCAGAGCGAAGCACGCGCGTGGCTTTCGGGCCGGCCTATTACATCCTGGAAAGCACCTATCTCGTCAGCCACGCCTCAGGCATCGTCGATTTGACCGGCGTCGATGACGACCGAGTGCGGGTCGTCGGCATTGCCAATACCACGACTATTCGCAGTGCGGCGCGCACCCTTTGTCATACGGCGCCCGTTGCCGTTTCGACGATTGCGGAGGCCGTCGAACGCCTACGATCGGGAAATGCCGATGCTTTGGCGTTGTCGCGGGATGCCTTCCAGACGCTTCTGCCGCTGCTCCCCGGCGCGCGCGTTCTCGATGGCGGCTTCCAGGCAACGGGCATCGCCATTGCTGTCGGCCGCGAGAAACCCATGGCTCTCTCGATTGTCAGCGAGTTCATGGAGAAAGCCAAGCGATCGGGACTGGTCCGCCGCGCACTCGATTCAGCCGGGTTTGCCAATGAGCCGGTCGCACCGGCGGTTGTCACGCCTTAAACTGCTGCGAGCACTGCTGTTTTGCCCGTCCACGTGGACAAAATTTAATTCCGCTACAAATTCCTTCTGCGCCCGCTGCACGATAAGGTCGTGACCGACGGCTCTTGTCTGGAATCGCGAAAGAAGGTGAATAAATGGCTCGGACTTCTCGGGTCTTGATATCGGTCGTAATCGTCGCCGCCATCGGCGTCGGAGCCTACGTCCTTCGCGACAGCTGGCTGGGACCGGCCGAGCGCATGCTTGGCGTGGGTCAAGCTGCAAACACCCAGCAGGCAAGCGGAACACGCGGTGGCGGGCGACGACGCGGGGCGGCGCAATCGACGGGCCCGACGGCAGTGCTGACAGCCGTGGCAAAGGCGACGGATGTGCCTGTCTACATCGACGGTGTCGGCTCGGTGAAACCGCTCAACACCGTCACTGTTCGGCCGCAGGTCAGCGGCGAGCTGGTAGAGATCCATTTCGAGGAAGGCCAGGACATCAAGAAGGGCGACGTGATCGCCCGTATCGACGATGCCGTCTACAAGGCCACGCTCGACCAGGCCGTTGGCAAGAAGGCCCAGGACCAGGCGCTGCTGCAAAGTGCCCAGAACGACTTCGAGCGCTACCAGCGGCTGCTTCAGTCGAACTCCGGTACGCAGCAGCAGGTCGATACGGCAAAATTTCAGGTTGCCCAGTACCAGGCGCAGGTGCAATCCGACCAGGCGGCCATCGAGAGCGCGCAGGCAACGCTCGACTATACGACCATCAAGGCACCGATCGACGGACGCACCGGTATCCGCAATGTCGACATCGGCAACATCGTCAGCTCGACCGATACGACCGGTATCGTGACGCTTTCCCAGATCCGGCCAATTTCCGTCGTCTTTTCCGTGCCGCAGCAGCAGCTGGCCAAGGTCAATGCCGCCAACGCAGCAGGCACTCTCAGCGTTCAGGCCCTTGCAGGCGGCGACCAGGCCGTTGTCGATACCGGCACGCTGGCAGTCGTCGACAACCAGGTCGACGTGACCACCGGCACGGTGAAGCTCAAAGCCAATTTCCCTAACGAAAAGCTGGCACTCTGGCCTGGTGCTTTCGTCAATGCACGCCTGCTGATCGAAACAATGAAAGGCGTGATCGTCGTGCCGACCGCAGCCGTCCAACGCGGTCCGAACGGAACCTTCGCCTATCTCCTCCAGCCCGACCAGACCGTGCTTATGAAACCGATCAGGGTCGGACAGCAGGACGATGTCCAGGCCGTGATCACCGACGGTATCGCCGCCGGCGACATCGTCGTGACGACAGGATTTGCAAGGCTGCAGACGGGCTCCAAGGTCGAGGTCTCCGATCCTTCGAAGCCGGCCGTCGATAAACCGGCGACAACAACCGGAGCCGATGGCAAGCCGCACCGGCATCACAACAGCGACGGCGGCGACAAGCCCGCAAACGATGGAGCGGCGCCGGCCAACCCGCCGGCAGCGACGCAATGAGCGTCTCCTCGCTCTTCATCAACCGCCCGATTGCGACATCCCTGCTGGCAGTAGCCGTACTGCTGGGAGGGTTGCTCGGCTACGCGCAGCTGCCGGTGGCGCCACTGCCGCAAGTCGATTTCCCGACGATCCGGGTGACGACGCAGCTTCCCGGCGCCGATCCGGATACAATGGCGTCGCTGGTGACGGCACCGCTCGAGCGACCGCTCGGCCAGATCCCCTCGCTTGCCTCGATGACCTCGTCCAGCGCCTTCGGCATAAGCCAGATCACCCTACAGTTCGACCTCGGCCGCGATATCGACGGTGCTGCGCAGGACGTGCAGGCTGCCATCAATGCCGCCGGGTCGACATTGCCGAAAACCCTTCCGTATCCGCCGACCTATTCCAAGGTGAACCCAGCGGACACGCCAATCATCACGCTGGCGCTACGTTCCTCCAGCTATTCGATCCGCGATCTCAGCGATTTCGCCGATACGATGATGGCCCAGAAGCTGAGCCAGGTCAGTGGCGTCGGCAATGTCACGATCCAGGGCGGCGTCAAGCCGGCGATCCGTATCCAGGCAAACCTGCCTCGCCTCGCCTCGTACGGGCTTGCGCTCGAGGACATCCGCAGCGCTATCGTCGCTGCCAGCGTTGCCGGTGCGAAGGGTGCGCTCGACGGCACGCACCAGTCCTTCACGCTTGCCGCGAACGACCAGATCGTCGATCCCGAGGCCTACAAATCGGTGATCGTCGCCTACCGCAACAACGCGCCCATCCTGCTGAAGGATATTGCCGATGTGGTGCAGGGCCTTGAGAACACGCGCGTCGGTGCCTGGTACCAGGGCAAGCCGGCGGTCATCATCGATGTCATGCGCCAACCCGGCGCAAACGTCATCAAGACAGTCGGCGATGTCCTCAAACAGCTACCGCAGTTGAAGGAAGCACTGCCGGCCGGCATTGCCCTCGATATCGTCAATGACCGAACGGAAACCATCCGCGCTTCGATCCACGATGTACAATGGACGCTGGCGCTCAGCGTCGGGCTGGTCATTCTCGTCGTGTTCGTTTTCCTGCGGACGATCACCGCCACCATCATCGCTGCTGTGGCGCTGCCGCTCTCGCTGATCGCCACTTTCGGCGTCATGTGGTTTGCCGGATTCAGTCTCGATAACCTGTCGCTGATGGCACTCACGATCGGCACCGGCTTCGTTGTCGACGACGCCATCGTCATGATCGAAAACATCGCCCGCCACATCGAGGAAGGTGACGACCCGATGCACGCGGCGCTGAAGGGCGCAGGCGAAATCAGCTTTACGATCATCTCTCTGACCTTCTCGCTGGTCGCGGTTTTCATTCCACTGCTGTTCATGACCGGGATCGTCGGGCGGATGTTTCGCGAGTTCGCGCTGACGCTGACAATTGCCGTCGTCGTGTCGGCAATCATCTCGCTGACGCTGACGCCGATGATGTGCGCCCGTATCCTGCGCAAGCCGGCAGAGGGTCGCCGCGGCATGCTCGCCGGCGCTGACCGGATGATGGACCGCCTGATTGGTGGCTATCGCCGGAGCCTCGTCTGGGCCATCGATCGCAGCCCGCTGATGCTGCTTCTGACCGTAATGACACTGGTTGCGACCATCGGCCTCTACATCTTCATTCCAAAGGGTTTCCTGCCGCCGCAGGATACTGGCCTCATTACCGCAGTCATTGAAACGGAGCCGACGACGTCCTTCGAATCCATGAAGCGGACGCAGGCGCTGGTGACGGAGCGGCTTCGTGGCGACAAGGACGTCACCGGCATCGTCTCGGTGGTCGGGGCCAGCGCCAACAACCTGACGCTCAACACCGGTACTCTCAGCCTTGTGCTCCGCCAGCGCAGCGATCGCACCTCGTCCTCGACAGAGATCATCGACCGGTTACGCAACGAGGTCGCCGGAATGCCGGGGGTTCATGTGACCTTCCAGAGCGTGCGGGACATCAGCATCAGCACCCGGTCGAGCCGTGCGCCGTACCAGTACACCTTGACTGGCACCGATACCGCTGTCGTCGTCGACTGGGCGCAGAAACTGGCGACCCAATTGCAGAAGGCGCCGACCCTGGTCGATGTCTCCTCCGAAGTTCAGACGGGCGGCGGACGCATCTTCGTCGATGTCGACCGGGAAACGGCGTCGCGCCTCGGTGTCTCGATGCAAGCGGTCAGCGACACGCTGAACGACGCCTTCGGACAGCGCCAGATTGCCACGATCTACGGGCAGTCGAACCAGTACCGCGTCATCGTCGAGGCGGCACCGCAGTTTCAGGCGGATCCGAAATCGCTCGACAAGCTCTATGTCGCCGGCACCGGCGATGTCCAGGTACCACTCAATGCCTTCTCGACCGCAACCTTCACCACTGCGCCGCTGGTCATCAGTCATGACGCGCAATTTCCTTCGGTGACGCTCAGCTTCGATTTGGCGCCAGGCGCGTCACTCAGCGATGCCGTCAGCGCGGTAACGGCAGCCGAAAGCGAAATCGGCATGCCGAACAGCATCCAGAGGGCTTATTCGGGGGATGCAGAGGAGTTTTCGTCATCGCTTGCCGGCGAGCCCTGGCTCATCCTGGCGGCGGTCGTGACCATCTACATCGTTCTTGGACTGCTCTATGAAAGTGCGATCCACCCGATCACCATCCTGTCCACCCTGCCGTCGGCCGGTGTCGGCGCGCTTCTGGCGCTGATGCTGTTCGGCCAGGACCTGTCGCTGATCGCATTGATCGGCATCGTGCTTTTGATGGGGATCGTCAAGAAGAACGCCATCATGATGATCGACTTCGCGTTGGAGGCAGAGCGCAGCGGCGGGCTGCCACCGCGCGAGGCGATCCTGCAAGCGTCGATCCTGCGTTTCCGGCCGATCATGATGACGACGCTGGCAGCTCTCTTCGGCGCGTTGCCACTGGCGCTGGCAACCGGCACGGGTTCGGAATTGCGCACCCCGCTCGGTATCAGTATCGTCGGCGGACTTGTGCTCAGCCAGTTGCTGACACTCTACACCACGCCAGTGATCTACCTCGCCTTCGAGCGGCTGCGCAGCCGCATCGTCGGCCGGCCGACGGGCACCCCGGCACCAGAGGCGAGCGGAGCGGGAGGCCGGGCATGAACATCTCCGAGCCGTTCATCAAGCGGCCTGTCGGCACGGTGCTCCTGTCGATCGGGCTGATGATCCTCGGCTTCGTCTCCTATTTCTTCCTGCCGGTCGCCAGTCTTCCGGCCGTCGATCTGCCCACCATCATCGTGTCGGCCAGCCGGCCGGGCGCCGATCCTGCCAGCATGGCGGCCAGCGTCGCGGCCCCCCTCGAACGGCATCTCGGCACGATTGCCGGCGTTACCGAACTGACGTCTGTGAGTTCGCTCGGCTCGACCAGCATTGCCATACAGTTCGATCTTTCCCGCAGCATCGATGGTGCCGGGCAGGATGTGCAGGCGGCACTCAACGCTGCTGCCATCGACCTCCCGGCTGACTTGCCGACACTGCCGTCGTTCCGCAAGGTCAATCCGGCCGCAGCACCTGTTCTCATCCTGGCAATGACCTCCGACAATCTGGCACCGAGTGCCGTTTACGATGCTGCCGACACGGTGGTGGTGCAGCAGATTTCACAGGTTGATGGCGTCGGTGAAGTGACCGCCAGCGGCGCCGACCAGCCAGCGGTGCGCGTCCGGCTTAACCCCGACCGGCTATCGGCCATCGGGCTTTCACTCGATGCAGTACGCACCGCCATCGTCAATGCCAATACGCTTGGACCCATCGGCTCTATCGACGGCAAGGATGCAGCCTTCGCCATCAGCATGAATGCACAGTTGAAGACGCCAGAGGCTTTCGGCCGCATCATCATCCGAAGCGGCGATGGCACGTCGGTTCGCCTGTCCGATATAGCCACCGTCGAGCCCGGCGTCCGCAACAGCCGCTCCGACGCCTGGTATAACGGCAAGCCTTCGGTGCTGCTCAATATCACCAGGCAGGCGGACGCCAACGTCATTTCAACCGTCGACGCGGTAAAGGCGCTGATCCCCGAACTGCAGAAAACCATTCCCGCCGGGATCAACATCGCAATTCTTTCCGACCGGACAACCACCATCAACGCCAGCGTCGATGACATGCAGTGGACGCTGCTCGCAACCGTGTTCCTCGTCATGGCGGTGGTCTTCGTATTCCTGCAACGGACGACGCCGACCCTGGCCGCCGGGGTGACCGTGCCGTTGTCGCTGGCCGGCACCTTTGCGCTGATGTGGGCCTGTGGGCTGTCGATCGACAACCTGTCGCTGATGGCGCTGGTTGTTTCCGTCGGCTTCGTGGTCGACGACGCCATCGTCATGATCGAGAACATCTACGCAAACCTCGAAAAAGGGATGCGGCCGATGGAGGCGGCAAAAGAAGGCGCGCGACAGATCGGCTTCACCGTCATTTCGATCAGCCTGTCGCTGCTGGCAGCCTTCATACCGCTGTTCTTCCTCGGCGGGATCATCGGTCGGTTCTTCCAGGCATTTTCGCTGACGCTCGGTTTTGCGATCGTCGTCTCGACCGTCGTCTCCCTGACCGTAACGCCGATGATCTGTGGCCACTGGCTGCTGGCTCACGACAACGAAGCGCCGCCGAATTTCTTCGCCCGCACAGTCGAAAGGACGCTGGACGCCGTTGTCGGCTTCTACGGACGGACCTTGAAGGCTGTTCTGCACCACCGCGCGATGGCTATTGTCGTCATTTTCGGCTGCGTCGCCATCACGGCGTTTCTGTATGTTAAAGTGCCGAAGGGCTTTATTCCGCAGGACGATACCGGCTTCATTCAGGGCGGCACCGAAGCCTCTACGGATATCTCCTATCCCGCCATGGTGCTGTTGCAGCAGAAGGCGGCAGCGATTGCCAGCGCCGATCCAGCCGTTTCCGGGGTTGGATCATCGGTTGGTGGTGGTGGCTTTTCCAGCTCGATCAACAAGGGGCAATTGCTGATTTCGCTGAAGCCTGCTGCGGAACGCGTTTCGACCGACGAGGTCATAGCCCGGTTACGAACGCAGCTGGCCAAGGTGCCAGGGCTCAGTACCTTCCTTTTCTCCCCCAGTGACATTCGCGTCGGCGCGCGGTCGTCACAATCGCAGTACCAGTTTACTCTCTGGGATTCCAATTACGACGAACTCGTTGCCTGGGCGCCGAAGGTGCTGGCGGCGCTGCAGGCAGAACCGGCGCTTGCGGATGTCGCCACCGACCGCCAGCCGAACGGGCTTCAGGCGACCGTCAACATCGACCGCAGCGAGGCGGCACGGCTTGGTGTCAGCATCCAGTCGATAGACAGCGCTCTCAACAATGCTTTTGCCCAGCGACAGATCTCGACGATTTATACTCAGCGCAACCAGTATCGCGTCGTGCTTGAAGCCGATCCGACCTATGCCCTTGATCCGGAAGCGATCACCAATCTCTACGTACCGGCTGCGGATGGCACCCAGGTACCCCTCAGCAGCGTTGCCAAGGTGCAGCGCACACTGGCGCCACTAGTTGTCAACCACCAGGGGCAGTTTCCAGCCGTCACCCTTTCCTACAACCTTGCGCCCGGGGGCACGCTACAGGCCGCCAACGACAGCGTGATACGCGCCGTCGCCGATCTGCACCTTCCGGATTCGCTGCATGCAGACTTTGCGGGCGATGCTGCAAGCGCCGCGCAATCGTCCGGTGGCCAGCCGCTCCTGCTGTTGGCCGCGTTGGTCGCCGTCTATATCGTGCTGGGGGTTTTGTACGAGAGCCTGGCGCATCCGCTGACCATCATCTCGACGCTGCCATCGGCAGGGCTTGGAGCCTTGCTGGCGCTGGAAATCAGCGGAACGGAGCTTAGCATCATTGCCTTTATCGGCATTGTGCTGCTGATCGGCATCGTCAAGAAAAACGGCATCATGCTGGTGGATTTTGCCCTTGAAGCAGAGCGCACGCGCGGTCTGTCATCGGAAGAAGCGATATTCCAGGCCTGCCTGCAGCGGTTCAGGCCCATTCTGATGACGACGCTGGCTGCCATCATGGGTGCCGTGCCGTTGATCATCGCCACTGGGCCGGGCTCCGAACTTCGCCGCCCGCTCGGGATCACCATTGTCGGCGGCCTGGTGATCTCGCAGGTCCTGACGCTTTATACCACCCCGATCATCTACATCATGCTCGCCAAGCTGCACCGCCGCTGGTCTTTCCGGCGCCGGGCTAAGCCTGTCGATGTCAGGGATGGCGAGTCTTCCGAGGCCTAACCTATCGACCAGATGACCGACCAGGGCGAGAGGATACCATCGGCAAACTTGCCCTGGCTCCAGATGACCCGGCCTTGCAATGCCTCTCCGTGGTGCAGCTCGTCGGCACCGACGTTTGCGAGCAGCCGTAGCGAGGTGCCGTCGACGAGCGACCAGTTGACCGCCACCAGCTTGCCCTCGACGCTGTACCCGCCGCCGGCACTGACAATGCCCGGAAGGCGGGGAATGATTTCCTGACGCCTTACCTCAAGGAGGTCGCGGTAAAGGGCCAGCCGCGCGGCGCCCGCTTCTTTTTCCACATCCTGCCAGTCGAGTTTCGCAGACAGGAACGTTTCGCGCCGCGTCGGGTCCGGCACATCGGCAACGTCATCGTCGAAGCCGGGTAGCCGCGAGAGCTCCTCCCTTCGACCCTTCCGGACGATCTCGTTCAGTTCGTCGTTGAAGTCGCAGAAATACGGGAAGGGCTGCCTTGCGTCCCATTCCTCACCCATGAACAGCATCGGGATCTGCGGTGCCAAGAGGTAGATCGAGGCCATGGCTTCGATTGCCTCTGGCGACGCTGTCTCGTTGAGACGATCCCCGAAGGCACGATTGCCGATCTGATCATGGTTCTGGATGAAGGATATGAAGGCTGTCGGCGGCAGTGCTCCACTGGGCTGGCCTCGCGCCGCACCACGGTAGGGCATGTGCTCGCCTTGAAATACGAAGCCCTCGGCCAGTCCGCGTCCGATCTTGGCGGGATCGTCGGCGTAGTCTGCGTAGTAGCCAAAATCCTCGCCCGACGCCGCGACGTGCATCACGTGGTGCATGTCGTCATTCCACTGGGCGGTATAAAGCTCGGGCTTGCCATAGTTGTTGCGAAACAGCAGCGCGCTGTTGTTGTCCTCGTTCTCGACAATGAGGTGGATATGCCGTCCGGAAATTTCGCTGCGGATGCGTCGCGCCATTTCCTTCAGGAGATGCTCGCGGCTGTCGTCGACAATCGCGTGGACAGCATCGAAGCGAAGACCGTCGACGCGAAACTCCTGGAGCCAGTACAGAGCATTCTGGATGACGAATTCGCGGACGAACTGCGATCCCTCGCCATCGTAATTGATGCCCTGCCCCCAGGGCGATTTGTGTTTGTCGGTGAACAGCGGCGCATAGGACGGGAGATAGTTTCCGTCCGGGCCGAAATGATTGTAGATCACGTCGAGAAAAACGCAGATGCCCCGCTCGTGAGCGGCGTCGATCAGCGCCTTGAGATCCTCCGGGCGTCCATAGCTGCCATGCGGCGCATAGGGAAGGACGCCGTCATAGCCCCAGCCCCGCTCGCCCGGAAAATCATTGACCGGCATGAGTTGAAGCGCGGTTATCCCGAGTGACTGCAGGTGGTCCAGCCGGTCGATGACCGCTCGAAATGTGCCTTCCTGCGTGAATGTGCCGACATGAAGTTCGTAGACAACAGCCTCTTCCCATGCCAACCCGGTCCACCCCGTTGACCTCCACACATAAGATTTGGGGTCGACCACCTCACTCGGGCCATGCGGGCCGTCAGGCTGAAACCGGGACGCGGGGTCAGGAACTTCCAGGCCATCCTCGAGAACGAACTTGTAAGCGGTGCCGTCCCCGGCGCCATCTATGTTGACGCTGAACCAGCCATCGACACCGGCAGCCATGGGGACCGGCGCCACATCGCCTATTCGCAGGGATACAGCCTGTTGGCGGGGCGCCCATAGACGGAAAAGCATGCCGCTGGCGGTAAAGACGGGGCCGAAATGGGCGAGGCTCACAGGCGTACTTTCTCTCAAGACATACAAACGCATCAGGAAGGTGTGGTCGCCTAACTGGCTGAGAACGAAATTTGTTCCGAGATCCAAGGCCAAGCCGCCCGCTCGCCGGGGGTGCCGGCAGCGCCTGCGCAAGAAGGAGGACAGGCACGAATGTTGATCCACCCAGGCGCAATGGAAAGAAGCGAACGAAAACAATGCCGCATAAACGGGAACCGATTAGCCGCTCAAACGGTTTGACGGGCATAACCTTACAAGGAGTACATCATGGTTCGTGGCAATATGGTTCGTGGCCGGTTCAAGGTCTTTGTTGCAGTGATTTTTGCCGTGGCCTGCATCGTCGCAGCTGGCTACGTATTTCTGGGTCATCCCGGAGACCCCAAGACAGACGTAAAACCGCTCGATACGTCTTCGATCTCTTTGCCTGAAAAGGCAGTTGCCTAGCGAAAATTGATCGTCCCAAAACGAAAAAGCCTGCCGCGGGAGGAGGTGCGGCAGGCTTTCGAAAAGAACCGATCGACAACTGGGAGGAGGAGTGTTGCCGATCCTACGGAAAACCCTGGGAGGAGGAGTAGGCTTTCCGTACCATCGAAGCTCTGCGGGAGGAGGTGCATTGCTTCGATGAAAACGACTACACCGATATTTTGCTCAAAACCTAGGCAGAAATTCGCAGGGCAGCTATGCGCTATGCGCTTAGCGGTTGGCTCTCGTTGAGCTAACTCGCGTCATCCCCTTATGTGAACAATAAACGCTCTCCCGCGTCCGATTGCGTTGCCAAGCGAGGCGGGATCACTATCGTAGTGCTCTCGGAGATGTCGAATACTGGAGAGCAAGAATGGCGGGCAGGCTCAAGGACAAGGTTGCGATCATTTCAGGAGGCGCGACCGGCATGGGCGGAGCGTCCTCCCGGCTTTTTGCTGCAGAGGGCGCCAAGGTGGCGATCATCGACCGCAATGGCGATGCCGCAGCGGAAACGGTCGCGGATATCCGGCGACAGGGAGGCATCGCGGATCACTGGACCGCTGACGTCTCGCAGGAGGCAGAGGTTAACGCTGCCGTCGCGTCCGTGGAAAAAGCCTTCGGGCCGACGACGGTCCTTTTCAACCATGCCGGCACCATCGTCATCAAACCGTTTCTGGAAACGACGCTCGAGGACTGGGAATGGCTGCACGCCGTCAACGTCCGCTCGATGTTTCTGATGACGAAAGCCGTGATGCCGCAGATGCTCGCAGCCGGCGGCGGCTCCATCGTCTGCACCTCCTCGATTTCTGCCGTGGCAGCGACGCCTATGGAGGTGCTTTACGATACGACGAAGGGGGCTGTACACATGTTTGCACGAGCGATCGCCGTGGAGTTTCGCGACCGAAATATCCGCTGTAATGCTGTTTGCCCCGGTTTCATCCGCACGCCCCATGGCTTGAAGGAAGTTGCCGAATTGCAGGCCCTCGGCGTCGATGTCTCGGATGCGGCAATCGCTGCCCAGCAAGGCCGCATCGGCGAGCCCGAGGATGTCGCTCGGGCAGCGCTGTACCTTGCGAGCGACGACTCCAACTTTGTCAACGGCGCCCATCTCTTCGTCGACAACGGCTTTACAGCCATGTAGCTTCAGACGAGGACCGGCTGCTCGACCCTCTCCTCAGTTCCGAAGAATTTCAGGTATCTCTCGACTTCGGCCGGTTCGCCGGTCGCCTTTTGCGGATTGTCGGAGAGTTTGACGGCGGGGCGGCCATTGGCCTCGATCACCTTGCAGACGACAGAAATGGGCGCAAGGCCGCGGATCTCTGTCGGGGCGCAGCCGGCGAAGTCGTTTGTGAGGTTGGTGCCCCAGCCAAAGCCCATGCGTGCCCGTCCATCGAAATGGCGATAGGTGTCGATGATCGCATCGACATCCATGCCGTCTGAAAAGATCAGCAGCTTCTGGCGCGGATCGCGGCCCATCTTTTCCCACCAGGCAATGATCTTCTCGCCGCCTTCGATGGGAGGGGCGCTATCCGGACGGAAGCCGGTCCAGTCCGCCACCCATTCAGGGGCATCGCGAAGGAACGCGGCCGTGCCGAAGGCATCGGGAAGGACAATAAGAAGATTTCCGCCGTAGAGCCGGTTCCAGTCGCGCAGCACCTTGTAGGGCGCATTCGCCAGCTCCTGGTCGGTTTGCGCAAGTGCTGCCGCCACCATCGGCAATTCGTGGGCGTTCGTGCCAACGGCTTCCAGGTCCGAGTCCATAGCCAGAAGCACGTTGCTGGTGCCGGTGAAGGCCTGCCCCACACCTTCCTTCAACGCCTCGACACACCAACGCTGCCACAGGAAGCTGTGACGCCGCCGCGTCCCGAAGTCGGAAATCCGCAGGTTTGGCAACTCGCGCAGGCGCTCGACCTTGCCCCACATCTTGGCCTTGGCGCGCGCGTAGAGAACATCGAGCGTGAAGGGCCCGAGCGCCTTCATGGCTGCACGCGAGCGCAGTTCGTTGATGATAGCGAGTGCGGGGATTTCCCACATCGTCGTCTCTTTCCACGAACCGTGGAAATTCAGGACATATTGGCCGTCCTTTTTCGTCAGCTCGTACTCAGGAAGCTGAAAGTGCGATAGCCAGGTCAGAAATTCGGGCTCGAAGATCTGCGCGCGACCGTAGAACGAGTTACCGGCGAGCCAGATCATCTCTTTCTTGGAGAGGCGCAGGGTGCGCGCATGATCGAGCTGCTCACGCAGATCGTTCTCATCGATCTCGTCGGCGAGGCGCACTGTGCGGGTACGGTTGATGAGCGAAAACGTGGCGTCGACATCCGGATAAAGCTTCCAGATCATCTGCAGCATCAGCAACTTGTAGAAGTCCGTATCGATCAGGCTGCGGATGATCGGATCGAGTTTCCAGGCGTGATTGTAGACGCGGTTGGCGATATCCGTCTTGGTCATGCTGCTCGTCCCGTATCACTGCATGCTGCTTTGCACGTCCCCGCTGCAGGCCTAAAGCAAAGCAGGTGGGGGTCGCGGCTATTCTTATCAAAAAATGCTGCGGAAGAGTCCAGTCGCAGAACAAAGATTGATGCAAATTCGTGCCCTGCCGCTTTTTTCGCGTGCAGGGTTGCTGAAGTTTTGACCAACCGACCGTGCCAAGCTCCTGTTCGTAGCGCGGCTATGGTGCCGGTTTAGCCGGGGCGGTGGGTGACTGGGTCTCCGTTGTCGTTGTAGGAGATGCCTGTTCGGCCTTGTGGCTGCCCCAGATCTCGACGGGGATCCAGACGATGAAAGAGAGGACGAGAGCTGCCACGAGAACTGTCAGAACTCGGCGCCCGACGCGACCCTGCCGCGCCTTTGTGGCGGGAAGCCCGCCTTCGGGTACGCTTGAGCTTTCCGGCTCCTGCCAGCGGTTCTTTGGATCGATGGTTGCCATTCTCTCCTCCTTTGGTTGACGAAGCGCTGCCGCCCTGCGCTGCCGTTAACAACTCAGAACGGACGTTCCTGCCGAAGGTTCCACCCGTGCAAGGATCGGCCGGCCCTAGTGCTGCAAAGCTGGCGTCGGCACAGCCTCGATATCGAATGCAGCGGCGAGCAGCGCACGTGTATATTCGTGCTGCGGATTGCGGAATACATCTGCCGATGCGCCCTGCTCCACCACCTTGCCGAAGCGCATGACGATGAGATCGTTGGCCAGCGCCTTGACCACCTTCAGATCGTGGCTGATGAACAGGTAAGCCAAGTCGTGCTTGCGCTGGAGATCGCGCAGGAGATCGACCACCTGGGCCTGGACGCTCATATCGAGTGCCGATGTCGGTTCGTCCAGCATGACGAAGCGGGGCTTCAGCACCATGGCCCGGGCGATGGCGATGCGTTGCCGCTGGCCGCCGGAAAACTCGTGCGGGAAACGCCAGCGGGTTAGCGGGTCGAGACCGACCTCCTCCAACGCCCAGCAGACGCGCTGATCCCGTTCATCTGAGCTGAGGCCGCGCTCATGCACCTTCAATCCCTCGGCGATGATGTCGCCGACCGACATGCGCGGACTGAGCGAGCCATAGGGATCCTGGAAGACGACCTGCAACTGGTTGCGCAGCGGTCGCATCTCCGTGAAGGAATAGGCCTCGATATCACGACCGACGAAGCTGATACGACCCTTCGAGGAAATCAGCCGCGCCAGTGCGAGGCCGAGCGTCGTCTTGCCGGAACCGGACTCGCCGACGACGCCAAGCGTCTGGCCGGCGCGCAATGTCAGGTCGATGCCATCCACCGCCTTGACGTGATCGACGACCTTGCGCATCAGCCCTGACTTGATCGGAAACCAGACCCGGATATCCGACCCCTGCATGACCACCGGCTTGCTGGCATCCGCCAAAGGCGGCTCGCCGCGCGGCTCGGCTGCCAGAAGATGGCGCGTATAGTCATGCTGCGGGCGGCTGAAGACATCTTCGACACTCCCGGTTTCGACGATCTGCCCGTTGGTCATGACGCAGACCCGGTCGGCAAACTTTCGGACAATGCCCAGGTCATGGGTGATGAACAGCATCGACATGCCGTGCTGCCCCTTGAGATCGCGCAGCAGCTTTAGGATCTGGGCCTGGACGGTGACGTCGAGCGCCGTCGTCGGCTCGTCGGCGATCAGCAGTTCCGGCCGATTGGCGAGCGCCATGGCGATCATCACGCGCTGGCGCTGACCACCGGATAACTCATGAGGGTAGGCTTTCAGCCGCTTTTCGGCATCGCGAATGCCGACCTGATCGAGCAATTCGAGAATGCGGACGCGGGCGGCCTGCCCCGTCAGGCCCTGGTGAAGTGCCAGAACCTCGCCGATCTGCTTCTCGATCGAATGCAGCGGATTGAGCGACGTCATCGGCTCCTGGAAGATCATGGTGATATCGTTGCCACGCACAGAGCGCAGCTGGTTGTCCGATGCTTTCAGAAGATCCATGCCCTTGAACAGGATTTCTCCGGAAGGATGGCTGGCCGAAGGGTAAGGCAGCAATCGCAATATCGAATTGGCCGAGACCGACTTGCCGGAGCCCGATTCCCCGACCAGCGCCACCACCTCGCCCTTCCGGATATCAAAGGATATGCCATCGACAGCCGTCGTGGTTCGTCCGCCCTGATGGAAAGCGACGGAGAGATTGCGGACGGACAGGAGCGGTTCGGTCATGAGGCCAGGCTTTGCAGGAGGGATGTCAAGGTGGGTTCGTCCGGGCGGAGAATGTCGAGCAGCGGTGGAGCTTGGCCCAGTACGTTTTCGCTGCCAGGAAGTGCGTACTGACCCTTGATACCATGATCATTGGTGAGGATATGCGAACAGTTTGCTTCCATGGCCGTCGCAACATGGATCGCGTCCGGCAACTTCAGATAAGTGTTATGGGCGCGAAGAGAAGCAGCGGAGGTAAGAACGGTCCTTCGAACGGGGATTACCTCCATCCAAGGACTTGGTCTGATGAGTGCTTCATAGCGCAAGACTGCTTGAGGGTCGTTGTCTCTCATAGGCCGAACAAGAAGTTCGGACAATGTGAGCTCGCTGGTAGCAAAGCGCGCACCCGGCTGGCTATCGATATTGCCAAAAATCTCTGACAGCTTTTCACTGATTTCATCTTCAGCTTCGAAAGCTATGACGAAAATATTGGTATCCAGATAGATCGTCCCGAACGCCATCAATCATCCCACTCGTCGCGCAATGCGCGGATACGCGCGACGGCCTCTTCGGTCGTCACGGATGGCCCACCGAGCGCTTTATAACTTCTGATGGCTTCGACAACGTCTTTACCGGTCATCGGCTTTGTTTCGATGTGCAGAGCGGGAACGCGATCTTCAACCTCTATGACCACGCGGACAGTCCCTACCGGATTGAAGCCCTCTCGCAGATCTTCCGGCAGTTTCGATACAGGATAATGGTCACGCACGAGCTTGTTCATGGTTCAACCTTTCCATGCAGTGGACACAAGATCCTAACCCGATCGGAGCGTGATGACGAGCCCAAGCCTTCACCTGAACGTCTTCCTCGGATCGAAGGCATCGCGCACGGCTTCGCCGACGAAGATCAGCAACGACAGCATGATCGACATCGTGAAGAAAGCCGTCAGGCCGAGCCACGGGGCCTGGAGGTTGGATTTGCCCTGCGCGATCATTTCGCCGAGCGATGGCGAACCGGGCGGCATGCCGAAGCCGAGGAAGTCGAGTGACGTGAGCGTCGTGATCGAGCCGGAGAGAATGAAGGGCAGGAAGGTCAGCGTCGCCACCATCGCGTTCGGTAACAGGTGGCGGACCATGATCGTGCGGTTGTTGACGCCGAGCGCGCGGGCGGCTCGGACATATTCGAAATTGCGGGCGCGCAGGAATTCAGCCCTGACGATGCCGACGAAGCCGACCCAGGAAAACAGCAGCATGATGCCAAGCAGCACGAAGAAGCCGGGCGGCAGGATGGCGGCAATGATCAGCAGGATGTAGAGCACCGGCATCGACGACCAGATCTCGATGAAACGCTGCAGCAGCAGATCGGTCCAGCCGCCGAAATAGCCCTGGACGGCGCCGGCCGTGACCCCAACAATTGCCGAGCAGATGGTCAATGCGAGGCCGAACAGCATGGAAACACGGAAGCCGTAGATCATCCGCGCCATGACGTCGCGGGCCTGGTCGTCGGTGCCGAGCCAGTTCATGTTGCCAAGCCGGCAATCGGGATCGGCAGCCTTCTGCGGATAGGCGGCGCAGCGCTCATCTTTGCTCATCAGCCAGAAAGGCGGCGTCGGCGCCGAGCGCGGTATGTTGGAATTGACCGTCTGATAGGAATAGCGAATGGGCGGCCAGAGCATCCAGCCGTGTGCCTCGATTTCGTCTGTGATGAAGGAGGAGCGATAGTCGGTCTGGGCCAGGAATCCGCCGAACTTGTCCTCCGGATAGTTGACGAAGATCGGAAACAAGATCTCGCCTTTGTAGGAAGCGACGATCGGGCGATCGTTCGCAAGGAATTCAGCGCCCATGCTGAGAACGAACAACAGCAGGAACAGCCAGAACGACCAGTAGCCGCGCCGGTTTGCCTTGAAATTTTCCCAGCGGCGCAGGTTCGGCGGCGACAACAGGCCCTTGCGCGGCGGCTTGACGGGAATGGCTGCGGCAGTGGAGATCGGTGTATCCATCTCAGACATCCCTTCGATCGAAATCGATGCGAGGATCGATCCAGGTGTAGAGAAGATCGGAAATAAGTCCGACAAACAGGCCCATCAGCGAAAAGATATAGAGCGTCGCAAAGACGATCGGATAATCGCGATTGACCACCGAGAGGTAGCCGAGACGGCCGAGACCATCGAGCGAAAAGATATTCTCGATCAGCAGCGAGCCGGTGAAAAAGGCGGAGATGAAGGCGCCCGGGAAGCCAGCAATGACGATCAGCATGGCGTTGCGGAACACGTGGCCGTAGAGCACGCGGTGTTCTGTGAGACCCTTTGCACGCGCCGTCGTCACATATTGCTTCTTGATTTCCTCGATGAAGGAATTCTTGGTGAGCAGCGTCGTCGTGGCGAAGGCTGCCAGCGACAGCGAAACCAGCGGCAGCAGCAGGTGCCAGAAATAGTCGAGCGGCTTCTGCCACCAGGGGAGATCGGCGAAATTGTCGGAGACGAGGCCGCGCAGCGGAAACCAGTCAAAGAACGAGCCGCCGGCAAAAACGACGATCAAAAGGATGCCGAACAGGAAGCTCGGGACTGCATAACCGACGATGATGATGCCAGAGGTCCAGACGTCGAAACTGGAGCCGTCTTTCACCGCCTTGCGGATGCCGAGCGGGATAGAGATCGTGTAGGAAAACAACATGATCCAGAGGCCCAGAGAAATCGACACCGGCATCTTGTCGATGATGAGGTCGATCACCGATGTGTTGCGGAAGAAACTTTCGCCGAAATCGAAGCGGATGTAGTTCCACATCATGTCGAGGAAGCGGGTAAGCGGTGGCTTGTCGAAACCGAACTGTTTCTCCAATTTGGCGATCAGTTCCGGATCAAGCCCCTGCGCTCCGCGATAGCGGGAATTGCCGTCATCGAAGGATTGCTGCGCCATTTGGTCGCCACCGCCCGAGAGGCGGTCGGAGGCGCTGTCGCTTTGTCCGGTGAGTTGAGCCACGACCTGCTCGACGGGTCCGCCGGGGGCAAATTGCACGACGGTAAAGGAGATCGCCATGATGCCGATGACGGTCGGGATCATCAGCAGAAGCCGGCGCAGAATATAGGCGCCCATCAGCCCACAACCCCGGTTCTGCCGGCGTTTTTCTGACTGTCCTGCGCTGCTATCTCTATCAAGGCATCGTCCCTTCGCGACCGGCGCTCTGCCGGTCGAAACCCGTCATCGCCAAGCATAAATCCTGCTGATTCGGTCAGGGCCATTTGGACCCCAGCCGCTCCGCCAATGCAAGAGCCGCTCATTTTGCGGCCGACTTCGACCACCAGACGTCCGGAAAGCCTAGGGAATATTCCGGATAGCTGGCCGGACGCGCGAGTCTATTGGAATAGGCGATTTGAACGGTCGAGGAATAAAACAACGGAATGACATAATGATGCGCCAACAATACGCGATCAAGGGCTCGGGCCGTTGCGTTTTTTTCCTCGCGGTTCTGAGCTTGGACAACCTTTGCAATCAGCGCATCCACTCCAGGATCGGTAATGCCTGCGTAGTTTTGCGTTCCCTGCAAATTGGCTGCTTTAGAACCCCAAAAGCTGTTTTGTTCGTTGCCAGGATTTACGCTCTGAGACCAGATCCCGTAAATCATATCATAATCGAAGCTACGAATACGGCTTGTATATTGCGCAGTATCGACAGTCCGGAGTCGCGCTTCAATGCCGATTTTTTTAAGATTATTGGCGAATGGCAGAACAGTACGCTCGTAAGACTGGTTCTGGAGCAAAATTTCAAAACTCAAAGGCTTGCCGGTGGCGACATTGACCATGTTATTGCCCCTGAGCTCCCACCCCGCTTCCTTGAGGAGTGCGATAGCCTTGCGAAAATTATCACGCATTTTCTGCGGGTCGCCGCCAACAGGATTGGTATAGGGCGTGGTGAAGACCTCCGGCGGAACCTTGTCTTTTACTTCGTTCAAGATTTCCAGTTCTCGCCCCTGCGGCAGGGCGGATGAAGCAAGTTCGGTGCCCCAAAAATAACTGTCGATACGCTGGAAAGCGTTATAGGCGAGATTGCGGTTCAGATCCTCAAAATCGAAGGCGTAGTTTAACGCCTCGCGGACCTTCTCATCTTTGAATTGGTCACGCCGTAGATTTGGAACGAATGCCTGCATGATGCCTCGGCTGCGCAGCGGGTTTGCAACCTGTTCTCGCAATATGCGTCCATCCTTTATCGCCTGAAAGTCATAGGCGGTGGCCCATTTGCTGGCCGACTGTTCCTGGCGGAAATCGGTATTTCCTGCCCGAAATGCCTCGAACTTGACCTGGCTATCGCCGTAATAAGTGTAGGCAATCGCTCCGAAATTGTTTTCGCCGACGTTGACCGGGAGATTCTTACCCCAATAATCGTCGCGCAGCTCGTAGCGGATCGTTGAACCCGGTGAGAAAGCAGCGATCTTGTAAGGCCCGGAGCCCATCACTGGCTCAAGCGTCGTGCGTGAAATGTCACGGGGCTTGCCGTCCGACCCATTGGCCTCCCACCAAAGTTTCGGCACGATCAAAAACTGACCTAGTATCCACGGCAACTGGCGATTGCCCTTCTCGTCGAACGAAAATGTGACGTCGCGGTCGCCGGTCTTTTCCGCCTTGGTGACATGGGCATAGTAGCTCTTGGTCACTGGATCCAGCTCCTTCGTCTTGTCGAAGCTGTAGACGACGTCCTCCGGAGTCACGGGCGTCCCATCCGCCCATTTCGCTTCGCTGCGAAGCCTGAACGTGGCGCTGGAAATATCATCGGGGTAGGCTACGCCTTCGGCCAGCAGGCCATAGGCGGAGCCGGTCTCATCATCGGAGGACTTTAGAAGCGTATCGAAGACCAGCGAGAGGCCTTCGGCCGTCTCGCCCTTTTTCAGCACGGGGTTAAAGGTGTCGAAGGTGCCGTCTGCCGACAGCTTCAGATCGCCGCCTTTGGGCGCATCGGGATTGACGTAGTCGAAATGCTTGAAGCCCGGGGCGTATTTCAGGTCGCCGAGAATGGCGGTGCCGATCCGGAACTGGGCGTCTTCGGCGCGGGAGACAACCGGCAAGGCCAGCAGGGAAATCAATAGAAAAACCGAACCCGTCTTCGACAACGACAATGCCATTCACATACCCCAAGATTCGCGATGACCGCAGGATAGGCGAAATACAGGCGAAATATAGGTGCTGAGAGATTTCGTCGTGGTCGTACCATCCGCAAGTCCCGTTGGTGGTTGCTGTACGAACCTTTCGATATGGGAATGCCTCTGCGCAAAGATCGATTCACCAAGCGGGCTTTTCGCGCTAGGCTCAATCGCAAATCACATCGGCATCGGCCGACCCAACCCAAGGAACTGCATGACTTTTCGCCCGGCCCGGACACTTCGTACCTTCTGCAGCGCCGTCATGGTCGCAACGATCGCCATTGCCGCTACACTCGGCGGCGCTGCCGCAGAGCCAGCAGTTCCGACGCCCGGCAGTGCCAAGGCTCTCTTCGGCGCCGTCGCGCTGCCGACACTGGGCCCGCCGCAGTCGATTGGGTTTTATGCGAAGGGCTGCCTGGCCGGGGCAGTCGCCCTGCCGACGGATGGTCCGACCTGGCAGGTAATGCGGCCTTCGCGCAACCGACGCTGGGGGAGGCCCGAGACAATCTCCGTGATCGAACGTCTGTCCCAGGACGCAGCAAGGCTCGACGGATGGCCCGGGCTTCTGGTGGGCGATATCTCGCAGCCTCGCGGCGGACCGATGTTCAGCGGCCACGCCTCGCACCAGATCGGCCTGGACGCCGATATCTGGCTGATGCCGATGCCTAAGCGGACATTGACAGCAGCCGAGCGCGAAACCATGCCGTTCACCAGCATGCTGGCCAAGGACAAGTTCCTGACGGTCGATCCCGGCCTTTGGACGCAGGCCCGTGCACGACTATTGATGCGCGCCGCAAGCTACCCCGAGGTCGAGCGAATCTTCGTCAATCCGGCGATCAAGAAGAAAATGTGCGAGACCTGGGCCGGCGACCGAACCGCACTCGGCAAGCTGCGGCCGGAATACGGCCACGATGCGCATTTTCATATACGATTGCGCTGCCCCGCCGGGGAAATCGGCTGCACGGCGCAGGCCCCGGTGAAGGCGGGGGACGGTTGCGACAAGAGCCTTGCCTGGTGGTTCACGCCGGCACCGTGGGCAAAGCCTGTCCCGAAACCCAATGCAGTGCCGGTGAAGCCGCGTGAAATCATGGTGGCAGACCTGCCGGCCGCCTGCAAAGCGACGTTGGCAGCACCGCCGGTGTCCTCCGCACGCATGACCACCCCCAGCAGTTCAGCGCCCACTGGGGCCGAGCAGGACGCCTTACCGGCTGCACAATGACTACCGGGAAAATCTGCGGGCAACGTCTTTCGCCAAGACTTTCAATGAGCACTGGCATGGTATAGGAAAGCTGCAAATCGATTTAAGGCGTGGCGGGAGGCATGTCATGGCAGAAGTTAAACGCATCGCGCTGATTGCGCATGACGAGAAAAAAACGGCCATGGCAGACTTCGCCCGGCGGTTCGAATCGATGCTGGCAAAATGGCAGATCTTTGCCACCGGCACGACCGGAGCGCGCGTGCTGGCGGCCTGTCCTGACCTCAATGTCATCCGCCTGAAAAGCGGTCCGCTCGGCGGCGACCAGCAGATCGGCGCCATGATCGCAACCGCTGAGGTGGACGCGCTGATTTTCTTCGTCGACCCGTTGACGCCGATGCCGCATGATGTCGATGTGAAAGCGCTGATGCGCCTTGCCATCGTCTACGACATTCCGATGGCACTCAACGAAGCCACCGCCGAACGACTGATAGCCACCCTTTGACCAATCCGCCTGTCGGCGGCTGACCACGGATAGGGCCCATGCCTAAGCTCAACCATAGTGATATTCCCCTGCCCTTTCCCGTTCTGATGGGCGATATCGGCGGCACCAATGCTCGTTTCTCCATTCAGGTGGATGCTTACAGCGAGGCGAAGCCGTTTCCGATCATGCATGCCGCCGATTACGCAACGATCGACGATGCCATCCGTGAGGGCGTTTTATCGAAGAGCACCGTCGTTCCACGCTCGGCGATCCTTGCCGTTGCCGGCCCGATCAATGGCGACGAAATTCCGCTCACGAATTCCGACTGGATCGTTCGCCCTCGGACGATGATCACCGATCTCGGCATGGAAGACGTACTGATCATCAACGACTTCGAAGCCCAGGCGCTGGCCATTTCCAACCTCGCAGACGACGGCCGCGAGCCTATCGGCGCCGCCCGCGATGGGTTGATTGCGTCACGCGCCGTGCTTGGACCGGGCACCGGCCTCGGTGTCGCGGGCCTTATCCACGCCAAGAACTCCTGGATCCCAGCGCCTGGCGAAGGCGGCCATATCGATATCGGGCCCCGCAGCAAGCGCGACCTGCAGATCTGGCCGCATCTCGAGGCGATCGAAGGCCGCATTTCGGCCGAGCAGATCATCTGCGGTCGTGGCCTGCAGAACCTCTACAGGGCACTCTGCCATGTCGAGGGCGTCGAGCCGACGCTGAAGGAACCGGCCGATATCACCAACCACGGCCTTGCCGCCAGCGATCGGCTGGCTGTGGAGACGCTGACGTTGTTCGTCACCTACCTCGGCAGGCTGGCCGGCGACATCGCGCTGCTGTTCATGGCACGCGGTGGCGTCTATCTGTCGGGCGGCATTTCCCAGAAGATTATTCCGGCGCTGAAGAAGCCGGAATTCCGTGCTGCCTTCGAGGACAAGGCGCCGCATAGCGCCATGCTTCGCTCCATACCCACCTATGTCGTAACCCATCCGCTGGCTGCCCTCGAGGGCCTTTCCTCCTATGCCCGCATGCCCCAGAAGTTCGGTCTCTCGACGGAAGGACGCCGCTGGCGCCGCTGAGTGCGCTAGCCAAACCCAGCCGAACGCTTTATAGAACCGCCGAAAGCGCGGGCATCCGCCGCTCGCTTGGTTCAGACAGGAAGTCGATTTTTGAAATCGCCCGAGACCAAAAAAGTTGTTGTTAACAGCGAGACCGTGACCGGCGTTCTCAAGCGGGTAATCGCAGAAAACGGCCGGGATCATATCAAGGGCTACACGATCGCGATCATCTGCCTGATCCTGGTCGCTTTATCCACGGGCTTTATCGCCTTCATCATGAAGGTCATCATCGACCAGGCATTTGTCGATCGCAATGCCGGTATTGTCGGGCTTGTCTGCGTAGGCATCTTCGCAGCATTCCTGGTGCGCGGCTTCGCCGGTTATTTCCAGTCGGTCATTCTGAGCAAGATCGGCAATAACATCATCGCCCGATACCAGCGCCGGATCTATGCCCATCTGATGACGCTTTCGGTCGGCTATTTCAGCGAGGCGAGGTCGGCCAAGGTTGCGGCGCAGGTCAGCCAGAACGTTTCGGGCATCCGTGATGTCATGAACCTGACGATCACGTCGACGGCGCGCGACCTGCTGACATTCGTCGCCCTGCTCGCCAACATGGTCTACCAGGACCCGATCCTCAGCCTTGCCGTGTTTGTCATGGCACCGCCGCTTCTCTACGCTCTTCGTTACGTGTCCAAGCGGTTGCGGTCGGCAACGCGAGAGGCTGTCAATCTCAACAGCCACGTGCTCGGCGCCATGCAGGAGACGATCCAGGGGATTGCCATCGTCAAGGCATTCACCATGGAGGAGCAACTGGAACGCAAGATCCAGAAGCTCATCACCACGGCCGAACATCGTCAGAACCGCATTGCCCGGCTTTCGGAGCGCAACGGACCACTGACGGAGACCTTTGCCGGTGTGGCAGTCGGCAGCATCTTCGCCTATGCGGCCTATCGAGCGATCTACTATAACGTCCCTCCAGGCGCATTTTTCTCCTTCGTTGTATCCTTGCTCATGGCCTACGATCCGGCGCGCCGGTTGGCCAAGCTGCAGGTGCAGATGGAGCGTGCCGTAGTCAATGCGAGCATGATCTACGAACTGCTCGACATGGAGACCCGCCAGCGGGACCTGCCCGACGCCAAGGAACTGACGATCACCGAGGCGCGGATCGAGTTTCGCGATGTGACGTTCGGTTATGCGAATGGCGAGCCTGTACTCGACAAGGTCAATTTCGTGGCCGAGGGTGGCAAGACGACGGCGCTGGTCGGTCCTTCCGGGGCTGGCAAATCGACGGTCATCAATCTCATTCCGCGCTTCTACGACCCTGCTGCCGGGCAAATCTTCATCGATGGGCAGGATATCAGCCACATCACCAAGCAGTCGCTGCGCCAGCACCTCGCCTACGTCTCCCAACAGCCCTACCTTTTCGAGGGTACAATCCGCGACAACATCCGTTACGGCCGGCCGGAATCGACCGATGCCGAGGTCGAACAGGCGGCACGGCTTGCCTACGCGCACGATTTCATCATGGCGCAGCCTCAGGGCTACGATACGCCGGTCGGTGAAAACGGCGTGACATTGTCCGGCGGCCAGCGCCAGCGCGTTTCGATTGCCCGCGCGCTTGTGCGCAATGCTCCTATCCTCCTGCTCGACGAGGCTACCTCCGCACTCGATACCGAGTCCGAGGCGGCTGTCCAAAGGGCGCTGGATGAAGCGATGAGCGGGCGCACCGTGGTGGTGATCGCCCACCGGCTTTCGACTGTCGTGCGGGCCGCGAAAATCGTGGTCATGCAGCAGGGCCGCGTCGTCGAGGAAGGCAATCACGAGACACTGGCAAAATCGCCGGAGGGCCTTTACGCTCGCCTCAACAACCTTCAGGCGCCGGTGAAAGCACCGGTGCGGACACGGGCCCGCAAGACGCAGAGCAAATCGATCCTATGAGCGAACAGGCCATGAAACTGGTTGTGGTGGGGGCGTCAGGCCGAATGGGCCAGGCGCTGATCCGCATCATCCATGCCACCGAAGGCGCAACGCTGCACGCTGCCGTCGGGCGCGAGGGGTCTCAATTTCTCGGCAAGGACGCCGGCGAGATCGCCGGGCTCGGTCCGGTCGGCGTGTTGCTGACCGACGATCCGCTAACCGCCTTCCTGCACGCCGACGGCGTCATTGACTTCACACGGCCGGAAACGACGATCGTCTACGCTGGTCTCGCCGCGCAGGCGCGCATCGTCCATGTTATCGGCACCACCGGTTGTTCTCTGGACGACGAGGCAAAGATTTCAGCTGCTGCGCGTCACGCCCGGATCGTCAAGTCCGGCAATATGAGCCTCGGCGTCAATCTTCTCAGTGTTCTCGTCGAACAGGCGGCGCATGCCTTGCCGGCCGACGAGTGGGACATCGAAGTGCTCGAGATGCATCACAAGCACAAGGTCGACGCTCCCTCCGGCACGGCGCTACTGCTCGGCAAGGCGGCCGCCAACGGGCGAGGGATTGATCTTGCCGACAATTCCGTGCGGGTTCGCGACGGGCACACCGGAGCGCGGGCGAGTGGCAGCATCGGCTTTGCGACGCTGCGCGGCGGCTCGGTCATCGGCGACCACTCCGTCATCCTCGCCGGGGAAGGCGAAATGGTCACCCTGTCGCATTCCGCGGGGGATCGCTCCATCTTTGCGCGCGGCGCCGTCAAGGCGGCGCTGTGGGCGCGCGACCGGAAACCTGATCTCTATTCCATGCTCGACGTGCTCGGGCTGTCTTCACGCTGATACTGTTACGGAGGAATAAACTATGAGCGGTACCCTCGTCCTCGTTCGCCATGGCCAGAGCGACTGGAACCTGAAGAACCTTTTCACCGGCTGGAAAGACCCCGATCTGACGGCGCTCGGCATCGAGGAAGCCACGGCTGGGGGACAGGCGCTGGCCGATTACGGCATCACCTTCGACGTCGCCTTCACCTCGGCCCTCACCCGCGCCCAGCACACGCTGAAGCTCATCCTCGACAAGGTCGGCCAGCCCAGCCTGGAAACGATCCGCGACCAGGCACTGAACGAGCGCGACTACGGCGATCTCTCCGGCCTCAACAAGGACGATGCGCGCGCCAAGTGGGGCGAAGAGCAGGTGCATATCTGGCGCCGTTCCTATGACGTCCCGCCACCCGGTGGCGAAAGCCTGCGAGACACCGGCGCCCGCGTCTGGCCCTATTATCTCACCGAAATCCTGCCGCGCGTGCTGGCTGGCCAGAAGGTGCTGGTTGCTGCCCACGGCAATTCGCTGCGTTCGCTGGTGATGGTGCTCGATCGCCTCAGCAAGGAGCAGATCCTGGCGCTCAACCTCGCGACCGGGGTCCCTATGGTCTACAAGCTGAAGGCCGACTCGACGGTCGCGTCGAAAGAAGTTCTCGGCGATATGTCTGCCGCTCACTAAAGTCAGTTAAAAACCAGGCGTCCCCATCGGGGGATGCCTGAAAACCCGAGTCGACGCTGCAGAACCTCAGTTTTCTATGGTGAACTGGACACGATCTGCTGCGAAGCGGGTGATGGAATACTGGACCGGCGCGCCGCCGAGTTCTGTATTGAGGGCTCGCGTCATCATGACGATGGCGCCCGGCGACAATTCGAGATCGGCGACATCGGCTGTTTCTGCATGCATGGCGGTGATTTCGGTGATGGCACGGACGTAGTCCTCCAGACCCATCTCCGCAAATGATCGCGTAACCGAGCCCGTCCGGCGATAGACTTCACCGATATTGGCGAAACGATCCGCAGGAAACCAGCTTGTGGAGCGCGATACGGGCCGCTTGTCCACGGTGCCCAGCGTTTCCAGCCGAACAACGGGGGTCCCCGGCTTGATTTTTAGCCAGCCCGCGATGTCGGCGCCGGCGGTCTCGCAGGCTACGTCGATCAGCACGCCGCGCGCTTCCTTTGCCTGATTGCCAACCCCTTGCGAGAACCGGGTGCGGCGGGATATCGGGAAGTTCAGCTTTTCCTTGCGCTCAACCATCGTACCGCGTCCCTGCACGGCGCGCACAACACCCTCCTGCGCCAGCGCCGCAAGCGCGCTTCTCACCGTGTGGCGGTTGACACCAAACTGCAAGGCCAGCGCCGTTTCCGCCGGCACCATGCCGGAATCATCGAAATCTCCGTGATTGATCGACGCTCTGATGCGATCGGCAATCTGCCGCCAGAGGGCCACTCCGGTCTGCCGCTGCACCTGTTTCTGAACTGCCATTCTTCCCCATCCCGTCACACGCTTGTCATCCCGCGCCCTTAAAGCTACAAATAGCTTGTATGGTTGTCTATATCAATAGACATTTGGAGACGAGAGATGAATTCGGCGCAAAGACACGAGGCGGCCGCCCGGGAACTCCGCACCCGCAAGCGCGTCACGGACCTGCTGGCCAAGGCGGAAGGCGAAGAGCTGCAAGCCGTCTGGGAAACACTGGCCCAAAAGCCGGTGGCAACGGCGGTGCGCGGGCCCGAAACCGGGCTTGTGATGGTCCGCGGTCGCATCGGCGGCGGCGGCGCCATGTTCAACCTTGGCGAAGTAACCGTCACGCGGGCGACGTTCAGGCTCCCCTCCGGGACCGTCGGTCATGCACAGGCGCTCGGCACCGACATGGAGCGGGCGCGGCTGGCAGCGATCTTCGACGCCTTGTGGCAGGAGCCCGATACGAGGGATTTCGTCGAGCAGGCGATCCTGACGCCTGTTGCGGAGCGAATTGCAGCGGCGGACCACCAAAAGGCGGCGGAAACTGCGGCAACGCGCGTCGATTTCTTCACCATGGTGCGCGGAGAAGATCAATGAGCGTCAATCCCGATACTTTTAGCGGCGGCTTTGCCAACCCGGTTTTCGAAAGCCAGAGCGTCTTCAAGGCGATCATGGACGGCATGGCGCGCCCCGGCACGATCCAGACGATCGGCCCGGAGATTGCCCCACCCGCTCCGCTTGGTATTGCTGCGGGCGCAATTGCGCTGACGCTTTGCGATCACGAGACGCCCGTCTGGCTGTCGGCATCCCTTGCCAAGTCTGCGCTCCCCGCCTGGCTGGCCTTCAACACGGGCGCTGCGCTCGGCGACAAGCTGGAAGCGCGCTTCGTCTTCCTTGAGGACGGCACGATGCTGTCGTCATTCAGCCAGTTCGCGTCGGGCAGCCAGGAATATCCGGATCGCTCGGCAACCATCGTGCTGGAAGTCAAGGCTCTGGAGGGCGGCCGACCGCTCGCTCTTTCCGGGCCAGGCATCAGGGACATCGCGACGATTGCACCTATCGGTCTTCCCGAGAGCTTCCTGCGCCTCTGGAATGACAACCGCGCCATTTTCCCGCGCGGCGCCGATATCGTCCTGACAGCGGGCAAGCATTTCGTCTGCCTGTCGCGTACGACCAAAATCACTGCAACGGAGATCTGACCGATGTATGTTGCCGTCAAGGGTGGCGAAGCCGCCATCGCCAATGCCCACCGGCTGCTCGCCGACCGCCGTCGCGGTGACCGCTCGCTGCCGGCCATCGGCATAGACCAGATCGTCGCGCAGCTTTCGCTCGCCGTCGATCGCGTCATGGCCGAAGCCTCGCTCTACGACCGGACCCTGGCGGCGCTGGCCATCCGCCAGTCACGCGGTGACATGATCGAGGCGATCTTCATCCTGCGCGCCTACCGCACGACGCTGCCACGTTTTGGCTATTCACAGCCGATCGATACCGCCGCGATGAAGATAGAGCGGCGCATTTCGGCGACCTACAAGGATCTGCCGGGCGGCCAGTTGCTCGGGCCTACCTTCGACTACACCCATCGCCTGCTCGATCCCTCGCTGCTGGGAGACGAAGCAGTCGAGCAAGGCGCGCAGCGCCAGGCCGAAGATGACCGCGTCATGCGCGTATCGGAAATCCTCGCGGAAGAAGGGCTGATCGAGGCAGATGGCGACATGCCGGAGGACCACGAGACCGGCGACCTGACGCGCGAGCCGATGGAATTCCCGATGACGCGCGACCTTCGGCTGCAGGCCCTGGCACGCGGCGACGAGGGCTTTCTGCTGGCGCTCGGCTATTCCACGCAGCGGGGCTATGGCCGTAACCATCCCTTCACCGGCGAGATCCGCATCGGCGAGGTCGAGGTCGAACTCGACGTGCCGGAACTCGGCTTCGCGGTCTCGCTCGGCACCATCCAGGTCACGGAATGCCAGATGGTCAACCAGTTCAAGGGCTCGGCCAAGGCACCGCCGCAGTTTACGCGCGGGTACGGCCTGGTGTTCGGCCAGAGCGAGCGCAAGGCGATGGCCATGTCGCTGGTCGACCGAGCGCTGAGGGCCGAGGAACTCGGCGAGGACGTGACCGCACCGGCGCAGGACGAGGAATTCGTCATCTCGCATTCCGACAATGTCCAGGCCACCGGCTTCGTCGAGCATCTGAAGCTGCCGCACTATGTCGACTTCCAGGCTGAGCTCGATCTTGTCCGCCGCATGCGCAGCGATTTCGAAAAGGCGCGCAAGGCCGGCCAGGAACCCCTTCAGGAGGCTGCCGAATGAGCGCGCTTGCAACATACAACTTCGCCTATCTTGACGAACAAACCAAACGGATGATCCGCCGCGCCATCCTCAAGGCGATTGCGATCCCCGGCTACCAGGTGCCGTTCGCCTCGCGCGAAATGCCGATGCCCTATGGCTGGGGCACCGGCGGCGTGCAGGTGACGGCGTCGATCATCGGCCCTGACGACGTACTCAAGGTCATCGACCAGGGCGCAGACGACACGACCAATGCCGTGTCGATCCGGGCCTTCTTCCAGAAGGTCGCCAATGTTGCTGTCACTACCCGCACCAGCGAGGCGACGATCATCCAGACCCGCCACCGCATTCCCGAAGAGAAACTCGGGCCCAATCAGGTGCTGGTCTACCAGGTGCCGCAGCCGGAGCCATTGCGCTTCCTGGAGCCGCGCGAGACCGAGACGCGCAAGATGCATGCGCTGGAAGAATACGGCCTGATGCACGTCAAGCTCTACGAGGACATCGCCCGCAACGGCCGGATTGCCACGACCTATGCCTATCCGGTCAAGGTCCAGGGCCGCTATGTTATGGACCCTTCGCCGACGCCGAAGTTCGACAACCCGAAAATGCACCAGTCGGAAGCCTTGCAGCTATTCGGCGCCGGTCGCGAGAAGCGGATCTATGCCGTGCCGCCCTATACCGACGTGGTCAGCCTCGACTTCGAGGATCATCCCTTCGAGATCCAGAGCTTCGACAAGCCCTGCGCACTCTGCGGCGCGGAAGACGTTTACCTTGACGAGGTCATCCTCGACGACAAGGGCGGGCGGATGTTCGTCTGCTCCGACACCGACCATTGCGAGGATCGCCGGGCCCATGGGCATGTCGGCGAGATGCTGGCACCCGCCAAGGAGGCTGCGGAATGACTGAGACGCCACTCCTCAGGGTCAAGGATATCTCGAAATTCTACGGGAGCCGCATCGGCTGCCGCAATGTCTCGTTCGACCTCTGGCCGGGCGAAGTGCTGGCGATCGTCGGGGAATCCGGTTCCGGCAAGACGACGTTGCTGAACTGCCTGTCGACCCGGCTGATGCCGACCACCGGCAGCATCGAGTACCACATGCGCGACGGGCAATATCGCGAGCTCTTCCACATGAACGAGGCCGAGCGGCGCTTCCTGATGCGCACCGACTGGGGTTTTGTGCACCAGAACCCGGCCGATGGACTTCGCATGACGGTTTCCGCCGGGGCTAATGTCGGCGAGCGACTGATGGCCGTCGGTGATCGCCACTACGGCAATATCCGCGCGACCGCCATTGACTGGCTCGGACGCGTCGAGATCAATGCCGACCGCATCGACGACCAGCCGCGCGCTTTTTCCGGCGGCATGCGCCAGCGCCTGCAGATTGCCCGTAACTTGGTGACCTCGCCCCGCCTGGTCTTCATGGACGAGCCGACCGGTGGTCTGGACGTCTCCGTGCAGGCCCGCCTGCTCGATCTCGTGCGCGGCCTCGTCCAGGATCTCGGCCTCTCTGCAATCGTAGTCACCCACGATCTCGCCGTCGCGCGGCTGCTCTCGCACCGGATGATGGTGATGAAGGACGGCAATGTCATCGAGCACGGCCTGACCGACCGCGTGCTGGACGATCCGCAGGAGCCCTACACGCAACTGCTCGTATCCTCGATCCTGCAAGTCTAGGGAAAGAACGTCATGGCAACCCCTCTCGTCGTCTCCGAAGTTTTCAAAAGCTTCGTCATGCATCTGCGCGACGGCATTCGCCTGCCTGTTGTCGCCGACGTCTCGTTCTCGGTCGCCGCCGGGGAGTGCGTCGTGCTCGGCGGTCCATCGGGCATCGGCAAAAGCTCGCTGCTGAAAATGACCTACGGCAACTACGCCGTCGATGGTGGCCAGATCCTCGTCGTCCACAAGGGCCGCATCGTCGACCTTGCGACCGCGGATCCCCGCACCGTCATCGACGTGCGCCGCCACACGATGGGTTATGTCAGCCAGTTCTTGCGCACCGTACCACGCGTCGCCGCCATCGATGTCGTCGCGGAACCGCTGACGGCGCGTGGCGAAAGCCACATCGTGGCCCGGGAACGGGCCGCAGAACTGCTATCGCGGCTCAACCTGCCCGAGGAACTATGGCAGCTGCCGCCGGCGACATTTTCCGGTGGCGAGCAACAGCGCGTCAACATTGCCCGCGGCTTCATCACCGATCACGCGATCCTGTTGCTCGATGAGCCGACGGCATCGCTCGACGCGCGCAACCGCGCTGTCGTCGTGGAGTTGATCGCCGCCAAGAAGAAGGCCGGCGTGGCCTTGCTCGGCATCTTCCATGACGATGAGGTTCGGGCTGCTGTCGCCGACCGCATCCTCGATGTCAGTGCGTTCTCGCCACGCATATCCCGCGTTCCGGCCGAGGCCTGAACTTTGCCAATCCAACGAGAAACCTATGGCGCCGCAGACCTGCGGCGTGAAGGTGAAACTGCGCCCGGAGACATTGAGATGACCAGGAAAATTGGCGAGCAGCCCTCTATCGATCCGACGGCGCGCGTCAGCCAGTCGACCCTCGGACGCTATACCGAGGTGTCCGAGCGCTGCCGGCTCGATGAGGTCGATATGGGCGACTATTCCTATATCATGCAGGATGGTGCAGTCTGGTGCACGACCATTGGCAAATTCGTCAATATCGCCGCCGCCGTGCGCATCAACGCGACCAACCATCCGACATGGCGCGCCACCCTTCACCATTTCACCTACCGTGCCAAGGACTACTGGCCGGATGCCGACCTGGAAACCGACTTCTTCGCCTGGCGCCGTGAGAACCGCGTCGTCATCGGCAACGACGTCTGGATCGGCCATGGCGCGACTGTGCTTCCCGGCGTGAAGGTCGGAAACGGTGCCGTGATCGGCGCCGGAGCAGTGGTTTCGAAAGACGTCGCGCCCTACACAATCGTCGGTGGGGTGCCCGCCAAACTGATCCGCGAGCGATTTTCAAAGGCTGTCGGCGAGCGGATGGATGCCTTGGCCTGGTGGGATTGGGACCACAACCGGCTGCGCACTGCGCTGGAGGATTTCCGTGCCCTTTCAGGCGAGGATTTTCTTAGCCGCTACGGTGGCTGAAGGACGCCTCCGACGGGATTTGTGACAGCAGTTACACAAATCTGACATCGGAGGTTCATCAACCTTCGGTAAGCATTTCAACCGATAGGCGCGTTCAGACGCGCCTTTTTTGAAAGCTTCACACATGACGTGTGTCGTCGCGAAAAGAGAGACCAGATGTTCGAACTCAGGGATGTAACCCGCACTTTCGGAAACAAGATCGCTGTCGATTCCGTGACGCTGGACATCCCGCAGGGCCAAATGGTCGGCATCATCGGTCGATCGGGCGCCGGCAAGTCGACGCTGCTGCGCATGATAAACCATCTCGCACTTCCCTCGTCGGGCTCCATCCATTTCGCCGGCGCCGAGGTTTCGGCATTTCGCGGCAAGGCCCTGCGCAACTGGCAGCGCGACTGCGCGATGATCTTCCAGCAGTTCAATCTCGTGCCCCGCCTCGATGTACTCACCAACGTCATGCTCGGGCGGCTCAACCACCGGCCGACGGCACTCAGCCTGCTCAATATCTTCACCCGCGAAGAGCGCATCGATGCCATCATGGCGCTAGAGCGTCTCGGTATCGAGCAGACGGCAATGCAGATGGCAGGCACCCTTTCCGGCGGCCAGCAGCAGCGTGTGGCAATTGCCCGGGCACTGATGCAGAAGCCCAAGATGCTGCTTGCCGACGAGCCGATCGCTTCCCTCGATCCTCTGAATGCGAAGATCGTCATGGATGCGCTGCGCGACATCAACGAGCGCGACGGTATTACGGTCATCACCAACCTGCATACGCTGGATACAGCCCGCAATTATTGTGAGCGCATCATCGGCATGGCGTCCGGCCGCGTCGTCTTCGACGGTCCGCCTTCAGCGCTGAGCGCCGACGCGGTCAATGCCATCTACGGCACCGATCGGGATGGCGCGGGCATCGACGAGACGATGACGTCGACGAGCATCAATACTGCCAGCTTGCCTGCTGCAAGCGTGGCTCAGCAATCTGCCGGCGCCTCGCCGCTGGCACTGGCCGGTCTCTGAGGGAGAGACCGGGATCGAAGGCCCACGTCACGGGTGCATCCATTCAGACCGAACATCCGGGGACACCGGTTAATCAGGAGACGAAACCCATGTTGAAGAAGACACTTCTTGCAGCCACGGCGATCCTTTCGCTCGTCGGCCAGGCAGCATCCGCAGCCGACCTCAAGGAATTCCGCGTCGGCATTCTCGGCGGCGAGAACGAAGCCGACCGTCTACGCAACTACGCCTGCCTTGCCGAGCATCTCAAGGAAACCTTCGGTTTTGAAAAGGTCTCGCTGTTCCCGGCTGCCGATTATGACGGCGTTATCCAAGGCCTGCTGGGCGGCACGCTCGATTTCGCAGAACTCGGCGCCTCCGGTTATGCCGCGACCTTCATCAAGGATCCGAAGGCCGTCACCCCTATCCTGACGACTCAGCAGGCCGACGGCGCGACCGGCTACTACTCCATCGGTCTGGCCCTGAAGTCCTCCGGCATCAAGACCATCATGGACGCCAAGGGCAAGAAGCTCGGCTACGCCGACCCGGACTCCACCTCCGGCTACCTCGTTCCGCTGACACAGATCCCGAAGACCACGGGCGTTCCGAACGACAAGTTCTTCGGTTCGACGCAGTTCAACGGCGGCCACGAGAACAACCTGCTCGCAGCCTATGACGGTAAGGTCGATGTTGCAGTCGACGATTCCTCCGGCATTGGCAACTTCAAGGACGGCTACACCTCCGGCACCTTCCGCAAGGAAGTCAACAAGGGCGCTGTCGACCCGAACAAGCTGGTTGAAGTCTGGCGTTCGCCGCTGATCCCGAACGGCCCGCTGGTCGTTTCCAACAAGCTCGGCACTGAATGGCAGACCAAGCTGGCCGACTTCTTCACCCAGCTCCCGACCAAGGACAAGAAGTGCTTCGACGCCATCGAAGGCGGCGACTTCAAGGGCTACGTTCCTGTCAAGGCCGACTTCTACAACGCAATCGTTGAAGTCCGCAAAGCAGCTATCGGCGGCTGATCCGAGATCACTGAAGGCGGCCGGTCCCACCGGCCGCCTTTTTGACGTGCCTGAACTCCGTCCGACGAGCAGCGTTTCATGACCCTAGCCGACACCCATTCGCAGATGCCAACGTCGCAGCAGATCGGCGACAGCTGGGCGAGGCAGGTCGCGCGCCGGCGGGTCTACACGATTTTCGGACTTCTGGTGCTGCTGGCGGCCTTCGTCTCGTCGATGCAATTTGCCAATGACAGCAATGCCGGACACTTCTTCGAGCGCCTGCCGCATCTCTTCGACTTCGTCAGCTGGCTGGTTCCGAAAGACTGGAACGACGTCTGGCGCGCCCTCTTCGACATAGCCAGCCCCAACGATCCGGGAACGGGCGGCGAGGAGTTCAATTTCCCGCGCGGTCGCGTCTATGTCTTCGGCGATTTCTATATCCCCGAATACTTCGAACTGATGCTCATCACCATCAACGTGGCGCTGGTGTCGACGATCATCGGCTTCATCTTTGCCCTGCCACTGTCGTTCATCGCATCACGCAACCTGACGCCGTCGAAGCCTTTGCGGATCGTCGTCAAGCGCGTCATGGAGGTGCTCAGGGCCTTTCCGGAAATTGTCATTGCCGGGCTGTTTGCCGCAATCATCTCGATAGGGCCGGTCTCGGCCATCATCGCCGTCGGCCTTCACTCGATTGGCGCGCTGGGCAAGCTGTTCTATGAGACAATCGAAAACGCCGACATGCGGGCCGATGAAGGCATCCGCTCGGTCGGTGCCAGCTGGAGCGAGCGGGTACGGTTTGCGACCCTGCCGCAGGTCCTGCCTAACTTCATGTCCTATACCCTGCTGCGGGTGGAGATTAACGTGCGGGCCTCGACGATCATCGGCGCCGTCGGCGGCGGCGGCATCGGCGAGGAACTGAAGCTCTCCATCTCGCGCGGCTTCGGCGCCAAGACGATGGCGCTGATCCTGCTGCTCTTCGTCACCATTCTCGCCGTCGACCAGTTCTCCGCCTGGCTGCGCAAGCGGCTTGTTGGCGAACACGCCTTCCTGCTGCATCACTGAGGCTCCCATGACGCTGACCGACGCAAGCCATGCGGCATCCATCGAAGAGCGCTTTCCGCAAGCCTTCAACCCGCCCTTCCGCAAGCGCTTCGGCGGCCTCCTGGTGGTGATCGGGCTGCTGCTCTACGCCCTCTATTCCGTCTGGTTCTTCCAGCTGCCGAAGATCCTCGGCGAAGCTCACTGGGACCGGGTCGGCATCTTTCTCAGCCAATGGGTCAGCTACGACGTGCAGCCGGAGTTTCGGCTCTCCGGAGATCAGGTGGCGCCACATTATCCGCGCTTTTCGCCGCTCGGCGACGATCCGCATCCGGATTGGGTAAAGGCCAACGCCGACGGCAGCACGACGGTAGAGGTTGCCGGCAAGGCCAAGATGATCGAGATCACCAAGACGGAGGTGACAGTCGTTGCCAACGGCGAACGGGTCGCAGTATCGCTTGTAAGCGGCCAGCCGAAGGTGATTGGCCCTGTGCCTGCCTGGATGACCGTCTATGACGACAACGTGCTTGCCGACCTCGGCTTTGCCGGTGACGTCAGCATCGACAACGACCGGGTCAAGATCCGCAAGCGCTTTCTCGGCTGGCCGAACTTCATCTTCGACACGAGCTCGAAGTTTTTCGAGAAATCACCTTCCGAAATCGCAACCCTGTTGTTCAGCGGTCCGCAGCTGGTCAAAGGCCAGTCCAACTGGTCGCTGGCATTCGACGATTTCTGGAACAACAACCAGTGGCAGCACGGCGATGTGCTGACGAAGCTGCTGCAGACGATCGTCATGGCATTTCTGGGCACGCTGCTCGGCGCCATCGTTTCCTTTCCGCTGGCTTTTCTGGCGGCGCGCAACATCACATCGAGCCGCATCGTCAACCACATATTCAAGCGTTTTTTCGACTTCCTGCGGTCTATGGACATGCTGATCTGGGCGCTGTTTTTCACGCGGGCCTTCGGACCGGGGCCGCTGGCAGGCAGCGCGGCGATCTTCTTTACCGAGACCGGTACGCTCGGCAAGATCTACGCCGAAGCGCTGGAGAACATCGACGACAAGCCACGCGAAGGCATCCTGTCGACCGGCGCATCTGAAGTGCTGGTGCAGCGCTACGGCGTGATGCCGCAGATCGTGCCGATCATCGTCAGCCAGACGCTATACCAGTGGGAATCGAACGTCCGCGGTGCGACGATCATCGGTGCGGTCGGAGCCGGTGGTATCGGCCTTAAGCTTTGGGAGGCGATGCGTACCAACAAGAACTGGGAAAACGTTGCCTATATGGTGCTTCTGACGCTAGCCGTGGTAATGATCTTCGATGCCGCTTCCAACGCCCTGCGCACCCGGCTCATGGGAACGCAGAACGAGCGATAAAGACGGCATACCGCGCGTTTGATCATCATTCTGTCACGGAAATCTTTTAGCGCAGAACCATCTTGCCGTCGGTGGAAAAATCACGTCACTGTGCGCTCCCCGCATGACCCAAGGATGGCCACTTGCGCTACGCCCTCTACTTCACGCCGCCGCATGACGATCCGCTGACGACGGCGGCCAGTCGCTGGCTTGGCCGCGATGCGTTTACCGGCGAGACGTTTCCGGCAGCAGATGCCGGTGATATCAACGCGGACGAGCGGGTGGCGATAACGGAAGATCCTCGCCGCTACGGTTTTCATGCCACGCTGAAGGCGCCTTTCGAGCTTGCCAGCTCTGTCACCGAGCGCGATCTTCTGGAAGTGGCTGCCGAATTTGCTGCGAAAACGCCGACGTTCACGCTGCCGAAGCTTGTTCTAGGCCAGCTCGGGCGCTTCTTTGCGCTGGTACCGGGCGATCTGTATCCGACGCTGCAGGAGTTCTCCGCCGACGTCGTGCGCTCGTTCGAGCCCTTCCGCGCCGCGTTGTCGGAGGCAGATATTGCCCGCCGCAAGCCTGAACAACTCGATGACGCCCACCGCGCCAATCTGCTTCGCTGGGGCTATCCCTATGTCATGGAGCAGTTTCGTTTCCACATGACCCTGACCGGCCAGGTGTCGCCCGAGCGCCAGGATGCGTTCAGGACCGTGCTTGGCGACAAATTTGCCGATTATATTGGCCGCCCCCTTCCCATCTCCGGCCTCGCCGTCTTCGTCGAAGAGACACGCGGCGCGCCATTTACCGTCCGCGCCTGGTTACCCCTCGCCCACGCTGCAAGCTGAAAGACCGTCTGACATGTCCCAGGAAACCATCCTCTCCAATGCCCGTATCATTCTCGAAGACCAGATCGTGTCGGGCACAGTGATCATCCGCGACGGCAAGATCGCCGAGATCTCCGAGGGAGCGTCCGCTGTCGGAGAGGATTTCGAGGGCGATTATCTGATGCCAGGCCTTGTGGAACTGCATACCGACCATCTGGAGTCCCATTACTCGCCGCGGCCTGGCGTGCGATGGAACAAGACGGCGGCCATACAGGCGCACGATGCGCAGATCGTCACTTCGGGCATAACCACCGTGTTCGACTGCCTGCGCATGGGCTCCGACGAGGATGACGGCTTCGACCACGGCGAGATGCGTGACATGGCCGATGCCATCGAGGCGGCACAGAACGACGGGCGGCTGCGGGCCGACCATCTGATCCACCTGCGCTGCGAGGTGTCTTCGCAAAACGTACTCGAGCATTTTGCCGACTTCCAGCAGGACAACGCGGTTCGCCTCGTGTCGCTGATGGATCATGCGCCCGGCCAGCGACAGTTCCAGACGATGGACAAGTACATCTTCTACTACCAGAAGAAGCGCGGCCTGACTGACGAGGCTTTTGCGGTCTTCATTGCCAAGCGCCTCGAGGAGTCGGCCAAGTATTCGACGCCGCACCGCGACGCCATCACCAAGATCTGCCACGAGCGCGGCATCACCATTGCCAGCCATGACGATGCGACGCTCGAACATGTCGATGAGGCCGTTGCCTATGGTGTCCGTCTGGCAGAGTTTCCGACCAGCGTGGAGGCCGCCAAAGCCTCGCATGCTGCCGGCATGAGCGTATTGATGGGAGCGCCGAACATCGTCCGCGGCATGTCGCATTCCGGCAATATCGCCGCACGGGACCTGGCAGAGCTCGGCGTACTCGACGTGCTGTCGTCGGATTACGTGCCGTTCAGCCTGCTGCATGCACCGTTCATACTGGCCGACGAGGTCGAGTCGATCTCGCTGCCGAAGGCGATTGCGATGGTGACGGCAACCCCTGCCCGCACCGTCAGCCTCGACGACCGGGGCCGCATCGCGGTCGGACTGCGCGCAGACCTCGTGCGAGTGCGCCGCGATACCGGCGTGCCTGTGACACGCGCGATTTGGCGCGAAGGACGAAGGGTCGCCTGATGGCCGAGCTTGAGGCCAATCCGCAGACCGGCAATGCCGCGCCGACCGCAACAGGCATGATGGTGGTGGTGGTCGGCCCAAGCGGCGCCGGCAAGGACACGCTGATCGGCCGCGCCGCAGAATATTTTGACGGACGGACGGATGTGCACTTTGCGAGACGCGTCATCACACGCGGCGCCGACGCGGGTGGCGAGGACCATGTCAGCGTCTCCGAGGGCGGGTTCGACGCGATGGAAAGGGCCGGCAGTTTTGCCATATCCTGGGATGCACATGGCCTGAAATACGGGATTCCGGCCGCCGTTCGCCAGGAACTGGCACAGGGCAATATCGTCATCGCCAACGGCTCGCGGTCGGTACTCGATCGCTTCAAGGCTGCCTTCCCGAGACTGACGATCATCAACGTCACAGCCCGGCCGGAGGTGCTGGCAGAGCGTCTGGAAGCGCGCGGACGTGAAACCCGTGCGGACATCCTGAAGCGCCTGGAACGCGGATCGCTGACCGTGCAAGGCGACTTCGATGTCGTCACCATCGACAACAGCGGCACGCTGGATGCCGCGACGCATGCGATGATCGATGCGCTCGAGGCAATACTCCGCGGCTGACAGCAAGTCCGGTTCTGCTAGTGGGCTTCGTCCCAGTTGTCGGCAGCACGCGCATCGACCTTAAGCGGCACGCTCATCTCGACGGCCGGCATGGCAGCATTTTCCATGACGGAGACGATGACCGGCTGGGTCCGCTCGACATCGCCATCCTCCACTTCGAAAATCAATTCGTCATGGACCTGCAGCAGCATGCGGACGCGCTCGCCGAGCCCGGCTTCAGCCAATGCCGGCTCGATCTGGATCATCGCACGCCTGATAACGTCTGCGGCCGAGCCCTGGATCGGTGCGTTGATGGCGGCGCGTTCGTTGAAAGCGCGCATCGAAGGATTGGACGAGCGAATTTCCGGATAATGGATGCGGCGGCCGAAGATGGTCTCGACATAGCCCTTGTCACGGGCATAGGCCTTGGTGGCCTCCATATAGTCCTTGATGCCGGGGAAGCGCTCGAAGTAGCGCTTGATGTATTCACCGGCCTCGGAGCGCTCGATTGAAAGCTGGTTGGCAAGGCCGAAGGCTGAGATGCCGTAAATGATGCCGAAGTTGATCGCCTTGGCGCGACGGCGCACGTCCGACGGCATGCCCTCGACCGGCACACCGAACATCTCGGAGGCCGTCATCGCATGGATGTCCACGCCGTCGGAAAACGCCTGGGTCAGTTGCGGAATGTTGGCGACATGGGCCAACACGCGCAGCTCGATCTGGCTGTAATCGGCCGACAGCAGCTTGTGGCCGGGTGTCGAAACGAAAGCCGTGCGGATCTTGCGGCCTTCGACGGTGCGCACCGGAATATTTTGCAGGTTCGGCTCGGACGAGGATAGCCGGCCGGTGGTGGTCGCGGCCAGCGAGTAGGATGTGTGGACGCGTTTGGTCAGGGGGTGGATGTAGCCTGGCAGCGCGTCGGTGTAGGTCGACTTCAGCTTGGTCAACTGGCGCCAGTCGACAATCTTGCGCGGCAGCGGCAGGCCCTCGGCGGCCAGATCCTCGAGCACGCTTGCCGAGGTGGACCACTGTCCGGTCTTGGTCTTGCCGCCACCGGCAAGGCCCATCTTCCCGAACAGGATATCGCCGAGCTGCTTGGGCGAGCCGATGTTGAAGCGCTCGCCGGCCAGTTCATAGATCTCGTCCTCGAAGGCTGCCGCCTTCTGGGCAAGTTCGCCGGAGAGCCGTGACAGGATCTGGCGATCGACGGTGATGCCGCGCTCTTCCATGCGGGCGAGCACCGGCACGAGCGGCCGCTCCAGGCGCTCATAGACCGAGGTCAGTTTCTGCGCGGCGAGGCGCGGCTTCAGCACCATCCACAGCCGCAGCGTCACATCGGCATCCTCGGCGGCATAGGCCGTGGCCTTGTCGATGGCGACACGGTCGAAGGTGACGAGCGACTTGCCGCTGCCGGCGACATCCTTGAAGGCGATGGGCTTGTGCCCGAGCCAGCGCTCGGACAGCGTGTCCATGCCATGGGTCGTGGCACCGGCATCGAGCACGTAGGACATCAGCATGGTGTCGTCAAACCCCCGGGTGATGATGCCATAGCGCTTCATCAGCAGGTAATCGTATTTGAGGTTCTGGGCTACCTTGAGGACGGACGGGTCCTCCAGCAGTCCCTTCAGCAGGGCCAGTGCATCGTCCATGGGTATCTGGTCCGGCGCCAGCTTGACGCCGTCGCTGAACAGATCCTCGCTGCCGGTCTTGTGGGCAAGCGGCACATACGCGGCGTGGATGGTGAGGCCCGACGCATCGGCGGGATCGGCGTAGGCAAGCGAGAAACCGACCAGATCCGCCTGCATGACATCGATCGAGGTGGTCTCGGTATCGAAGGCGACCAGGCCGGTTTCGCGACAGGCGGCAATCCAGTTCGAGAGCGTTGGGAGGTCTCGGATGGTGACATAGGCAGAGGCATCGAGTTTGGCGGCGGCGAAACTTTCTGCCCGGCTCCTGGCAAGATCGGTAGGCGTTGCACCCCGATGCGGCGCCTCGACTGCCAGCGGGTCGGTGGGCGACGACTTGATCGTCTCTTCGGAGCGCTCCCCCTCGGTGGCGGAGGCGAGCGTGTCCATGTCGGGGCCGTGAGCCTCGGCAACCAGCTCGACCGCGACGACCGCCGCCTCGATGCCTGCAGCATTCGCGCCGGTCGCATCGGCGACGCGGCGGGTCAGCGAGGTGAATTCCATGGCCTTCAGGAAGGCGATGAGTTTCGGGCCATCCTGCGGCTCGAGTGTCAGATCCTCGAGGGGTACGTCGAGCGGTACGTCGGTGCGCAGTTCGACCAGCTGGCGCGACAGCCGTGCGAGATCGGCATTGGCAATGATACTTTCGCGGCGTTTCTGCTGCTTGATCTCGCCGGCCCGCGACAGCAGCGTTTCGAGATCGCCGAATTCTTCCAGAAGCTGGGCTGCGGTCTTCGGACCGATCCCCGGAATGCCCGGCACGTTGTCGGTGGAATCACCGGTCAGCGCCTGCAGGTCGATCATCTTTTCAGGCGCGACGCCCCATTTCTCGACGACATCGGGAATGCCGATCTGCTTGTCCTTCATGGCATCGTACATATGCACATTGGGCGTCACCAACTGCATCAGGTCCTTGTCGGACGAGATGATGGTGACATCGGCGCCGGTGGCCTCTGCCAGCCGCGCATAGGTGGCGATGATGTCGTCGGCCTCGAAACCTTCAGTTTCGATGCACGGAAGATTAAAGGCGCGGGTCGCCTCGCGGATCAGACCGAACTGCGGCACCAGGTCCTCGGGCGGTGCCGAGCGGTTGGCTTTGTAGAGATGGTATAGATCGTTGCGGAACGTCTTTGAGGAATAGTCGAAGATGACGGCAAAATGGGTGGGCGTCACCCCGACATCGGTGTTGCGCGCGTCACGCAGCAACTTCCACAGCATGTTGCAAAATCCCGACACGGCATTCACCGGCAAACCATCGGATTTGCGGTTGAGCGGCGGAATGGCGTGGAAGGCGCGGAAAATGAAGCCCGAGCCATCGACGAGGAAGAGATGATCACCATTTTTCATGCCGGAATGGATAGCCTGCGGCATGCCCGAGGTCCAGACCGCGTTGCCTGCTTTTCGCTGAGGGATGCAGTGCCCGGCGTCACCGAAACGTTACCGATTTGTAACGGCGCCGACGAAACGGTTCCCTTGAAAAGCCGTATTTGAATTAGCATTTCTCCCTCGCCGGCGCTTAACAAACGTCGCGGGTCTGGTCGCTGGCATGTCCCCTGCCGCATCAGACTTGGACAAAGGCCTTCCCCCCTCTCCGGGCCTTTGTCCCTATTTTTAGCCGCCATGGTTTCCCTCCAGGCCATGGCGGCTTTTTCCATCGAAGCAGACAGTGCAACAACCCGCTCGGCTAAGACCCTCGCCGGCGATTTACGCGTTGTTTCGGCTTGAAATTGCGCATAAGCACACGTCATGGGATATAGTCGGACAGACTCCGCAGCCTACCTTGCGAGCCAGCTTGCGAAGGGTTTCAGTCGCTCCTTGCAACAGCGGGCGGCAGGAATCGGCTTTTCTCCCGGACAGTTTCCAATCCTGGTCGAATTGTGGGCCGAGGATGGCCTGACGCAGAAGCAACTGCTGGAGCGCGTCGACATCGAACAGGCCACCATGGCAAACACGCTTTCGCGCATGGAGCGCGATCAACTGATCGAGCGCAAGCCTCATCCTTCCGACAAGCGGGCTCAGCTCGTCTACCTGACGGAAAAGGGATCTGCCATGCAGCAAGACGCGGTCGATGCAGCCATGGCTGCAGACCAGGATCTCTTCAAAGGTTTCAGGGTCTTCGAGCGTGAGTTGCTGCTGGAATATATTCGGCGCGTCCTCGACAATGCCAAGCGCCTCTAGCGGCGATCGCAGCTCTTTGACATTTCGCTGACCGCTACGATCGAACACACAGCCGATTTCGGCTCGAAACACCCCCCGCTTTGGTCTATCGTCTCTCCAAATCGGAAGAAGGACCATCCATGACTGCCATATCCCCCATTCTCGACCGCGCCGACCAGAACCTGCCCACCAGCCTCGACAAGCTGTTCGAACTGCTCAGGATCAAGTCGATTTCGACCGATCCTGCATTCAAGCCGGAATGCCGCAAGGCGGCAGAGTGGCTTACGGCCTATCTGGTCTCTATCGGCTTCGAAGCCTCGGTTCGCGATACTCCCGGCCATCCGATGGTCGTCGCGCACCACGCAGGCGCCAGTGCCGGTGCGCCGCACCTGCTGTTCTACGGTCACTACGACGTGCAGCCAGTCGACCCGATCGAGCTCTGGGAGAACGACCCTTTCTCGCCAGCCATCAAGGAGATCGGCAATGGTCGCAAGGTCATCACCGGCCGTGGCACGTCGGACGACAAAGGCCAGCTAATGACCTTCGTTGAAGCCTGCCGGGCGTACAAGGACATCAACGGCGCGCTTCCATGCCGCATCACCATCCTATTCGAAGGCGAAGAGGAATCAGGCTCGCCATCGCTGAAACCTTTCCTCGAGGCCAATGCCGCGGAACTGACGGCAGACTACGCGCTCGTCTGTGATACCGGCATGTGGGATGCCGAAACGCCGGCAATTGCCGCCGGCCTGCGCGGATTGGTCGGCGATGAGATCGTCGTCACGGCCGCAGACCGCGATCTGCATTCCGGTATGTTCGGCGGACTTGCCGCAAATCCGATCCATATCCTCGCCGACATCGTCGCCGGCCTGCATGACGCAACCGGCAGGGTCACGCTTCCGGGCTTCTACAACGGCGTCAACGAGACGCCTGCCGATATCAAGGCAAGCTGGGAAAAGCTCGACGCCTCGGCGGAAAAGCTGCTGGGCGAAATCGGACTGTCGATCCCATCAGGCGAAAAGGGGCGCTCCGCTCTGGAACTGACCTGGGCGCGTCCGACAGCAGAGGTCAACGGCATCACCGGTGGCTATACGGGCGACGGCTTCAAGACCGTCATCGCCTCGAAGGCATCCGCCAAGATATCCTTCCGGCTGGTCGGCGACCAGAACCCGGCAGCCATCCGCGACAGTTTCCGCGCTTATGTAAAGTCGAAGATCCCGGCCGATTGCTCCGTTGAATTTCACGGTCACGGCGGGTCTCCGGGCATTCAACTATCTTATGAATCGGCGCTGCTCAACAAGGCGAAGGCAGCCCTCTCTGACGAGTGGCCGAAGCCTGCTGTCGTCATCGGCATGGGCGGCTCCATTCCCATCGTCGGCGATTTCCAGAAGATGCTCGGCATGGAGTCGTTGCTGGTCGGGTTCGGCCTGAACGACGACCGTATTCATTCGCCGAACGAGAAGTATGAGCTCGCCTCCTATCACAAGGGCATACGCTCCTGGATCCGGATCCTCGACGCCCTGGCGGCATAACAATAAAGCCGGCAAGCAGGATGCGACCACTTCGCGGCTTGCTTGCCGGCGTCACGACCATCATAAATGACTGCAGGGCCAAGATTCGATTCGACAAATCAAATCAGGTGGTATATCGATTGATTAAACGATTAACCATTTATTGTGATGTCATTGGCTATCAACCGTTCCGGACCTAATCTCAGCCGCATCGCGGCATCGCTCGGTGTTTCCGTCGCCAGCGTCTCCAATGCTCTTTCCGGCAAAGGCCGGGTGTCTGCCGAACTCGGCGACCGTATACGGGCGACCGCAGCGGCCCTCGGTTATGTGCCGAGCCAGGCAGGGCGGGCGTTGCGGACCGGCAGAAGCGCGGTGCTCGGCCTTGTCCTGCCCGATATCGCCAATCCGCTCTTCCCGCAAATCGCCCAGGCTATGGAATACGCTGCCTCGGTTGCCGGCTACGGCATGCTGATCGCCGATTCACGTGGCGATATCGGCCACCAGACCGACGCTATCAATCGTCTGCTGGAGCGCGGCGTGGATGGCATGATCATTGTCCCCCGGCGCGGCACCCGGATTGCGGACATCGGCTGTCCGGTAGCCGTCATCGATACGCCATCGACGCCGGGCAACACCGTCTCTGCTGATCACTGGCAGGGCGGAGTACAGGTGGCGCAACATCTGTATGAACTCGGGCATCGCAAGATCATATTGCTGGGTAACAACCCCGCCTCCAACGTCCAGAACGACCGCATCGGCGGCCTGAAATCGGCATTCGACGCGAGCGTCACCACGGGCGTCATGTGGATCGAAAAGATCGAAGCCGAGCATGGAGCAGGCTGCATGCTGGGGCTTGCGGAAAAAGTCAGACAAGGGTTCACCGCCTTTGCCGCCATCTCGGATCTCGCTGCGCTGCGGGCCCTGACGGAATTGCAGCAGGCAGGCATATCCGTGCCGGATAGCGTCAGCGTCACCGGCTTCGACGACCTGATCTGGTCCTCGGTTGTCACGCCCGGCATAACGACGATGCGTATGGACATGCCGGCTATCGCAAAAATTGCCGTCGGCGCGCTCGTCGACGTCATCGAAATGGGCGCCCGCGACCAATCTTTGGCAGAAGAGACCCCGCACGCCAGCCGCATCGTCACCGCGGCGGTTTCACGGGTACCGATGCGGCTTATAGCACGTCAGTCCTCCGGTCCTCCCGGACCGGCGATGCAGGAACCCGGTGGAGATCCCGTCCCATGAATTGGCTGCTGAGCACGTCCATCGCGGTTTGTTGCCTTTTTCCACTGACAGCAGGCGCTGCGGACAAGACGCTGACGATCTCCGTCTATGCGTTTGCCCAGGACGACTACAGGAAGCTGGTCTACGATCCATTCGAAGCGAAATGCGGCTGCAAGCTGGTCGTGGAGACCGGCAACAGCGTCGAGCGGCTGGCAAAAATGGAGGCGAACAAGGCCCATCCGGTGATCGACATGGCAGTCGTCTCGATGGCCGATGCGCTACAGGCGTCTCGCGCAGGTCTCACAGACAAGATCGATACGTCAAGGCTTTCCAATTTCGACAAGCTCTACGACATCGCCAAGGACCCGAACGGCGACAGTATGAGCGTCGGCTACACCTTCTACGCCACGTCCATCGCCTATCGCCCCGATAAAATGAAGATCACGTCCTGGGCCGATCTCCTGAAGCCCGAATATGTGGGCCATATTGCCTTCCCGAATGTGACGACCAACCAGGGACCGCCAGCGCTCTACATGCTGGGCGAGGCAATGGGCAAGAACACGCCGGATCTCAAAGCGCCGATTGCTGCGATCGGTGAAAATAAAGACGACATCGTTACCTTCTACGAAAAGTCCTCGCAACTGGTGCAACTTATGCAGCAGGAGGAAATCTGGGCAGCGCCGATCGGTCGCTTTTCCTGGGCCGGCTTTACCAAGCTCGATGTCCCCGTTGCCTGGGCCGACCCCAAGGAGGGCCAAACAGGTGGCATGAATGTCATGATCCTGACCAAAGGTTCGAAGAACCGGGATCTAGCGTTGCAGTTCATGGATTTCTGGCTTTCGACGGATGTGCAGACCGCGCTTGGCCAGAAGCTGGTCGACAGCCCTGCCAACAAGGAGGTCAAGCTGCCGGCTGACATCACCAGCAACCTGACCTTTGGCGAAGACACCGCCAGGAGCCTCAAGCTCATCCCCTCCGCTCTGGCGCTCGACGAGCGAGAGGCCTGGGTGAAGGAATGGAACGAGACGGTTGGCCAGTAAGCTGCCGGTGCGGAATATCCGAATCCAGCACCGCGGATATCGTTCAGACGACACTGCCTGCGGGAAAGATCTGCATGTTCCAGAATAGAACCGAGGCCCTCGCGCTGGCGCTTCCGGCAGCACTGTTTGCGGCAGTGGTTTTCCTGGTGCCGGTCATCCTGCTTTTGTCTGAGGGGTTTCACGCGCCCGATGGGGCGTGGTCGATCGGCGCCTACACGGCATTTTTCTCCGAGGCGCTCAATCGTACCGTCTTCCTGCGCACGCTACGCCTCGGGCTCGAGGTCACGGCCGTTTCTGCGGTCATCGGCTATGCCGGCGCATTTGCCATCGTCAACCTACCGCCGAAGAGCAAGGGTCGCATGGTCGGCCTTGTCGTGCTGCCATTGATGATTTCACCGGTTGCCCGCACCTATGCCTGGATCGTCATCCTCGGGCGCACCGGCATCGTCAACGAGGCGCTGATCGGGCTGCATGTGATAGACACCCCGTTCCGCATTCTCTTCAGCGAGACCGCAGTTTTTCTCGGCCTGCTGCAATTGTTCCTGCCCCTGATGATCCTGTCGCTGATCAGTGCGCTTGAAAACATGCCGAAAGATGCGATCGCCGCGGCGCGAGTGCTCGGTGCAAACTGGCTGCAGGTGTTCTGGAAAGTTATCCTGCCGCTCACCCGCGAGGGACTGGTGATCGGCGGCACGCTGGTTTTCACCGGTTCGCTGACGGCCTATATCACGCCTGCGATCCTTGGTGGCTCCAAGGTGCTGATGCTGGAAACGCTGCTCTACCAGCGGGTCACGGTTTCCAGCGATTTCGTCTCGGCGAGCGTCATCGCCTTCATCCTCATCGTCATGAGCTTCGGCGCCAATCTGCTGCTGAAGCGCGTGGCAACCGCGAGGAGCCGCATATGAGCGGCCGGCTGTTTTCACCGATTGCCCTGTCTTTGCTGCTGGTCTTCCTGATCGGGCCGTTCGTCATCATTGTTGCCGCCTCGCTTTCAGCCGGCGAGACGCTGGCTTTTCCGCCGCAGGGCCTCTCGCTGCGTTGGGTGGAAAAAGTCTTCACCGTTGACAGCTTTCGCGCCAGCTTTGCCATGTCCATGCTGCTTGCGGTCGGCGGCACCCTGTGTGCGCTGGTCCTGGGCGTGCCGGCCGCCTATGCGCTCTCCCGCTACAGGCTGCCGTTTGCCGAGACCATCCGCACGGTCGTGTCAGCGCCCATCATCGTACCAGGCATCATCGTCGGGCTCTCCATCCTACGGTATCTCGTCGTGCCCTTCGGCTTCAGCATTACCGCCGCGCTGTTCTGCGCCCATACTGCGCTGGTGTTGCCCTATGCCGTGCGCGTCGTCTCGGCCAGCCTCGACAACCTGCGCTCCGACATCGAGGAAGCCGCAGTGTTGCTCGGTTCTTCGCGGCCGGGCGCCTTCTTCCGCGTCGTGCTGCCGAATATACGCGGCGGCGTGCTGGCGGCGTTTATCCTCGGGTTTGTCACCAGCTTCAATCAGGTGCCGGTGTCGCTGTTTCTGTCGGGCCCCGGAATCCAGACCCTGCCGATCAACATGCTCGGCTACATGGAGACGACCTACGATCCCTCCGTGGCCGCCCTTTCGGCACTGCTCGCCTTCCTGTCGATCGGCATCGTCTTTCTGGCCGAACGCTTTCTAGGATTTTCCCGCTATGTCTGACGCCTCCTATCTCACCCTCAAGAAGCTGACGCTTGCCTACGGCAGCACCGTTGCCGTCAGGGATCTCGACCTGACGATCGGTCGGGGGGAACTGGTGGCGCTGCTCGGCCCGTCCGGCTGCGGCAAGACGACGACAATGCGCGCTATCGCCGGACTGCTGACGCCCTCCTCAGGCAAGATCAGCCTAGACGGTGTCGACATCACCCGTGTTTCCGCCAATAAACGGGCAGTCGGCCTGGTCTTCCAGTCCTATGCCCTCTTCCCGCATCTTTCGGTCTACGAGAACATCGCCTTCGGATTGCGCCTGAAGGGCCTGCGCGGCGGCGACCTCGATGCGCGCGTCGGCGCTGGCCTGACGTCTGTGGGCCTTGGCGATTTCTCGCGCCGGAAACCAGGAGAGCTCTCAGGCGGCCAGCAACAACGCGTAGCGCTAGCACGCTCTATGGTGATGGAGCCTAAAGTGCTGCTGCTCGACGAGCCGCTGTCCAATCTCGACGCACGTCTCAGGCTGGAAATGCGCACCGAACTGCAGCGGGTCCAGAAGAAGACCGGCGTGACGATGATTTTCGTCACCCATGACCAAGTGGAGGCACTGGCGCTGGCCGACAGGATCGTGGTCATGCGGAATGGCGCAATCGAGCAGATCGGTACGCCGGAGGAGATCTATAACCGACCAGTCTCCGCCTTCGTTGCCGACTTCGTCGGATTCGAGAACATCTTTCCCACCGAGAGCACCGGGATGAAAGCGGCCGGTGGCGCCGTGCCGCTGTCTCAACCCGTGCCACGAGGTGCTGCGGGGCTCGCCTGGCGTCCGCGTGCGGTCACGCTCGGCGTCGGTCCGTTTCGAGGCATCGTCCGGGGCACGTCCTTTGCCGGAAACACACGCGAGTACCTGCTCGACACGCCGCTCGGTCCCATCAAGGCCGAAGTCGGAGCCGCCCTGGCTGCGCAGCCGATGGGCAGCGAGCTCGCATTCGATCTGCCGGTCGATGCGGCAGCGGTGCTGGAAAGGTTCGGGTGAAACATGGGGGTCTGGATCGATACCGACATGGGCTTCGACGACATCGCCGCCATTCTGGTGGTGGCGCATTCGGGGCTTGAGATCGACGGCGTCTCGCTGGTCATGGGGAACACTCCGCTCAACCAGGTGAGAGCCAACGCAGCCAGTGCGGCGGCATTTTTCGGTTGGCGCTTTCAAATCCACAGCGGGCGGGCAATGCCGGTCCTATGCCAGCTGGAAACAGCCGAGGCGATCCTTGGCTCAAGCGGAATTCCCACGCTGGGAAGGACGCTGCCGGCAGCAGAGCGGCTGCCTCCGGGCAATGCCTTTGCCGCGCTTTGCCAATGGCTTGAGACCAACCAAGGTCCCTGCCGGATCCTGGCGCTCGGGCCTCTCACCAATATCGCGGCGCTGGCGCTGGCGCGGCCCGATCTTGCCACCCGCGTGACGGAACTGGTCTGGATGGGCGGTGGCGTCACAGCGGGCAATCATACGGCATCGGCCGAATTCAATGCCTTTGCCGATCCGGAGGCGCTCGCAATCGTCCTTGCCCACGGCCTGCCGCTGCGCATGGTCGATCTCGATATCTGCCGCAAGGTGATCGCAACCCCGGAGGACGTCGATGCCCTTCGTCTGGTAGCCAGCGAAAAAGCCACGTTGCTGGCCGATCTTCTGGGCGGCTACGTGACGATTGGAACCAGCCGCGGCCGTGCCGGCATGGCGCTCTACGATCCGACCGCTGCTGCCATCTTCGTTGAGCCAGATATCGCCGACTTTCGACCTGCCCGCATCGATGTGGAGTTGCAAGGATCCCATACGCGAGGACGGACGGTCGTGGAATCTCGCGCCTCGCGTGGCATTTTCAACGCACATTATGTGGCCGGGATCGATGCAGCCAGGGCTCGCGTCATGGTCATGCGTGCCCTCGCCGACGAGGCCAGCCGATGACCGAAACGCGCGCGCGCGATCCCGCAGACCTCAACCATCCGGCTCTCAGGGCCCGTGCCTCCTCGGCAGCGCGGGGCGATACGCCGTTTGATGTGCTGATTACCGGCGGTCGACTCGTCAACATGGTCACAGGGCAAATCGACAACTGCGATATCGGATTGACGGGGGCCCTGATTGCCAGCGTGCATCCTGCTGGCAGCAGAACCGACGCGAGCGAAATCATCGATGCGGCCGGCGCATTCCTGTCGCCGGGGCTCATCGACACGCATATGCACATCGAAAGCTCGATGATCACGCCTGCGGCCTATGCGGAATGCGTCATGCCGCGCGGCGTTACGACAATTGTCTGGGATCCGCACGAATTCGGCAATGTCCACGGGCTGGCCGCCGTGCGCTGGGCTGTGGAGGCCACGCGGCCCCTGCCTTTGCGAGTGATCACCCTTGCGCCTTCCAGCGTTCCCTCGGCACCGGGACTGGAATGCGCCGGCGCGGACTTCGACGCAGCTGTGATTGCCGAGATCCTGTCCTGGCCCGAGATCGGTGGCGTCGCCGAGGTGATGAACATGCGCGGCGTCATCGACGGCGATCCGCGCATGACCGGCATCGTCAACGCCGGTCTCGCTTCAGGCAAGATCGTTGCAGGCCACGCGCGGGGACTTGAGGGAGCCGATCTCAACGCCTTTATGGCAGCAGGCGTGACATCCGACCATGAGCTCACCTCCGGCGCCGACTTCCTCGCCAAACTCTCGGCCGGAATGACGATCGAACTGCGCGGCTCACATGATCACCTGCTGACGCAGTTCGTGAATGAAATCAATAAGCTCGGCCATATGCCCCAGACCATCACGCTATGCACCGACGATGTATTTCCCGACGAACTCCACCGGGATGGCGGTCTTGACGATGTCGTGCGGCGGCTGGTGCGCGATGGCCTACGTCCAGAGTGGGCTTTGCGCGCAGCAACCCTGAACGCCGCAATGCGCTTGAACCGGCCTGACCTCGGCCTGATTGCCGCCGGTCGACGGGCTGACATCGTGTTATTCGACGATCTCGAGGATTTCCGGGCAAGGCTTGTCCTCGCCGATGGCAAGCCCGTTGCCCGTAACGGCAAAGCGCTGTTTACAGCGGCGAGGCTCGATCCGGAGCCATTGCGCCATTCCGTCAAGCTGGAACCGCTTTCCGAAGACGATTTTCGCGTATTGGCGGACGGAGACAGAGTACGCATCGCCACCATAGACCAGCCACGATTTACGGCCTGGGGCGAGATGACTGCCGATGTTGCAGGTGGCTTCGTCGTTCCGCCGCCGGGGACGACCCTGCTCGCGATCGCGCACCGACATGGCCGCGTCGATGAACGGCCGCGAATCGGCTTTCTCACCGGTTGGGGTGAATGGCGAGGTGCTTTCTGTACGACTGTATCGCATGACAGCCACAACCTGACTGTGTTCGGTGGCAATGTGCGCGACATGACGCTGGCTGCAAATGCCGTGATCGCTGCGGGCGGCGGTATGGCGGTGGCCTCGAACGGCAGGCTCGATGCCATCTTGCCGCTACCGCTCTCCGGCCTTGTCAGCGAGGCTGGACTGGAGGATATCGCGGCGGGGTTTGGCGCCATACGCAAGGCCATGACGCGGGTTGTCGACTGGAAGCCGCCCTATCTGGTGTTCAAGGCGTGTTTCGGCGCGGCGCTCGCTTGCAACATCGGGCCGCACCAGACCGACCGTGGCATTGCCGACGTGACAACCGGCCAGCTGCTGGAAAGTCCGGTTCTCTGAGAGAGTTGTCGGCCTAACCTTTGCCATGCCTAAAGCGTGGCAAAGACATGGGCGCTACCGCGCACGGTCACCTCGACCGCGCTGCCAATGGCGGGAAGGCCTATCCCGGAGCATTTGACCATCAGTGTGGAGCCGCCGTTCTGTTCGGCGAGACGCAGGGTGACGGTGCAAAGCGCGCCGCCGAACTCGATGTCGTCCACGGTTCCCCGGCATCCCGTTCCGTCCGGCGCGCCTTCGGCAAGGGAGAGATGAAGCTGCTCGGGGCGCAGCATGATTTCAGATGGGCCACTTTGCGCTGGCGCGTCCGTTACGATCCGGCCCAGTACGCAATCCGCAAAACCCTCTCCGAGATCGGCAGGCAAAAGCAGCGCATCGCCAAGAAACGTTGCCGTCTCCCGATCGACAGGACGGAGGTAAAGCGACTGGGGCGGGCCGGCCTGGACCAGTTGTCCACCGCGTAGCACGGCGACCTGATCTGCGAAGGACAAGGCCTCGGCCTGATCGTGGGTAACGAGAATTGCGGTGATACCGGCCGTCTGCAAAACTCTCGCCACGGCCTTGCGCATGTTTTCACGCAGCCCGGTGTCGAGTGCCGAAAAGGGCTCGTCGAGCAGCATCAGCTTCGGCTTGCGGGCAAGCGCGCGGGCCAGTGCAACACGCTGCTGCTGGCCGCCGGACAGCTGATGCGGACGTCGATCGAGCATGGCATGATCGAGCTCGACCATATCCACGAGGTCGCGGATGATCTCGCTGCGGTCAGCAACACCGCGCTCGATGCCGAAGCCGATGTTTTCGGCCACGCTCAGATGGGGAAAGAGGGCGCCGTCCTGGGAGACTATGCCGATGCCCCGGCGATGCGCGGGCACGATAGAAGGTCCATCGGCCAGTGTCTCGCCCTGCAGAACGACGCGGCCATGATCCGGCTGTTCGAAGCCCGCGATGATACGCAGCAAAGTCGTCTTGCCGGAGCCGGAAGGGCCGACGATAGCGGTGCGGCTGCCGATTTCAACCTGCAGGTCGATGCTGTCGAGCGCCAGGACAGGGCCGTAGCGCTTGCTGATATCTTGGATCGTCAGGAAGGTCATTGCCCGGCCGTTCGCTTGGATTGCATGTGAAGAAGAAGGGTGAGCGGCAACGACAGGACGACCATCATCAGGGCATAAGGGGCAGCCGAGACATAGTCGATCTCGCTGGTCAGCGACCAGAATTTCGTCGCCAGCGTCACGGTGCCGTTTGGCGAGAGCATCAGCGTTGCCGTCAGCTCGTTGGTGATGCCGAGCGCGACAAGTGCAACGCTTGCCGCAGCGCCTGGCGCCGCAAGCCGCATGGTGATCTGGCGGACCGCCTGACCTGGCGTGCGGCCAAGGGCCATGGCTGCCCGCTCCAGTTCTACCGGCGCCTGGGCAATGCTGGCCCTGAGGCCGACCATGGCACGCGGCAGAAACAGCAACACGTAGGCAACCAGCAGCGTCGCAAAGGTCTGATAGAGCGGCAGGATCATTCGCACGGTGATCGAGACGAGCGCCAGCGCCACGACAACGCCCGGCAGCGAGCCCACATAATAGTGGCAGGCTTCGAGCAGCCGTTGCAGCCTGCCCGGCGCACGCACGGAGAGCCAGGCCATCGGCGCTGCAGCGACCGTTGCCAGGATGCCGCCGGCGATTGCCAGCACCATTGTCTGCGCGAAGGCCAATCCGAGCATATCCATCCGCCAGATATCGGCGCCGCCGATCACCAGCCAGCGCGCCAGCGTCACGAAGGGCACGCCCAGAGCCAGCGCTGCCGTGATGACCGGCAACAGGATGCAGGGGAGTGCGAGGCGGCCGAGACGGCGGCAATCTGCCGGACGGGCGGCACCGGAGCCGACACGGGCGTAGCGTTCATTGCCGCGGATCAGCGCATCGAGGCCAAGCATCAGCAGGCAGCACAGCACCAGAACGCCGCCGAGCATATTGGCGGCCGGGCTGTTGTAGGCAGACTGAAACTGGTCGACGATGGCGGTCGCGAACGTATCGAAGCGGATCATGATGAACAGGCCGTATTCGGCCAGGAGATGGAGGCCGATCAATAGCGAACCCCCGCAAATCGCCAGTCGCAGCTGCGGCAGTACGGCGCGGAAAAAGACACGCCAGGGGCCCAGCCCGAGAGAGGCGGCCGCATCTTCGATGGCCGGATCGAGACGGCGCAAGGCAGCTGCGACCGGGAGGTAGAGAAATGGATAGTAGGCGAGAACCGAAACGAGCACGCCGCTCGACAGGCCACGCATGCCCGGAACCAGGCTGACCCAGGCGTAGCTGTGAACGAAGGCAGGAACTGCGAGGGGTGCCGCCGAGAGCCACGACCATATCCGCGCGCCGAAAATGTCGGTGCGTTCGGTAAGCCAGGCGAGCGTAACCGCAAGGATGATGCAGAGCGGCAGCGTGCAGACTTCGAGCAGCACAGTGTTGATCAGCAGCTCGCCGACGCGATTTCGAAAGACCAGCGCGATCACCTGCTGCCAGCCGGTCTGGATAGTAATCCAGACTATGAAGCCAAGCGGCAGTAGGCTGAGCAACGACACGAGGGCAGCAACAACGAAAACCGGCACGTTCGGCACGCGGCCACGAGATGCCGCCGGCCTTGTCAGGCGCAGGGCATCGGCCGGATAGCCGGGTGCGGCTTGGCTGTTTTTTTGCAGCATGACGGCTGCCCTCATTTCTGAATACAGCACGGCAACCGCCAGTGGGCGATTGCCGATGATAATGCGTGACGCTGTTGCCAAGGCCCTAGCAGGGCAGGCGAGCCTTGCGCAAGAGGTATCAGATGAGGCCGGCGGCCGTCATCAGATCGGTCACCTTCTTGCTGTTCAGCTTGGACGGCTCGATCTTGGGGGCCTGCAACTCGGCAAGCGGCACCAGCTTGGGATTGGACTGCGCACCGTTGCCAACCGCATACTCGAATGAATTGCCATCGCGCAGCACCGTCTGGCCACCCTTGCCGGTGATCCACTTGATGAAGGCCTGGGCTTCTTTCTGATGCTGGCTGGAGGCAAGCACAGCGCCGCCGGAAATGCTGACGAACGCGCCCGGATCCTGGTTCTTGAAGTAATGCAGGGCGACATTCTTGCTGTTTTCGCCGGTCTTCGCCTGATCGCCGAACCAGTAATAGTGATAGATCAGCGCGCCTTCGATCTCGCCGGCATTGACGGCTTTCATCGCAACGCTGTTACCCTTGTAGCTCGTTGCATTCTCTTTCAGCGCCTTTAGCCATTTGGCGGTCTCCGCCTCGCCCTTCAATTCCAGAAAGGCGCTGACGATTGCCTGGAAATCCGCGCCGCCCGGCGAGGCGCCCCAGCGTCCCTTCCACTTCGGATCGGCAAGATCCATCATGGATTTCGGCAGATCGGCCTCCTTCAGCTTCGTCTTGTCATAGGCAAAGACGGTGGTCCGGGCGGCAACGCCCGTCCATTTGCCGTCTGCCGCCTTGAAGGTCTCAGGAAGCTGGGCCAGCGTATCCGCGTCGATCGGGGCGAAAAGGCCGGCGGCATCGACCAGGACCATCGCCGGGGAATTTTCGGTCAGGAACACGTCGGCTGGCGATGCTGCGCCTTCCTCGATGATCTGATTGGCGAACTGCATGTCGCTGCCATTGCGGACCGTGACCTTGATGCCGGTGTCTTTGGTGAACCCTTCGGCCCATGCCTGGGTCAGTGTCTCATGCTGGGCATTGTAGACGACGATGCCATCATCCTGCGCGTGCGCCAGGGAAACAGCCAACGGGCCTGCTGCGGTAGCGCAGGCAAGTGTCAGGCCGGCAAAAAATGAACGGGAAAACTTCATGGCATCCTCGATTTGGGTGGGCGGACAGATTTCTCCTCAGCCCTATATTTAACATGAGTAGTCATTTCAAGTTTAGACGATGCGGGCAGGGTCACAAAATATTGAAAATGGCATCCGAATGCTGCTTTGGGCCCCGATCTTGAGATCTTCCGGACTTGCAGCCTTCTTCCCTGCCCAAAATCCGATTGCACTCAAATCAGTTGAATGCTATCGATAAGCATGAAAACTAATTTGAAGAGTTTATGGGCCGAGTTCGCCCCGCTTCTGCTCGTCTCCGGGCGCGGCTGGCGGCGGGCTCTCAACATCATGCTCGTGGAACACAATCTGTCGGACGCGACTGCCGCACCGCTGATCACCCTTCTTCGATTGGGCGACCGCATTCCCCAGGGCGTACTGGCCGACAGGGTTGGAATAGAAGGCCCGACGCTGGTGCGCGTGCTCGACGGACTGGAAAGCGACGGCCTGATCTGCCGCGTGCCCGACGATACGGACCGTCGCATCAAGCTGGTTGAACTGACACCAGCCGGAAAAATCGTCGCCGAACGCTGTGAGAAATGCGCCGCAAAGCTGCGTGAGACGATGCTCGGCGACATTCCACCAGAGCAGATGCTGGCGGCGCTCGACGTCCTCAGGATCATTTCCACAAAGGCTTCTTCCTTTACCGGGGCATCCGACGATGACCAGTAAAGCAAGCCGTTTTCCGGAGCTGGGCGACGTCGTCTTTTCGCTGAAGACCTTTATCGCGGCGATGCTGGCGCTCGCGATTGCCCTCTGTTTCGACCTTCAGAATCCCTACTGGGCTGTGGGCACTGTCTATATCGTTTCGCATCCCCTGTCGGGTGCAAGCACGTCGAAGGCCGTCTATCGCTTGCTCGGAACGGCGATCGGCGGCACCATGACCGTCATCCTGCTTCCCAATCTGGTCAATTCACCCGAAGTCCTGACGCTCGCCATCTCCTTGTGGATGGGGCTCTGTCTCGCCGTAGCGCTGCTCGACCGGACACCGCGCAGCTATGTCTTCATGCTTGCCGGCTATACGACGGCGCTGACGGCATTTCCGATCGTTGCAACGCCGGAGATTGCCTTCACCTATGCGGCGGCCCGGGTCATCGAGATTGCAGTGGCTATCGTCTGCGCGGCGGTTGTCAGCCGCGTGTTTTTGCCCCGCCACGCCGGCCCGGTCCTTGCCACGCGCATCGACGCCTGGCTGAAGGACGGTGCGGCCCTTGCCCTCGGCACACTCCGTGGCCGCTACAGCGATCCCGCCAACACAGCGCTGGTCGGACGCCTTTCAGCCGATGCCGTCGATCTGCATGCGTTCACGACCCATGTTTCCTACGACACCTCCAGCCATCGAGACATGGTGGACTGCGCTCGCGCGCTGCAACGCCGCATGATCGTGCTGCTCCCAGTGACCTCCGGTCTTGCAGACGTGCTCGCTACCCTGTCGCGTGTGACCACATATACGCCGGCCATGACCCGGCTGATCGATGCTGTGTCCGACTGGCTCGAGAGCGGCCAGCCACTCTCGCCCGACCAGCGGCAGACTTTTCTAACGCTGATGGAGGAGGCGGAAAACGACACTGACGGCCGGCCGCCCTGGGCGCAACTGCTGGTCCAGAATGTCGTCGCGCGCATGCGGGATCTCATCCAGATCTGGAGCGACTGCATCGACCTCAAGTCGGACATCGCCTCGGGATCGCGGCACGCCTTGAGATGGAACCGCTTCGGCGCGTCGCTCGATACACAGCCGATGCACAAGGACTACGGCATGGCGATCTATTCGGCACTCGTGGCGATGCTTTCGACCTGCATTGCGACCGCCGCCTGGATCCTCACAGGCTGGCCGCAGGGAAGTACGGCGGCGATGATGGCCGGCGTCATCTGCTGCCTGTTTGCCGCCATGGACGATCCGACACCGGCAATCCGGGGCTTCATCACGGCGAGCCTTGCCGCCGTCGTGGCAGCCTTCGTCCTCGAGTTCGGCATATTCCCGATGGTCTACAGCTACTGGGCGCTCTCGGCCGCGCTCGGCCTCTTCCTCATTCCTGCCGGTGTCCTGATGGCGAAGCCGAAGACAATGCTTCTCGGCCTCGGCTTCGGCGTCAACCTGCCGAACATGCTGTCGCTGCAGGGACGACTGAGCCTCGACCTGCAGACATTTCTCAACTCGAACACGGCTTTGATTATAGGCCTCGTCATTGCCTGCTGCACGACAGCACTGGTGCGCAGCGTTGGGGCGGAGTGGAGCGCCCGCCGCCTTCTCCAAGCCGGCTGGGCGGACATAGCCGCTGCGACACGGCGGCAAAAGGACGGTGACGTCACTGGGCTCCTGCATCGCATGGTCGATCGCCTCGGCCTTGCAGCGCCACGTCTTGCCTCCTTGCCGGCAAGCGCCGCATTGACGCCGAACGATGTTCTGAAGGATCTGCGCAACGGCCTGAATACGGTCGACCTGCAACGGCTCAAGTCGTCGCTGTCGGCAACCGACAGCGCGGCCGTGGATGCTGTCCTCGTCTCGGTGGCGGACCACTACCGGGCGAAGCGAGATGCAGCGGACGATCCATCCGGCAACCTTCTGGCAACGCTTGATCGCTCGCTCGCCATCCTCGGAGCAGACGCGATATCGACGGAAGCCGCCGGCGCCCGGCGTGCGATGACCGGGCTGCGCTACAACCTCTTTCCCGACGCACCGATCTTTGCGGCCAACGAAAACCGGGCCGCCCCGGATATGACCGCCGCGGAGAAAGCGGCATGAGACCGGAGGTCGACATTTACGGGGTCTATATCCCGACGCTGGGCGCGATGGCCGTCATCGCCTTCTTTATCAACGCAATCCTCAGGCAGGCGCTGGCAGCAACCGGCTTCTATCGCCTCGTCTGGCATCGGCCGCTGTTCGATACCGCCCTTTATTTCTGCCTGCTCGGCGCCCTCGTGCTGACAATCAATCGGATACCCCTATGAAGTTCCTGGCATTTTCAGGTCGTTTCCTGTTCACCGCCGTTGTCGTCGTCCTGGCTGGCGTCCTTGGGTGGCACCTCTGGGATTATTACATGAACGCGCCCTGGACACGGGATGGCAAGGTACGCGCCGACGTCGTGCGGGTGGCTGCCGATGTCTCGGGCTTCGTGACCGAGGTCGACGTCAAGGACAACCAGAGCATCAAGAAGGGCGATGTTATCTTCCGCATCGACCAGGCGCGCTTCTCGCTTGCCCTGCGGCAGGCCGAAGCGCAAATCACCAGTGCTCAGGCGGCGCTCGGCATGGCCAAGAGCGACCTCGAACTCTACCAGCGCCTTGGCGACGGGTCGGTAACGCGCCAGAAGATCCAACAGACGCAGGCCACCGTCGCACAGGATCAGGCGGCACTGGAGGAAGCGGTGGTCAGCCGCGACACCGCACAGCTGAATATCGACCGCTCGACCGTCCGGGCACCGGTCAACGGGATTCTCAGCAACTTCTCGCTCCAGCCTGGCAACTATGTGACCGCCGGGAGTGCCGTCACCGCGCTGATCGACGCAGATTCCTATTACATCGATGGCTATTTCGAGGAAAACAAGCTGGATCGGATCAAGGTCGGCGATGGCGCCGTCGTGCATCTGATGGGAACGAAGGACGCCCTAAAGGGCCGCGTTGTCGGCATCGCGGGCGGCATCGAGGACCGGGAGCGCACGGAAACGAGCAGCCTGCTGGCCAACGTCACGCCGACCTTCACCTGGGTTCGCCTCGCCCAGCGCGTGCCGGTGCGCGTCGCCCTCTCGGACGTGCCTGCAGGCACTGCGCTGGTGGCGGGCCGGACTGCCAGCGTGACGATCACACCCTAAGCTGCGACCGACAAAGAAATACCGCGGCATCTCCGACGCCGCGGCCTTTGCAATTAGCCAGTACCTATCAGGTATCCAGCGTTTCCAGGCGGCGGCTGAACGCCAGGGCAGCGAGCGTGCAGAGCGCGCCGGACAGCAGGTAGTAGCCGGCAAATGCAATGCCGAACTGGCTGGACAGGCTGAGCGCCACGAAGGGCGCAAAGCCGGCGCCGATCAGCCAGGAGAGGTCCGAGGTGATTGCAGCGCCCGTGTAGCGGTAGGTTTGGCGGAAGCGCGAGGCGAGAGCACCGGCCGCCTGGCCGAAGGACAAGCCGAGCAATGAGTAGCCGATGATGACGAAGGTGTATCGGCCGGTCTGGCCACCATCGAGCAGGTGCGGGGCGATAAAGCTGAAGATCGCGATCAGCACTGCGCAGACGGCCAGTTGTCCGCGACGACCGATGCGATCGGCAATCAGCCCGGAACAGACGATGCCGACAATGGCAAAGATCGCCCCGACGAACTCGACCATCAGGAAGGAAGCCGGCGCCTGCTCACTGTAAAGCGTCACCCAGCCGAGCGGGAAGACCGTCATCAGGTGAAACAGCGCGAAACTTGCGAGCGGTGCAAAGGCACCGATGACGACATCGCGTCCATGAGCACTCAGCATGTCGACGACCTTGGTTGCTTCAAGCTCGTGCCGCTCCAGCAGCGAGCCGAACTCCGGCGTCGCCACCAGCCGCAACCGGGCAAACAAAGCAACGACATTGACGGCGAAAGCGCAGAAGAACGGATAGCGCCAGCCCCAGGAGAGGAAATCCTCGGTCGACAGGCTGAAGACGAAATAGGCAAACAGCGCGCTGGCAATCATGAAGCCGATGGGGGCTCCAAGCTGGGGGATCATCGCATACCAGCCACGGCGATTGGCTGGCGCATTCAGCGCAAGCAGCGACGCAAGACCGTCCCAGGCTCCTCCCAGCGCCAAGCCCTGGCCGATGCGAAACGCGGCCAAGAGCCAGATGGCGGCAACGCCGATCTCGTCATAACCGGAAAGGAAGCTGATGGATACAGTCGATCCTCCCAGCAGGAAAAGCGCGATCGTCAGCTTCACACCGCGCCCGTAGGTCCGATCGACCGCCATGAAGATGACCGAGCCGATTGGCCGGGCAATGAAGGCCAGCGAGAAAATGAGGAACGAATAAAGCGTGCCTTGCAGCGCATCGGCGAACGGAAAGAACAGCTTTGGAAAGACCAGTACCGAGGCGATGCCGTAGATGAAGAAATCGAAGAATTCGGACGTGCGACCAATGATCACTCCGATGGCGATATTGCCGGCCGCGACTGGTCTGTCCGAGTGTATCTTGCGGGCATCCCGCTCCAGTCCGGATGATGTCGGTTCTGCGCTCACATGCGTAAAATTAGCCATAGTGAAACCTCCCTGCCCCTAGGCTCGCTCCTCCACGAACTCGCCCCGAAAGCGATGTTCGACCTAACTCTGCCCGTTATCAAGTCAGAAACTGCTAATCTGATCATCGAGACGTTAAAATCGCACGATTTACGCCATTTCGAAGATCCAGAGGCTTTGTTTCGACCAACCGATGGAGATTTGTCACGGGTGGGATATATTCACTTCCGAGAAACGCTTTCGGCATGTAAATCTGTCTGGATTTCTCGACCTTTTGCCGGTAGGTGCAATACCGACGTTGCCGCGACGCAGTAAGCTTGCTGCGCTGCGACGAAACACCTCATATCGTTCATGACCTCCGTCAATTAAGTCACGGCAGTGTCGAAACAAAAAGAGCTTGCGACGTGCACAGAGCATCGAAAATCTTCAGCCGTTTATCCGCCCTTTCCATGCTGGTCCTGCTAGCGGGCTGTAACATGGTGGTCATGGCGCCATCCGGCGACATCGCCGTTCAGCAGCGCGACCTCATCGTGATTTCCACGGTGCTGATGCTCCTCATCATCATCCCGGTGATCTTCCTGATCTTCTTTTTCGGCTGGAAATACCGTCAGTCGAACACGGATGCCAAGTATGATCCCGATTGGCATCACTCGACGCGTCTCGAGGTCATGATCTGGTCGGCTCCGCTGGTGATCATCATCGCTCTTGGCGCCGTCACGTGGATCAGCACCCACAAGCTCGACCCTTACCGGCCGCTAGACCGCATTGACAGCGCAACGCCGCTTGCCAAGGACGTGAAGCCGATGACCGTCGAGGTCGTGGCGCTCGACTGGAAATGGCTGTTCTTCTACCCTGACCTCGGCATTGCGACGGTCAACGAGCTGGCAGCACCGGTCAATACGCCGATCAACTTCAAGATCACGTCCGGCACGGTCATGAACTCGTTCTACATCCCGGCGCTGGCTGGGCAGATCTACGCCATGGCGGGAATGGAAACGAAACTGCACGCCGTGATCAACAAGCCGGGCGAATTCGAGGGCATCTCCGCCAACTACAGCGGCGCTGGGTTTTCGAACATGCGCTTCAAATTCCATGGCCTCGACCAGGCGGCGTTCGACCAATGGGTCCAGAAGGCCAAGAGCGAAGGCAAGGCGCTGGATACGACCAGCTACGCCGAGCTCGCCAAGCCGAGCATCAAGGACCCGGTTCAGTACTTTTCCTCCGTTGGCGACGGTCTCTACAATTCCATCCTCAACATGTGCGCTACTCCAGGCAAAATGTGCATGAACGAGATGATGCATATCGATGCCAGCGGTGGTGCGGGTAAGGAAAGCCATGAAAACCGCGAAAAACTGATTCACGACAATCGCGATGCCGCCAATGACGTCGCGCCGGCCACTATGGACCACGGCGACACATCGATGCCGGGCATGGACATGGGCAACGGTTCCGCCGCCCCTGCCACGCCGAGCAAATGATCTCCGTGACTGCGTATTCAGAACAAGACATTCATAAGGACAGAGGCAATCCATGTTCTCAAACCCGGACCTCTTGAAGTTCATCTTCGGTCGACTGACCCTCGACTCGATCCCCTATCACGAACCGATCCTGATCGTGACGTTCATCGTCGTGGCAATCGGCGGCGCCACCGTTCTAGGCTTGCTCACCTATTTCAAGCTGTGGGGCTATCTGTGGAACGAATGGTTCACCAGCATCGACCACAAGAAGATCGGCATCATGTACATGGTGCTCGCGATCATCATGCTGTTGCGTGGCTTCTCAGATGCCCTTCTGATGCGCACGCAGCAGGCAATGGCATTCAACGGATCCGAAGGCTATCTGCCGCCGCATCACTACGACCAGATCTTTACCGCGCACGGCGTGATCATGATCTTCTTCGTGGCAATGCCGCTGGTAACTGGTCTGATGAACTTTGCGGTTCCGCTCCAGATCGGCGCGCGCGACGTGTCGTTCCCGTTCCTGAACAACTTCAGCTTCTGGATGACCACGGCCGGCTCAATGCTGATCATGATCTCGTTGTTCATCGGCGAGTTCGCACGTACTGGCTGGCTGGCCTACCCGCCGCTGTCGGAGAGCGCCTATAGTCCCGATGTCGGTGTCGATTACTATATCTGGGGCCTGCAAATCGCGGGTATCGGTACCCTTTTGTCGGGCGTCAACCTGATTGCCACCATCGTCAAGATGCGTGCGCCGGGCATGACCATGATGAAGATGCCAATCTTCACCTGGACGGCTCTCTGCACCAACGTCCTGATCGTCGCCGCCTTCCCGGTACTGACCGCCGTTCTCGCCCTGCTGTCGCTCGACCGCTACGCCGGAACAAACTTCTTTACCAATGACCTCGGCGGCAACCCGATGATGTATGTCAACCTCATCTGGATCTGGGGTCACCCGGAAGTTTACATCCTCATCCTGCCGGCATTCGGCGTGTTTTCGGAAGTCGTTGCGACATTCTGCAGCAAGCGCCTGTTTGGTTACGCGTCGATGGTCTACGCCACCGTCGTGATCACCATCCTTTCCTACCTCGTCTGGCTGCACCACTTCTTCACGATGGGCTCCGGCGCCAGCGTAAACTCGTTCTTCGGCATCACCACGATGATCATCTCGATCCCGACAGGGGCGAAGATCTTCAACTGGCTCTTCACCATGTACCGTGGTCGCATTCGCTTCGAGGTTCCGATGCTGTGGGCAATGGGCTTCATGGTGACCTTCGTCATCGGTGGCATGACAGGCGTCATGCTCGCAGTTCCGCCGGCCGACTTCGTGCTGCATAACTCGCTTTTCCTCATCGCCCACTTCCATAACGTCATCATCGGCGGCGTGGTGTTCGGCGCGTTCGCAGGCATCAACTACTGGTTCCCGAAGGCATTCGGCTTCAAGCTCGATCCGTTCTGGGGCAAGATGTCCTTCTGGTTCTGGCTGGTCGGCTTCTACTTCGCCTTCATGCCGCTCTACATCCTTGGCCTGATGGGCGTCACCCGCCGCCTCAGCCAGTTCGAGGATCCGTCGCTGCAGATCTACTTCGTTATTGCAGCCTTCGGTGCCGGCCTAATTGCCATCGGTATTGCTTCGTTCCTGATCCAGATCTTCGTCAGCATCAAGAATCGCGAAGCTCTTGCCGACTTCACAGGCGACCCCTGGGGCGGCCGTACCTTGGAATGGTCGACTTCGTCGCCACCCCCGAGCTATAACTTCGCCCTCACCCCGATCGTCTACGATCACGACTCGTGGTGGGACATGAAGGCTCGCGGTCATGTTCGTCCGACGGAAGGCTTCCTGCCGATCCACATGCCGAAAAGCACGAGCGCCGGCATTATCCTCGGTATCCTCAGCATCGTCTTCGGTTTCGGCATGGTGTGGCATATCTGGTGGATGGCAGCACTTGGCTTCGTCGCCATGGTGGTCGTTACTATCGCTCACACCTTTAACTACAAGCGTGACTTCTACATTCCGGTCGAAGAAGTGATCAGAACCGAAAACGCGCGGACCAAGCTGCTTGCAGAACGGGTATAAGACAATGACAGCAATGCATGCAGACGCTGCCGCAGATGGCAAAACGCCTGCCTTCTACCTGAAGGAAGAGCACCACCCGGAAGAGAGCACGATGCTCGGCTTCTGGATCTACATCATGAGCGACTGCCTGATCTTCGCAGTGCTCTTCGCAACCTACGCCGTGCTCGGCCGCTCCTATGCGGCCGGCCCTTCGCCAGCCGACCTGTTCGAGCTGTCGACCGTGGCGATCAATACCACGATGCTGCTGCTCTCCTCGATCACGTATGGCTTTGCCATGCTGAGCATGGAGAAGAACAACACCCGGTCGACCCTGCTGTGGCTGGGGATCACCGGCCTCTTCGGGGTCGCCTTCGTTGCGCTCGAGCTCAACGAATTCTACCACCTGATCCTTGAGGGCGCTGGCCCGCAGCGCAGTGCATTCCTGTCGGCATTCTTCACGCTTGTCGGCACCCACGGACTGCACGTCACCTGCGGTATCGTCTGGCTCGTCACCCTCATGGTTCAGGTCGGCAAACATGGCCTTATCCACGAGAACAAGCGCCGCCTGATGTGCCTCAGCATGTTCTGGCACTTCCTCGACGTCGTCTGGATCGGCGTTTTCTCCTTCGTCTATCTCATGGGGGTTCTCGGATGAGCTCGAACACGCACACTCCACACACTGCAGGCAGCGATCACGGACACGCGACACACGGGCACGATGGTCATGGCCATGGCGGGCACGAAGCGGCTCACGGTACGTTCAAGAGCTACATGACCGGGTTTGTCCTGTCGGTAATCCTGACCGTCATCCCGTTCTGGCTGGTGATGGCAAAGGTCATCGAAAGCCCGGTAACGACCGCCGGCATCGTCATGGCACTCGGCGCCGTACAGATCGTCGTCCACATGGTCTATTTCCTGCACATGAACACCAAGTCTGAAGGCGGCTGGAACGCACTGGCGCTGACCTTCACCGTCGTGATCGTCGTGATCGCGCTCAGCGGTTCGCTCTGGGTCATGCACAACCTCAACGTCAACATGATGCCGATGTCCCCGGACATGATGCGCAACATGCCGTAAAGCACTGCCGGGCGGTCCAGGATCGCTCGGCCTCTCCGGCTTGAGCACCTGCTCGCCGGTTTCGCGCCTCCGATGGAGCCTCGCGCCATGACACCTGTTTCCGCCCCCCCTTCGACGTCCCACCGGTCAAGATTTGCCTTGGTAATGTGGGTTATCTGCCTGCTGCTATTGACTGCTGTCTTTATCGGGCTTGGAACCTGGCAGGTTAAACGGCTGCACTGGAAGCTGGACTTGATTGCCCGCGTCGATGCTCGGGTGCACGCTCCGCCGCAGCCCGCACCCGGTCCATCGACATGGTCTTCGATAAATACCAATGACGACGAATATCGCCATGTACGCATTGCCGGAACCTTGATGAACGACAAGGAGACCCAGGTCTACGCGGTGACGAACCTCGGTCCCGGTTTCTGGGTGCTGACCCCGATGAAATCCGCGGACGGAACGATAACTTGGATCAATCGTGGCTTCGTTCCGACGGACAAGCGCAATCCGAAGACGAGGCCGGAAGGAGAAATCTCGACACCCACCACCATCACCGGCCTTCTGCGCATCAACGAACCGAAGGGCACTTTGCTGCGGTCGAACGTGCCGCAAGACGAGCGCTGGTATTCCCGTGACGTGGCAGCGATGGCCGCTGCCCGGGGCCTGACGGACGTGGCGCCCTATTTCATCGATGCGGATTCCGAGCCCAATCCGGGCGGATTACCGGTCGGCGGGCTGACCCAGATCGTTTTCCCGAACAGCCATCTGGTCTATGCCTTCACGTGGTTCGGGATGGCGATCATGTCGTTCGGCATGACAGGCTATCTCGTTTTCCTCGAACGCAAACGGACGATATCGTGAAAAAAGGGACTGCCATCTCGCAACGGCAGTCCCTCTTTAACGGTGGAGTTTACCAGCGGGGCGGTGGGGGACGACCCCAGTCTCCATCGCCGCCGCCATATTCGTCCCAATGATGGCGATGATGCGGGGGCCAGCGGTCGCGGTCCCAGAAAGGCGGCGGACCGCGACGCCATTCATTCGGCCGGCATTCGCCATTCCACGATTCGTGCCATCCCCGACCGCAGGCGTAATCGACTTGAACGATCGGCGCGTTATCCGTGTTGAACGTAGACGGGCCAACGGGCATTGCCTGGGCTGCGGAGACGGCGAGACCCGTCCAAACTACGGCGGAAGCTATCAAAGAGTATCGCATATCTGATGACCTTTCGTTCGAACCATCCCCAGTAAATTGCGCTTCCGCGCCTTAACCGGGACTGAATTGAACGAGAGCTTTCCGTTCATCGAACACGACACCTATCGATAGGTCGCCTGTTCGATCAGACGCTCTTCGGAGCTGCCTTCTTCACCTTTTCGACAGGCTCCAGCTTGGCGTCTTCGGCTTCCTTCAAAAGGCGCTGCTCCTTGAGGCGCGCAGTTTTGCGCAAGCGCGCGGCGGACTCCTCGTGGGCAATGGTGCGAAAGGGAGGTGCATCGGCGGCGTTCTTGTCGCGCTTGCCGGTCTTGTCCGTCTTGAAGAATGAGTCTTTTGCAGTTTTCGGCATGCCGCGTGTCCTTCGTTGATGTGAGTTGGAGCGGCGGGCGAATACGCGTCGTCATCACCTGATGGAACAATGACGCCGCATTCGTCTGTCATAGAAAGAAGGCTAACCGTTCGAGGCAAGCCGGAGATGGTCGGGACGAAGGCTCCGCTCGGAAGCCATTATTGAAACGTTGAAAACAATGACGGCAGTTCGCTGAACCAATGTCTTCGACCTATCTCTATGACATTATAGATAGGCCATTGGCCCTGCCGTGGCAAGGCAGGGTGCGGTACGCAAACTTGCCTGATACGACCTTCACGCAGGAGGACGACGGTATCCCGTCGGCTGCTCGTAGAGCCAGCCGATCCGCTCCACGGCGTCGGCGAAGTTCTCTCGGGCAACCGTCATCGTATGGCCGTTGGCGTGGATGATCGTCTCGGCATCCTCCATGATTGCGACGTGCCCTTTCCAGAACACGAGGTCGCCGCGGCGAAGGTGGCCCCGCTCGATCGGTTCGCCGAGGCCTGCCGCCTGCATGTCGGCATCGCGGGGCGCAGCTTTACCCACCATGGCCATCGCCAACTGGACCAGCCCAGAGCAATCGATGCCCAGCCCGGAACGGCCGCCCCAGAGGTAGGGCGTCTCGATAAAGCGGCCCGCAACGGCAACATAGTCGCTTTCTACCGCGTCGCCGATCAGCCGCACATGCTTGGCATAGAGCGCAGTACCGTCATCCAGAACGACATATCGATTTCCCCGGACTTCTGCCTCGCCCGTAACACAGACCCGGCTTCCCATGGACAATACAGCGACGTGCGGCTTTCGAAGCTCCGGCTCCGGATAAAGCGGGCTGCGTTGGGGCCAGACGACATGTGTCGGACTGGCTCCGGCGACCGACAGGGCATCTTCCGGCAGATAGCCGACATACCCGTCAGACGCTGCCCTTACCCAGCACCACCCGTCCTTGCGCTCGAACACAGTCACCGCCTCGCCGCGTAGCAATTCAGTGTCGATGCCCGCCGCCATGTCTGCTCTAGGACGCAGGCCGATGACCGGTGCGCCGATCAGCGCCGGGTTTCCGGTGACAAAGCGCTCGGCATTCACGATCCCCTCGAGCGCAATGTCGGCGATATCCGGACGATAGGCATTGAGGCGGCGGTCAAGTTCCATCCTTTTATCCTTCAGGAGGTGAGCAGGCGGCTCTGGCCGATGACCAGATCGCCGAGTTTTTCCAGATAAAGCGCGCCCGTGACTGTGCGCTTTATGATGACATTGCGGCGATCCTTGGCGTCCCGCACGCGGTCGACAAGGCCCATCGCCCCCATCGTATCGAGGGCGCGGGTGATGACCGGCTTGCTGACGCCCAAAGTCGCCGCCAGTCCACGAACCGTGTGGGGCGGCGGGACCAGATAGATCTGCAGCAGGATCGCCATCTGTCGCAAGGTGAGATCCCGCTTATCGAGATGAACCTGCTCCATGGTAACGCCATGCCAGAGGCCCAATGCCTGGGAAGCGGTCAGTTCAAGGGACAAGACGCACTCCGGGGTCCGTTACGCAGCCGTTTCATTGTCCTGCGAGTTCGTGACCATTTCAAGAGGCGTTTCCGGACCCCGCCCCTTACCGGACTTTCTGCCGGATATAATGGTAAAGGGCCCGGATAGCCTGTGCCTCGCCGCCGCCCGGCGAATGCGGCCGCTCGCTTGGTGCCCAGCCATAGATATCGAGATGCGCCCAGCTTTTGGTATTGGTGACGAAGCGCTTGAGAAACAGTGCGGCCGTGATGGCGCCTGCCATGCCGCCGGCCGGAGCATTGGTGATATCGGCAAACTTGGTCCGGATATCCTTATCGTAGCCCATGTAGAGCGGCATCCGCCACAGGGGATCGTCCGTCTCCAGGCTTGCTTCGGCGAGGTCGTCTGCAAGGCCTTCGTCATCGGTAAAGAGCGGCGGCAGGTCGGGGCCGAGTGCGACGCGCGCAGCCCCCGTCAATGTGGCCATGTCGATCATGAGATCGGGCGCCTCCTCATCGGCGTAGGCCAGTGCGTCCGCCAGGATGAGGCGGCCTTCCGCATCGGTATTGTCGATCTGGACAGTCAGGCCCTTGCGGCTCTTGTAGATGTCGCCGGGTCGGAAGGCGTTGGCGGAAATCGAATTTTCAACAACCGGTATGATGACGCGCAGGTCGACCTTGAGTTTTGCATCCATGATCATCAGCGCCAGACCGAGGATATTGGCGGCACCGCCCATGTCCTTCTTCATCAGAAGCATCGAGGCGGACGGCTTGATGTCAAGGCCGCCCGTATCGAAGCACACGCCCTTGCCGACGAGCGTGATGCGATGATGGCCTTTCTTGCCCCAGCGCAGCTCAAGTAACCGCGGCGCGTCGGCGCTGGCGCGGCCGACAGTATGGACCAGCGGGAAATTCTGCGTCAGCAGGTCGTCGCCTGTAATGACGGTGCATTGGGCATTGTAGTGGGCGGCGAGTGCCCGGAAGACTTCTTCCAGATGGCCCGGGCCCATATCGTTGGTGGGTGTGTTGATCAGATCGCGGGCAAGGAATACGCCTGCCAGTTGCCGCTTGATATCGACAGCATCGGCATCGCGCGGGATCATCAGCGTCGGTGCAACCGTCTTGTCCGCCTTGTAGCGGTCGAAACGATAGCTGCCGAGGCCGAACCCCAACGCAAGACGATGGGCGGTGAGCGGAGCGGTTTCGATATGCCAGTCGCCGGGCGGCAGCGAGCGGGCAAGACGGCCGGTGAGATAGGGCTGTTCCGAGGGGTTGGCCCCGAGGCCGAACAAGGCGCCGCCGAGGTGCCCCTCCTCCGTCGGGATAAGTAGCAAAGTGCCGCTATCCGCCTTGTAGCCGGTCTTTCGAGCCCAATCGAGAGCGATAGGATCGATGGTGCCTGTTTCGATATGCGCGGGCGTGACTGCGAAGACCGGGAGGGTCTTGCCACCCTTGGTATTAAAGGGTGTTGCTCGGTCGATATACTGGTAGGGGGCCATGATGATCCTTCGATCCGCCTGAGTCGGTAAATTAACGATCTGTTAGGGTTAACAGATTATTGCTGGAGCGAAGATTGCGCCACACTATTATCTGCTGTCTTTATGGATCTGGCGCAGGACCAATCGATTTCACGGATCGCGCCATGACCGCTTCGGCACCCTCTTTTTCGACAATCCGCAGCCTTCAGGCCAGTGTCGCCCTGCTGGCAGCACTGCTGCTCGCCGGCTGCGCGACGACGACGGACAAGACTACCACAGGCTCAATCCCGAAAATGTCGAAGTCTGCCGACGACATGAGCCCCGGCGAGCTCTCCGGCAGCACGGCAGCGCTCGGCAAGGCATACGACGCAAACCCGCGGAACCCCGTTGTCGGCGTCAATTACGCCAATGCACTGCGCGCCAGCGGTCGCAATGCCCAGTCCCTCGCTGTCATGCAGCAGGTGGCAATCGCCAATCCCAACGACCGTGGCGTTCTGGCTGCCTACGGAAAGGCACAGGCGGCTGCAGGACAATTGAATGAGGCTCTCGCCACAATCGAGCGCGCCCAGACACCTGACCGGCCAGACTGGCGGCTGGTCTCAGCGCAGGGCGCTATCCTCGATCAGCTCGGCCGCGCCACCGAAGCAAGGGGTAAATATCGCGACGCACTGGACCTGCAACCGAATGAGCCCTCGATCCTATCCAATCTCGGCATGTCCTATGTCCTGACCGGAGATCTGAAGACGGCCGAGACCTATCTGCGCTCAGCTGTCGCCCAGCCGACTGCCGACAGTCGCGTCCGACAAAACCTGGCGCTTGTCGTCGGCCTCCAGGGGCGCTTTCCCGAGGCCGAGCAGATTGCCCGGTCGGAACTGACGCAGCAGCAGGCCAATGCCAACGTCAATTACCTGCGCACCATGCTGGCCCAGCAGAATTCCTGGCAGAAGCTTGCCAGCAAGGACGGCGCGCCGAGACCTGTCAACTGACGGAAGCCCTTATCCGGCCTCCAGGTGTGACACGATAGGCCCTTGCACCGGCTGATCCTGAAACGTCAGTTGTGGAACCGGTCCATGACCTGGAGGATGGCCGGTCCGAGGATGACGGCGATCAGCACCGGCAGGAAAAATACGATCATCGGCACGGTCAGTTTCGGCGGCAGGGCGGCGGCCTTCTTTTCGGCATCGTTCATCCGGTCGTCACGCCCTTCCTGGGCAAGCACGCGCAAGGCCTGGGCAACGGGAGTGCCGTAACGCTCGGCCTGGATCAACGCCTGGGTGACCGATTTGACATTCTCCAACTGCGTGCGGACAGCCAGGTTATCGAGTGCGGTACGGCGGTCCTGAAGGAACGACAGTTCCGCGTTGGTCAGCACCATTTCTTCTGCGAGTTCCGGCGATTGCTCGGCTAGCTCTTCCGAAACGCGGCGCATGCCGGCTTCCACCGAAATTCCCGACTCGACGCAGATCAGCATCAGATCCAGAGCATCCGGCCAGGCCCGCTTGATGGATTTCTGGCGTTTTCCCATGCGGTTCGAAATATAGATGTTTGGCGCGTAAAAGCCGAGATACCCTACACCTAGCACCGCGAGAACGCGGATCATGAAGCCCTTGCTTTCGAGATTGCCGAGACCGAAGACCCAGAAGCCAGCAAGGGCGAGGAACAGGAATGGCAGCAGGAAGCGCGCCACGAGGAATGTGTTCAAGGCATTTTCGGAGCGTAGCCCTGCCGCCCGCAGTCGGTTGACGGTGTTGGCGTCGACCAGCGCCTCTTTCAGATTGAAGCGCTCGGCGATATTGCGGACCGACTGGTTGTTCTGGTTGCGCAGCGTCGCCTTACCGCCGTCGTTCATCCGCGCTCTTTCGCGGGCGCGGATCTGGTCGCGCTCGGTCGAGACCGCCTTCATGCGCTTGTTCAGATCGCCGCGGTCGAAATAGGGAATGGCCAACGTGTAGAACGTTGCGAACACAGCGATCGAAACCACGACCGCAAGGATCAGGCTGGGATCGGTCAACTGGCTGGCAATGTCGGACATGGTGGCAACCTTCGGTCAGATGTCGAAATTGATCATTTGGCGCATGACGAACATACCGAGCGCCATCCAAACTCCGGCAAACATCAGGATCAGATGGCCGCGCGGATCGGTGAAGAGGGCCATGATATATTGTGGCGACGTCAGATAGACGAGTGTGGCGACGATGAACGGCAGGGCACCAATGATGCAGGCCGACGCCTTGGCTTCCATCGACAGGGCCTGCACCTTCGCCTTCATCTTCTTGCGCTCACGAAGGACACGCGCGAGATTTCCGAGCGCTTCCGACAGGTTGCCGCCGGACTGCGACTGGATTGCAATCACAATGGCGAAAAAGTTGACCTCCTGCAGCGGAAGTCCGACAGCCATGCGGGCGCAAGCATCCGCCATGCTGAGACCGACCTGCTGGGCCTCCACCAATTGGCGAAACTCCGTCTTGACCGGCTCGCGCGCATCGGCTGACACAAGGCGGATCGCGTCGTTGAGCGGCAGGCCGGAGCGCAGCGAGCGGGTGATCACATCGAGCGCATTCGGAAACTCGTTGAGGAACTTGTTCTGCCGGCGCTTGACGAGAAAACCTATGATCCACCGGGGGAGACCGACGCCGGCGGTAAACGGCAATCCCAGGACGATCGCCAGCGGCGCGCCCAGGATGAAGGCGGCAAGCATGACGACAAGAGCAAAAAGAGCGCTGAACAGATAGAAGCGACCGATGGTGATCGGCAGGCCTGTTTGAGCCAGTCGGGCCTTCAGGGACTGTGATTTCTTGCTTTTTTCCAGATTCCGCTTTTCGAGGTCTTTCAGCGAATCCTGCACGGACCTCCGACGCTTCGACAACTCCTGGACGCGGTCCCGCGCCGCACTGACCTTGTTCAGCTCGCTTTCTGTCGCCTTGACGCGACTGACCCGACTGGCCGTCTTCTTGTCGGTTTCCATACTCGAAAACAGGAAGCTGTAGCTCAACGCAGCCGCAGATATGGCTGCTAGCAGCACGATAAGGAGGATGGTGGAATCAATGCCGAACATCGGTCAAACCCTACTTCGATTGTTTGTCCATCTCGTCCAGCACCGCTGCCAATCGCTTTTCCTCATTGTAGTAACGGGCGCGATCCCAGAAATGCGGCTTACCGATGCCGGTCGACACGTGGCGACCGACGATGCGGCCATTGGCGTCTTCGCCTTCGATTTCGTAGCGCATCAGATCCTGGGTGATGATGACATCACCTTCCATCCCGATGACCTCGGTGATCTGGGTGATGCGGCGGGATCCGTCTCTCAAGCGTGCAGCCTGGATGATGACGTCGACGGAGCCGGCGATGATTTCGCGCACAGTCTTTGCAGGCAAGGTAAAACCGCCCATCGCGATCATCGACTCGATACGGCTCAAGCATTCACGAGGCGTATTCGAGTGGATCGTTCCCATGGATCCGTCATGGCCAGTGTTCATCGCCTGCAAAAGGTCGAACACTTCGGGCCCGCGCACTTCGCCGACGATGATCCGCTCAGGGCGCATGCGCAGGCAGTTCTTGACGAGGTCGCGCATGGTGATCTCGCCCTCACCTTCGATATTCGGCGGGCGTGTTTCGAGGCGTACCACGTGCGGCTGTTGCAATTGCAGTTCTGCGGTGTCTTCGCAGGTGATGATCCGCTCGTCTTCGTCGATATATCGCGTCAGGCAATTGAGCAGTGTCGTCTTGCCCGAGCCGGTACCGCCAGAGATAACCACATTGCAGCGAACCCGACCGATGATCTGCAGGATGATGGCGCCTTCCGGCGTGATCGCGCCGAAGCGGACGAGCTGGTCGAGCGTCAGCTTGTCCTTCTTGAATTTACGGATTGTCAGAGCCGGGCCATCGATCGCCAGTGGCGGCGCGATGACGTTGACACGCGAGCCATCCGGCAGGCGCGCATCGCAGATGGGGCTGGATTCGTCGACGCGACGGCCGACCTGGCTGACGATGCGCTGGCAGATCGATAGAAGCTGGCTGTTGTCGCGAAAGCGGATTTCCGATTCGATCGTCTTACCGCCAACTTCGATAAAGGTCTGGCCGGAGCCGTTGACCATGATGTCGGAAATGTCGTCGCGGGCGAGCAGCGGCTCGAGCGGACCGTACCCCAGTACGTCGTTGCAGATGTCATCGAGCAACTCTTCCTGCTCGGAGATCGACATCGCGAAATTCTTGATCGTGATGATGTCGTTGACGATGTCGCGAATTTCCTCACGCGCGCTTTCGCCATCGAGCTTGGAGAGCTGGGACAGGTCTATGGTATCGATCAGAGCACCGAAGACCTGCGCCTTGGTGTCGTAATATTCCTCGGTACGCTGCGGGCGCCGGCGCTGCGGCGTCTGGATCGGTGGTGGGGCGACCTGCTGGCGCTGCGTGTTTTCGCGGGAGGGCTCCATCAACACCGTGGAGGCCGACGCTGCGGCGGTCGACGTACGCGGCTGCAGCGGCGCAGGTGCGCCGTCGCCTTTTCCAAACCCATCGTTTCCGCGCTTACCAAACATGGTCGTTCCAATTCTTCTCGGTCGTCGTCTTATTTCCGCTTCAGAAGACCCATCAGGCCTCCCTTGCGCGACTTCTTCATTGCGATGCGGCCGGTAACGATGTGGGAGATCTGGGAGAATGTCTCGGCGATCGGCGACTTCGCGTCGACCTCCGAAATCATCCGGCCACTGTTCGCCGCATTGCCGAACAGGGCTACGTCGAATGGAATGATAGCGATCGGATCGACTTCCAGTGGCTCGCAGAATTCCGAGATACCAATTTCCGGTCTTTTCGGCATGCCCACCTGGTTGAGGATCAAATGTGGGACCTTGTCGTTCGGCCGCATCTTGCGCAAAGCATCCAGCATGTTCTTGGCGTTGCGAAGATTTGCGAGGTCGGGCATGGCACAAATCACCACGTCGTCGACGCTCGAAAGTACAGCCCGGGTCCATTCCGACCACATATGCGGCACGTCCAGCACTGTCACTGGCGCGCTTCGCTGCAACACGTCCAGCACGGGCTGGAAGGCATGGCCTTCGAAATCATAGGCGCGGTCGAGCATCGACGGAGCGGCCAGCAGCGACAGGTGCTTCGAGCACTTCGTCAGCAGGCGATCGAGAAAGACCTCGTCCAGACGGTCGGGCGCAAAGACTGCCTCGGCTATCCCCTGGGCCGGATCCTGATCGAAATCGATATTTGCCGTGCCGAAAGGGAGATCCAAGTCTGCAAGTATAGTCTCGGTGGAGAACAGGTTGGAGATGCCGAAAGCGCAGTTGTGAGCAATCGTCGAAGCGCCGACGCCGCCCTTGGCGCCAATGAACGCGATGCTGCGGCCGATCGGCTCGGCATCAGGATCGATGAAGATCGTCGACATCGCCGCCATCAGGTCGGACATTGCCACTGGCTGGACCATGTATTCCGAGATGCCGTTGCGCATCAGTTCGCGATAGAGCGTGATGTCGTTGTGGTAGCCGACGATAACGACCTTGGTGCTGGGGTCGCAGACCGCAGCAACCGGGGCGAGATCGGTCAGGATGGATGCCGGCGGAGAGCGGGTCTCGATAATGATCAGGTTCGGCGTCGGGGCGCTGGAAAACATGTTTGCCGCCGCCGCAGCGCCGCCGCTGGTGATGCGCAGGCTGACCTTTGCCATGCGCCGGTCGTTGCCAAAACGCTCCATCAACTGCTGCAGCGATTCGCTCTCGCAAAAGGCATGCACGGAGATGCGCGGAAGAGGACGCATGCTCTCGAGATCGCCGATGCGGGGACTGGCCGCATCCGCCTTTTCCATCTGGATATCGTAATCGATCGCGCTCATGGTCGTGTCCTGTCGTGTTTCCCGGTCAGAGCCTCCAGCCTGAAGATCATCCGCCGCTGCCGCTGAACCCGCCTATCGACGATGAACTCGTCGGGGTGGAGCCGCTGCGATAGCTCTCGATCACCTTGCCGCGCTGTTCCGCATCGATCGGTGTCTGCGCCCTTGGCGCGACGAGATCGGTAGGGTTGGCTACCTGTGCCGCCAGGTTGCTTTGAGACGCACAGCCGAAGTTATAGTAATTCTGGTTGTCGAAGGGTTTGTCCGCCAGATCTTCAGGCCACTGCCCGCAAGCGTTCGTAACCGCGGTGGTGGCCATGAAATGCAGCCGGATCGGCGCCGCGTCGCCTGCTCCACCCGCAGGATAGAAGCTATCAGCGATGCGCCGGGACGGGATGCCGCTGGCCACCAGTTCCTGGCGAACCTGATGGCGCACGTCGGCAATCGCCTGGCTGTTCATTGCGCCCTGCGGCGTCATGATTTCGACAGTGCCGGTTGCATGGGCCTTGTAGTCCTGAGCGAAGCCGCGGATCATATCCCGCGTGCCCTGGGTGAGGCGCCGATCGCTGGCAGCAACCGGAATGTCGACATTATGCTCGGCCTGCGTCAGGACGATGGGGTGACGTTGGCGGTAGTCGTCGTGGACAGAGCCGGTCGTCATGTCGTCATGGTTGGCGCAGCCGGCAAGGACAGCGACCATAAGTGCAGCAGACGACATCCTCAGGCGGCTTGCGTTCAGAACATGCAGTCGGGTGCGGGGCATGGCGACATCTCTCTCGGCGTTGGTTGACTGGCGGATCGTCATCACGCGCCCCTACTTGTAGATGAAGCCGACGGAGCCATGAAATTCGGCATCCGCGACTGGGGTGTCACGGCGGCCATAGACCTTGTTGACACGGTTGAGGAAGAAGGCGCCTGCATCGTTGGCGGGCGAGAAATTATCGTCCGGCCGTGACAGCGCGTTGCGGGCGACGGGACGGACGAGATAGGGCGTGGCGATGATCACCAGTTCGCTTTCGTCTCGCTCGACGCTTTTCTGCCGGAACAGGGCGCCGAGGATCGGGATTTTGGATGCACCCGGCGTGCCATTGGTGGTCTGCTGGATGTTGTCGCTGAGCAAGCCGGCAAGCGCGATGGAGCCGCCGGATGGCAACTCTACAGACGTGTCGGCAGCGCGCTGATTGTAGGTCGCTGTACCGGCCGTTCCGACCGGTTCGGAAACCTGTGTGTTGATGTGCAAGCTGATGCGACCGGCAGAGAGCACCACGGGCGTGAACGAGAGGCTGATACCGTAGGTGTAAGGGGTGATCGTGACCTTGCCATCGCTGTCGGTCGAGGAATAGAGGGTCTGGCCACCGGAATTGAAGGTGGCCGCCTGCCCGGAAATTGCCGTCAGCGTCGGCTCCGCCAAGGTGCGAATGGCCTTGGCCTGCTCCAATGCGTTCATGTAGCTGTGGATGTCGTACTTGCCGACCGCAAATTTGAAAAGGGCAGCCAAGCCACCATTGCCGGCCGCGACAGCAGGATCACCGCCAATCAGGCCTGTGGTGGAATTTGTGTTGATGTTTCCAAGTTGGGCGACCGTCAGGCCGGACGAATTTCCGACAAGGTTATCGAAGCCAATCTGCTTCAGGACGCTCCGCTTGATCTCAGCAACGGTGACTTTCAGCGTTACCTGGTCTTCGCCATCGATCTGCAAAAAGTTCTTGATGGAGGACGTCTGCCGGTTTTCAGCGAAAATCGCCACTGCGCTGCTGGATCCGCTGCCGCTGGCGGTCGTGTTTCGGGTCGTTGCTTCGCCACCCTTGAGGAACGCCTGCGCAAGGTCGACGGCGCGCGACGAATCCATCGGCGTGCGGACGGTGCCGGTCAGGACGATGTTGTCGGAGACGATTTCGACATGGATATCAGAGTCTGGAATGAAGCGCTTGAGATTGGCCTGCAGACCTGTGATGTCGCGCTCGATGGAGATGTCGAGGGTCGCGACTTCTTCACCGTTGGCGCCGAACACGAAGATGTTTGTCTGGCCGACCGTCTTGCCGAAAAGGTAGATGCGGCGCGAGGTGCGTGTCACCGCGTCGGCCATCGTCGGGTCGGAGACGAGGATATCATGGGCATCGGCCGGCAGATCAACGACCAATGCCTTGTTGAGACCGAGATTCAGCCGCTTGTGGTTACCGATCCCGGCGATGGTCACGATGCTGTCGGACGTCTCGGCCAGAGCTTCGTCTACCGACAGGAAGTGCGGCACGATCTGCAGGGGCAGGCCGCCGAAGGCGACAGAGAATGCGAGCAGCGCCGAGAGCGAACGGCTGGTCCCTGGTTTAGTCATCCGCATGGTCGCGCCCTCTTTCATTGTACCTTGACCGCCGCGCCGCTTGGGACGATGGCGCCGGATTTGATGACCTGCACGACAGATGCACCACTGTCTCCGGACAACAGGTAGTCGGCAGCGCCCGTATCGGGCTCCTGCGCATCTGCGACCGAGCGCAGTGCCATGGACAATTTGTCAGCCATCTGCTGTGCCGTCGCCAGCACCTTCGCCTGGTCGGGGGTAAGTTCCAGCGTCGCGGTCGCACCGACGGCTGACTTCGAGCCATCAGGCTTCTGCTCGATCTGCTGGTCGATAGCGAGCACGCGCACGTTGCTCAGAATCGTCTCTGTCTGAAACTTGGCAGAATCGCCCTTGCGAACCATCAAAATATCGACGCGGTCGTTGGGAAGAATGAAGCCACCCGCGCCTGTCGCGACCGAGATTTCCGTGGCCACGGCCCGCTTGCCGGCGGGCAGCAGCGAGGAAAGGATGCGGCTGTTGGAATCGGCGACCTTTTCCTCGCGGATCGGTTCGCCTTCGAAGATCGGCAGGCGAACGACTGAGCCGAGCATATCTTTCAACGCATCGGGACGGTCCGTCTCGGTGATGACGCCCTTGACGACACCCGCCTCCGGCCAGTCCATCCAGCGGATCGAGCTATCGTTCAAGCGTGAGCCGATGGGCAAGTTGGCGGCTGCGACCAGAACCTTGACGGAGGGTTCCCTCTGCATCACCGTTGCAACTTCCGGAACGACATTGCGACCGCCCGCAAGGCGCATTGCCAGTACGCCGGCAAGACCTGCCGCGCCAACTGCAACAACGAGAATGATCAGGCGAGCGGGTTTCATTATTCATCCTTGGGAACAAGACTGTTCGCCACTAAGGATGCACCGCAATTGGTATACTTATGGTTAATGAATGACTTACAACTTAGCTTAAGAAGTCATGAATACAGACTTCCTTCCAACCCGAGATCATGACTGATTGAGAGCAGCCAGAAACAGGGGAGACGACGGGAAAGCGATAAACCCGCCAATGCCGATCGCGATGCCGTACGGTATTTTCTTAGCATGTGTCAGGGATTGGGGTATCGACATACCGATGACGGAAAGGATGTCTGCGCGGGCGCGCATGGCGAAGATCAGCACTGTCATGATGCCGCCGACGACGCTGACATATACGGCGAATTCCAGGAGAGACTGGTCGAACCCGAACCACAATGCGGCGGCGCTCAGGAGCTTGGCATCGCCACCGCCCATAATGTTGAGCGCGAAGAAGCCGAAGCAAAGGGCAAAGACAATCAGCGCACCCAGAAAATGCATTCCGATTACTGCTAGCGGCAGACCCGTGAAGGGGGCGACCAGCAGAAATGCCCCGACGAGGATGACGGAAACCCGATTGGGGATGGTCATAGTGAAAAGATCGGAGAATGCAGCAACCGCCATGCAAAGCGGAAAAATCAAGAAAATTGCGGCCCCGATCATACTCATCTCCATAAAGTCGCTGTGATGGTAACAGCCATTGCCTAAGGAAGAATGACCGGTCTATGACGCCGGAAATGGCAAAAAGCCGCTGCCCTGAGGGGATGCGGCTTTTCATTCAAATTTATCGGCGAGAATTATCAGCCTGCGTAGTTCAACTTGCCAGCAATGTTCTTGAACTGGTTGTTCAAGGCACCGCCGAGGGTGGTTGCACCGGCGATCAGGGCTACGGAGATCAGAGCAGCGATCAAGCCGTATTCAATTGCAGTCGCACCGGATTCGTCTTTCAAGAAACGCGCGAAAAGCTTGGTCATGGAAACTCCTACTCCACATGTTGACAGCAAGTCCGCCAACTGTTTGCCGTTGATCGGATGAGGGGAAATTATCGAACGGCTGTTTCAATCGACTTAAAAAAAATAGTAAACAAAATGATAATAGGCTTTCGCGATCATGGTAGTTAACGAAGAGAGTGGTTAACGTATAGTATTGTTTCGAGTCATCTATTGCACGGCAGCAGCAGCGACAGACATGTCACAGAGTAAATCAAACGGCTCCTTACGATACATAGATCTCACCTTCAAATTCCCATTTCTACACATATGGTGCCATCAACCTTCATCAATCGACGCATTATTCGGCATATTAACGCTTAGTTTACTAATACTTTTCATTCTATCGCGTACGAGCACCGAGAATTCGCCCGAGAGGCCCCCCTTCATGTTCCAGCAAGGCAGATCCGTTTTATTCGGCTGCATCGTCGCAGCGACAGGACTCTTGCCAGGGATCTCCGTGGCCGGGGACAACATGCTGCGGGTGTTCATGGATCATGCACGCATACTGAGGCTAGATCGCCCGGTCAGCAAAGTGATCATCGGAAACTCGCAGGTGGCCGATGCGACAGTCGCGGATCCGAAGACGATCGTTTTGACAGGTCGCAGTTTCGGCACGACGAACATCGTTCTTCTCGACTCCGACGGCAACGCGATTGTCGACGAGCGTATTCTTGTATCGATCGACGAAGGCAATACGGTTCGCGTCTATCGCCAGACGGAGCGCTCCGTTCTTTCCTGCACACCGAACTGCGAGGTTCACGCTCAGCAAAGCAGCGCTGCCGCACCGGTTGCCGCCACGCCATAGACGATGTCTTGGCATCGGAAGTTTAAGAGAAAACGCAACGGAATATCAATGAAGTCCGCATAGGGTCCGCGCGTTGATAGAAGCGTGGAAATCATGATGACGGTGGATGGGCAGGACAAAGGTGACACCGCGCTAGTCCGGCATCCTATCCTGAAGCGCCTCAGACGCATCGTGCGCTCGAAAGATGGGGCGACGGCAATTGAGTTTGCCCTGCTGGCGGTCCCCTATTTCATCATAATCTTTGCGATCATCGAGACATTCGTCGCCTTCACTGCCGAACAACTGGTGGTCAATGCCACGGATACGCTGTCGAGAAAGCTTCGCACCGGACAGATTACCTACGCGATGGGACGCACCGCGACCGACATGGATCAAACGAAGTTTCGGACCGCATTCTGCGCCGAGATTGCCATTATGATCAGCTGCTCCCCGAGCGAGATCGCCACACCGGCGAAATTGTATCTTGATGTTGAGACCTACACGTCCTTCGCCGACATTCCAGTGAAAATTCCTCGCGTCTCCACTGCCGCGTACGCCGACATAGATCCGTCGGGCTTCAAATTTGCGCCAGGCGGCCCAAGTTCCATCAACATGGTGCGAGCTTATTATCGTTGGAAGATTACAACCGATATCGTGCGGCCCTATATCACCACAATCCGACCGGCCAACGGTTCGATGCCGACCGACTTCCTGATTATCGCCACAACGGCCTTTCAAAATGAGAAATACCCTTGAGCGCCCCGGATCTACACAGTTACGGGATGCGCCGGAGGCTGCAACGGGCGCTCGATAGCCGTATTGCGCGCCTCGGTTTGCGCCTGGTGCGCGACAAGGGCGGTGTTGGCGCCATCGAATTCGCCATACTCGTTCCGGTCCTGCTGCTTCTGTACCTCGGCGCGCTGCAGACGACGGTCGCGCTCAGCGTTGCCCAGCGAACGAGCCGCGCGGCAGGAACTGTCGCAGATATCGTTACGCAGCAGTCGACAGTATCGAAATCTATTCTCTCGACCATGCCATCCGTCGTCAATGCAATCTTTGTGCCTTACGCCACTACCGGCATGACGCTGAAGATCACCGGCATCCAGATCGATGCCAGCAGCAAGGCTACGGTGCTTTGGTCGTGGGAGCAGGACGGGACGACTGCCTATGCGGTCAATAGTGCTGTGACAGGGGTGCCGACCGCACTCAACAAACCAAATTCGTTCTTGGTCAGAACCGAGCTTGGGGTGCCTTACAAGCTCATCAGCTTTGGACCGGACTTCCTACCGGCGGGCATGAATTCGATCACTATGCAGCGGCAATATTTCTACCGTCAGCGCACCGGAACTTCGATCAAGTGCGACGATTGCTGAGGCGCTGACGCAGGACGACGAGAACCCGGCGAAATTGCCAAGTGCGTACTGCCACTATATGGGTACTCGCCTGCAAGCCGCCGGAAGATCCGTTGCGGATACTGATCGTCTTTGTCGGGTAGCTCATGGCGCGCGCTTTTCTCTTCGTTCTTGATTCCTTCGGCGTCGGCGGTGGCCCGGACGCAGCATCCTACGGCGACCAGGGCGCCGATACGCTTGGCCATATTGCCGAGTTTTGCGCCGCAGGAGCGGCAGACCGTGCAGGCCTTCGCGCGGGTCCGCTGACGCTCCCTAACATGTCGGCGCTGGGGCTGATGCAGATCGCCAAGAGTGCGGCTGGTGCCTACCCCGCCGGAATGACGATGCCGGAGCGCATTTATGGTCTCTATGGATGCGCCAATGAAGTGTCGCGCGGCAAGGACACACCCTCCGGTCATTGGGAAATCGCCGGTACGCCCGTAACCTTCGACTGGGGCTATTTTCCAGCGGAGGGCGACGCGTTTCCCCCGGAGTTCGTGGCGAGCTTCTGCCGTGCTGCCGAAATCCCCGGCATCCTCGGCAATTGCCACGCATCCGGAACCGACATCATTGCCCGCCATGGCGAAGAGCATATGCGGACCGGCAGGCCCATCTGCTATACGTCCTCGGATTCAGTATTCCAGATAGCCGCGCACGAAGTGAGTTTCGGGCTCGATCGCCTGCTGCATGTGTGTCGCATCGCCCGGGCGCTGCTCGATGAATTCAATATCGGGCGTGTCATTGCCAGACCGTTCGTCGGCAGTACGGCTGCAAATTTCGAGCGCACCGGTAACCGTCGTGATTTTTCCGTCCTGCCGCCGGAGCCGACGCTGCTGGATCGGCTGGTCGCCGGTGGCCGAAAAGTCCATGCGATCGGCAAGATCGGCGATATTTTTGCCCATCAGGGTATCTCGACGGAGGTCAAGGCAAACGGCAACGACGCTTTGATGGACGCATCGTTGAAGGCAATGGAGTATGCCGAGGACGGCGATCTTGTGTTCACCAATTTCGTCGATTTCGACATGGTCTATGGTCACCGTCGCGATGTAGCCGGGTATGCTGCCGCACTCGAGGCATTCGATGCGCGCCTTCCGGAGGTGCATCGCAAGCTCAAGGCGGGCGATCTGGTGATCCTGACCGCCGACCATGGCTGCGACCCCACCTGGCGCGGCACCGACCATACCCGCGAGCGCGTCCCGATCATCGCCTACGGACCCGGCCTCCGCTCGCGTGCCATCGGCATTCGTCAAAGCTTTGCCGATATCGGCGAGACCGTCGCTGCCCATCTCGGCATTGCCGCTGGACCCTACGGGAGGAGCTTTCTGTGACATCGCACCTGAAAAAGATCGAGCTTCATTGCCACCTCGAGGGTGCCGCTCCGCCGAGCCTCACGGCAGAACAAGCGCTGAAATACGGCGTCGATACCCGCGGCTTCCTGCGCGATGGTACTTATCTCTGGAATGATTTCGCGGAATTTATCGTCGCCTACGACCAGGTCGCGTCAGTCTACCGCACAGAGGAAGACTATGCCCTCCTGACCGAGACCTATCTCGAGGAGCTGGCGGCCATCGGAACTATTTACAGCGAGTTGATCGTATCTCCGGACCACGGCGACCGCATCGGCCTTGGTGCCGATGCCTATATTGCCGGAGTATCGGCCGGCATTCACGCGGCAAAGGCGAGAACCGGGATCGAGGCCCGGCTGATTGTCACCGGGGAACGGCATTTCGGCCCTGAGCGCGTCATCAAGGCTGCGGAATATGCCGCACGGAGCGACAATCCGCTGATTACCGGTTTCAACATGGCAGGTGAAGAGCGCATGGGGCGTGTTGCCGATTACGCCCGGGCCTTCGATATCGCGCGCGACGCGGGCCTTGGCCTGACGATCCATGCCGGCGAAGTCTGTGGCGCCTTCAGCGTGTCAGATGCCCTCGATCTCGTTCGCCCGAGCCGCATCGGCCACGGCGTTCGCGCGGTCGAGGATAGCGAGCTTGTCAGGCGTCTGGCGGATCTCGGCACAGTCCTGGAGGTCTGCCCCGGCTCCAACATCGCACTGAATGTCTTTCCCGACTTCGAATCGCATCCGCTACGCCGTTTGAAGGAGGCGGGGGTCCGCGTCACAATCAGCTCCGACGATCCGCCGTTTTTCAAGACGTCGCTGGAGCGCGAATATGCGTTGGCGCGTTCGGCATTCGGCTTCAGCGAGGCCGAGATCAACGCGATGACCCGCACCGGTCTGGAGGCAGCCTTTGTTGACGATGAGACACGTTCAAGGCTGCTAGCCATGATTTAAACACGTCTGCAATCAGAGACTGGGGATGCTTGGAACCGAATCGCCGCGTTCTCTTGCGGTGAGGGCAACTTCCGTGGAAGAACAGGTTTTATTCTGAAATCCAAGCGGAAGGCTGAAATCATGGACGGCGTTACGGTTATCAATCACCCGCTTGTGCAGCACAAACTCACCATCATGCGGCGCAAGGACACCTCGACCGGCAGCTTTCGACGCCTGCTGCGCGAGATTTCGACACTGCTCTGCTATGAAGTCACACGCGACCTCGAACTGACGATGGAAACGATCGAGACGCCATTGCAGGAGATGGAATCGCCGATCCTCGAAGGCAAGAAGCTCGTCTTCGCGTCGATCCTGCGTGCCGGCAATGGCTTGCTCGAAGGTATGCTCGACCTCGTGCCTTCAGCACGTGTCTCGCATATCGGCGTCTATCGTGACCATGAGACGCTGCAGCCGGTGGAGTATTACTTCAAGGCGCCGGAAGATATTGCCGAACGACTGATCATTGTTGTAGATCCGATGCTGGCGACCGGTAATTCATCGATTGCAGCTATCGACAAGCTGAAGGAACGCGGCGCTCACAACATCCGCTTCCTCTGCCTGCTGGCCGCACCGGAAGGTCTCAAGAATTTCACCGACGCGCATCCCGATGTGCCTGTCTACACTGCGTCGATCGACAGTCACCTCAACGAGAAGGGCTATATCGTCCCTGGCCTTGGTGATGCCGGCGACAGGATGTATGGGACCAAATAGACTTCATACTTCCTTAACCTATGCCTGTATTTGTGCGTTTCGTTTCTCAAATCCGCTCGATTACGCCAAGCGACGTTAGTAACTTGGCAGTAATCTTAAGATAAGGGTCACAACACATCACGCCTCGCATGACGCCAGGTTTATACAGGAAGGATTCTTGTCGATGCTTGTACGGAGCCTCGTATTTGCTGGCGTTTTCGCGACGCTCGCCACCCAGGTGCCCTCGTTCTTCCAAACGAGCGGCGCCGCCCAAAATCCGGTACCATCCCTTCTCAGCATCTCCGCACCTTCACAACAGCCGCTGGCAGTCGATTCCCATGGCAATGTGCAGCTCAGGGCAGATGCGCAAGGTCACTACAGCGGAAATTTCAAGATCAACGGCAAGTCCGTGCAGGGCCTGATCGACACGGGCGCTACCTACGTGGCCCTGAACGAGACGACTGCCCGCCATCTCGGTTATGCGATGGCATCGCTCGATTTCCGCAATGCGGTCAACACCGCCAATGGCCAGACGAAAGCCGCCTATGTGCGCCTCGACCATATCGATATCGGCGGTATCCGTGTGCGTGACGTCGATGCACTGGTCCTGAAGGATGAAGCTTTGAGTTCGACCCTGATCGGAGTCAGCTTCTTGAAGAAGCTGGCTTCCTACAGCGTCGAGGACGGCGCGCTCCGCATGGAACAGTAAGCCTCTTCAGCCTGAAATACGCGCCACGATGAGCGGTGCCTGATCGGGCCGCTCCTCGGTGATTGTGTATGTCGCCGAAACAATGGAAGCCGCCCTTTCGGCGGCGGACATCTCTGCTGCGTGGACGGTGGCGATGCGGTCACCCTTCCGGACGAATGACGCTAGCGGCAGAAAATCGCTGAAACCTACCCGATGATCGATTTTATCCTCCGGCCGAAGACGACCGCCGCCGAGCGCGATGACCTCCATACCGATGGCGCGTGCGTCGCAGCCTGCAAGCCAGCCATCGGAAGTGGCAAGAACGGCTTTCTGGACAGGCGAGCCAATGAGATAGGCGTCTGGCCGGTCCATGAGATCGGTCGGTCCGCCGAGACCCTCGACCATGCGTGAAAATGCTTCTGCGGCTGCACCAGACGCCAGCGCTTGACGCGCCAGCTCCTCGCCGAGCTCGAGGCTGGCCGCCATTTTCGCACCGACCAGCATCTCGGCGGCGAAAGCCAGTACCAGTGTTTCAAGCCTGGTCCCTGGTTTATCGCCTTTCAGGCATTCGATCGCATTGCGCAGTTCCAACACGTTTCCAGCAGCGTCGGCCAAGGGTTCGTTCATGTCGGTGATCAATGCCGATGTCTGCAAGCCGGCGCCGTTGGCGACTTCTACAAGCGAATGAGCCAGCACTTCCGCCTCTTCCCGGGATGTCATGAAGGCGCCATTGCCAATCTTGACGTCGAGGACCAGCGTCTGAAGTCCGGCCGCAAGCTTCTTCGACAAGATGGAGGCCGTGATGAGCGGTACCGAATCGACTGTGGCAGTCACATCCCTGATTGCATAGAGGCGTCGGTCAGCGGGAGCGAGCGAAGCGGTCTGGCCGATGATCGCGCAGCCTGCCTCCTCGACCACCTTGCGAAAACGTGCCGCATCCGGCGTAATGTCGTATCCGGGGATCGATTCCAGCTTGTCCAGCGTGCCGCCGGTATGGCCGAGGCCACGACCGGAAATCATCGGAACGGCAAGGCCGCAGGCAGCGGCAACCGGCGCCAGCACCAGCGAGACGTTGTCACCGATGCCGCCGGTCGAATGTTTGTCGGCTACCGGCTTATCGAGGCCCTTCCAGCTCAGGCTATCGCCTGAGTGGGCCATCGCCAGCGTCAGCGCCACCGTCTCGTCTCGCGACATGCCTTTGAACCATACGGCCATCGCGAAAGCACCGATCTGGCCTTCCGACAGTTCGCCGCGGGCAAGTGCACCGATAAAGCTGTCGATATCGGCGGCGCGCAGGGCTTCGCCGTCACGTTTCCGCCGGATGAACTCCTGCGGCATCATCTGTTAATAGCCGGCGGCGAGCGTGATCGGCGGACCGCCGCTAAGGACTGACAGGATATCGTCCAGCAAACCGGATGCACCGAAGCGGAACGTCGACGGCATGGCCCAGTCTGGCGCCATGATCGTCTCGGCAAGCCGGAGGTAAAGGGCAGCCTCGGCAACCGAACCGATACCCCCGGCGGGCTTGAACCCGACCTTCCGGCCACTGTCGCGGATGGTCCGCAGCATGACATCCGCCGTTTCCAGCGTCGCATTGACGGCGACCTTGCCGGTCGATGTCTTGATGAAGTCGGCGCCGGCAGCAATCGCCAGTTCGCCGGCGCGCCGGATCAGGCCCGTGTCCTTCAGTTCGCCAGTTTCGAGGATAACCTTGAGGAGAATGGGGCTCGCACATTCGGCACGGATTGCCGCGACCATTTCGGTCACCGCCGGCTCGTCACCAGCAATCAGCTTGCGATAGGGAATGACGAGGTCGATCTCGTCTGCGCCATCGGCGATTGCCTCCCGCGTTTCGGCTGCTACGTCGGCAACCTCCATGTCGCCTGCCGGAAAATTGACGACGGTGGCAATTTTCACCGCATGGTTTGTGCCAAGAATACTGCGGGCGCGGGTAACGAAGCGGGGCCAGATGCAGATTGCCGCGCTGTGGCCAAAAGGCGTCTGGGCGCGCGCGCAAAGCGTGACGATCTGCGTGTCGGTGCAATCGTCTTTCAGGTTGGTCAGATCGAGCAGGGAAAGTGCGAAAGCGGCCGTTTCCCGATGCGTGTGGTCCGTCATATCTCATCTCCTCCGCCGGCGATCATCTGCTTCAGGATCGCCGCGAGACGGGCGCCGCCGATCGGCGCCATATCCTTCGTCTCTTCATGACTGAGTTCACCCCCGGTCATGCCGGCCCCATAATTGGTTATGACGGATGCCGCCGCAACCCGCAGACCAAAGAAACGCGCCAGAATGACTTCCGGCACTGTCGACATTCCGACTGCGTCGGCGCCCAAAACCCGTGCCATGCGGATCTCTGCAGGTGTTTCGAAGCTTGGTCCGGAGAACCACATGTAGACGCCCTGCCCCAACGGGATGCCGCATTTTTTGGCCGCGCTGTGCATGCGCAACGCCAGTTCTGCGTCATAAGCGCTGGTCATGCCGACGAATCGCTTGTCGCTGTCGACACCGATAAGCGGGTTCATGCCGGAATAATTGATGTGGTCGGTGATCTGCATAACCGCGCCCGGCGGAAGCTCCTGCCGCAACGAGCCGGCGGAATTTGTCAGGATCAACTCCTCGATGCCGAGACCGGCAAGGACCTCGATGGGCACGCGCATGGCGTTTGCGTCGCCCTTTTCATAGTAGTGGACACGACCGGAGAGCATGATCACAGGCTTGCCGCCCAGCGAGCCCACGACGACTTCGCCGGCGTGGCCGGAGACACCGCTGACCGGGAAGCCCGGCAGATCGCCATAAGCAATCCGCACGACATCATCCAGCTCCTCCACGAGGGCTCCGAGGCCGGAACCAAGGATGATACCGGTACGCGGTGTCTGGCCACCCAGCCGGTCGCGCAAGAGACTGATAAGGGCGCCGGTCATCCGAGGATATCGGTCTCGAAGCTGAAGGGTAGGAGCTCCTCCATCGTCATGGTCTTCTGGACGCCGGCCTCGTCGCAGAGGTAGATTTTCGTCCCCTTGCCGGCAAACTCGGCGATCTTCTGGCGGCAACCGCCACAGGGCGGGCAGAGCGCAAGTTTCTCGGCAATCACCGCCATCTCGACGATCTTTCTGCCTCCGCCCATGATCATCATGCTGATCGCAGTCGGCTCGGCGCACCAGCCTTGAGGAAAGGAGATGTTCTCGATGTTGGCGCCGGCATAGACCTTTCCGTCATCGGCACGGATGGCGGCGCCGACCGGGAACTTCGAATAGGGCACATGAGCGTGGGTCATGGCCGCGCGGGCGGCTTCAAACAGATCGTGCGACATTCTATCGCTCCTTGGTATAGGGCACGCCACCGGCCTTCGGCGGGCGGGCGACGCCAATGAAGCCTGCAAGCAGGATGCAGGTGAGGATGTAGGGCAAGGCCTGGAAAATCTGTACCGGCACCTGGCCGATCAGCGGCACGGACTTGCCCTGCATGAAGTTGGCGAAAGCATCGAGGAAGCCGAACAGCAGGCAGGCAAACATGACAGGCACAGGCTTCCACTTGGCGAAGATCAATGCGGCCAGAGCGATGTAACCCTTGCCGGCCGACATGTCCTTGATGAAGGCTGCGGACTGGGCAATCGACAGATAGGTGCCGGAAAAGCCGCAGAGAATGCCGGCGCAGATGACAGCACGGTAGCGCAGCCAACTCACCGAAATGCCGGCCGTATCGACGGCACCGGGATTTTCACCGACGGCGCGCAGCCGCAATCCGAACCGGGTGCGATAGAGGATCCACCACGAGACCGGCACGGCCACGAAGGCGAGGTAGGTCAGGCTGTTATTGCCGGACAGGACGTCAGCATAGAGCGGGCCTATCACCGGGACGCTGCGGATCTGATCGGCACCGGGCAGGATGATCGGCGAGAAACGGCCATCGCCGGAAACCTGCGGCGTACGCCCGCCCTGGCCGAACCACGCCTGGCCGAGAACGATGGTAATACCTGCGACAAAGAAGTTGAGGGCGACGCCCGACACGATCTGATTGCCCCGGTTGGTGATCGAGGCAAAGCCGTGCACGAGACTAAGCGCGACCGAGGCGGTGATGCCGCCGGCCAGGCCGGCCCAGGCCGAGCCGGTAAGATAGGCAATGCAAGCGGCCGCAAAGGCAGAGGCCAGCATCTTTCCCTCAAGCCCGATATCGAACACGCCGGCCCGTTCGGAGAAAAGACCTGCCAGTGCCGTGAAGATCAGGGGAACCGAGAGACGGACAGTGGACCCGATGATGCTGATGAGGACGTCGTAATAATCCATGATGCTATCCTCCCGTCCTGGCGATTTTTTGATAGATGCGCACCAGCGCCGGGCGGAACATGTATTCCAGCGCACCGGCAAACAGGATGACGAGACCCTGGATGACCAGGATCATTTCGCGTGTGATGTTCGGCATGTCGAAAGAAAGCGCATCTCCACCCTGGTAGAGGATGCCGAACAGCAGGGCTGCGAGGATAATGCCGACGGGATGATTGCGCCCCATCAGCGACACGGCAATACCGACGAAGCCGGCGCCACCGACGAACTCGACCTGCAGGCGGGCGGAAGCTCCCATCACTGGGTTTAGCGCCATCATGCCGGCGAGACCGCCCGAGATTAGCATGGCGATGATGACCGTACGGGCATAGGGAATGCCGGCGTAGATGGCAGCCGACGGGCTGATGCCGAGGGTCCGCATCTCGTAGCCAAGCTTTGTGCGCCAGATCAGCAGCCAGACGAGAAAGCACATCACCAGTGCGATCAGGAAGGAGACGTTGAAGGGTGCCGCGCCGATGGTCGAGCCGAACATCTCGATCAGCCATCCGAGCTTCGGTAACTGTCCCCCTTCGAGGAAGGTGCGCGTTTCCGGCGCCATCTTTCCGGGCACGATAAGAATATGCGCGAGCAGATAGACCATAAGCGCCGAACAGATGTAGTTGAACATGATGGTCGTGATGACGATGTGGCTGCCACGCTTGGCCTGCAGCCAGGCAGGAATGAGGGCCCAGGCTGCGCCGAAAATTGCAGCACCCACCACCGCGAACGGCATGGTTACGTACCACGGCACATAGCGGTCGAGCGCCAGTGCCACCAGCGCACAGCCAAGGCCGCCGAAATAGGCCTGACCCTCGGAGCCGATATTGAACAAGCCGGTGTGGACAGCGACGGCGACGGACAGCCCTGTGAAAATGAAGCTGGTCGCATAGAAAAGCGTGAAACCGATGCCCTCGCCGTTTCCAAGCGCGCCCTGGAGCAGCAGCACAAGGGCTTGTACAGGGTCTTCGCCGATGATCCAAACCACAATCCCGGAAATCAGGAAGGCGAGCAACAGGTTCATGACTGGAATCAACCCGTAGGTGATCCAACTGGGGAGGCGGACGGATGCAGTACTCATTCAGGCCTCACGCGGCAATACCGGCCATCATCAGGCCGAGGGTCTGTTCACCGGCATCAGCCGTCTTCTCGCCGACCACATGGCCGGCGAACATCACCAGGATACGATCCGACAGTGCGCGGACTTCATCCAGTTCTACCGAGACCAGCAAGACGCCCTTGCCCGCATCGCGCATCTCGATGATGCGGCGATGGATGAACTCGATGGCGCCGATATCGACGCCACGTGTCGGTTGGCCGATCAGGAGCATCTTCGGATCACGCTCGATCTCGCGAGCAACCACGATCTTCTGCTGGTTGCCGCCGGAGAAATTGGCGGTGCGCAGCCGGGGATTTGGCGGTCGGATGTCGTATTTCTCAATCTTCAGCGCCGCGTCCTTGCGGATCGCCTCGAGGTTCATGAATGGACCGGTGCTGTAGGCCGGGTCCCGATGATACCCCAGGATGGAATTCTGGTACTCCTCGAACGGCAGCACCAGGCCCATGTGATGGCGGTCTTCCGGAATATGCGCCAGTCCCAATGCCCTAAGATGGGCCGGGTCGACCTTGTCGATGGTCTTGCCATGCAGCAGGATTTCGCCCGAAGTCGGCTTGCGTATCCCCGCCAGCGCCTCCAGCAACTCCGACTGGCCGTTGCCGGCCACACCAGCGATACCGACGATCTCACCGGCACGGACATCGAATGAAACATTGTCGACCATGGTAACGCCACGACCGTCCTTGACCGTGAGATTGCGCACCGACATGACGATCTCGCCCGGATTGGCGGCGCCTTTCTCTACCCGCAGGAGGACGCGGCGGCCGACCATCAGTTCAGCCAGCTCCTCGACGGTGGTGTCGGCAGTCGTGCGCGTCGCAACCATCTCGCCGCGACGCATGACCGACACCGTATCAGTGATCGCCATGATCTCTCGCAGCTTATGGGTGATCAGAAGCACCGTCTTACCCTGGTCGCGCAGGACGCGGAGAATTCTAAACAGGTGGTCAGCCTCTGCCGGCGTCAGAACACCGGTCGGCTCGTCGAGAATGAGGATCTCGGCACCGCGATACATGGCCTTGAGGATCTCGACGCGCTGCTGCAGCCCGACGGGGAGCTCCTCGATCAGCGCATCCGGATCGACATCAAGGCCATAGTCCGTCTCCAGCCGCTTCAATTCGGCGCGCGACGCTGCCACGCCCTTGGCAAGCAAGGCGCCGCCCTCGGCGCCGAGCATGACGTTCTCGAGGACCGTAAAATTTTCGACCAGCATGAAATGCTGATGCACCATTCCGATGCCGACATCGATGGCGGCTTGGCTGTCGCGGATGGTGACCGATTTGCCGTTGACACGGATCTCGCCGCTATCGGCTTGATAGAATCCGTATAGGATCGACATGAGCGTCGATTTCCCTGCCCCGTTTTCGCCGATGATCCCGTGGATGGTGCCCTTGGCGACGGTCAGGTCTATGTTTTTATTGGCGTGTACGGCACCGAACTTCTTGTCGATACCCACAAGCTCGATGGCAGGCGGTTGGCTCACTATACTGCTCCAGAAACGGCACGTCCGGATATGAAAAGGGCGTATGGCGGCTCGCCATACGCCCTTCCGTCAACTCATTTCGGGCAGGTGTTGTCGGCCGTGTAGTCGTGAACGGTGACCTTGCCGGATACGACATCGGCCTTGGCCTTGTCGACGGCAGCCAGCATTTCAGCGGTTACCAGCGGCTTGTTGTTGTCATCCATGGCAACGGCGACGCCGTCTTCCTTCAGGCCAAGATGCTGGGCACCGGGCGTGAACTTGCCGTTCTTGGAGTCCATGAAGGCGTCGTAGACTGCAAGATCGACGCGCTTAACGACCGATGTCAGAACCGAACCGGGATGCAGGTAGTTCTGGTTCGAGTCGACGCCGATCGAAAGCTTCTTGTTGTCGGCAGCCGTCTGCAGGACGCCGAGACCGGTGGCACCGGCAGCCGCGTAGACCACGTCCGCACCCTGATCGATCTGGTTCTTGGTCAGTTCGCCGCCGCGCACCGGATCGTTCCAGGCTGCGCCTGTCGTGCCGGTCATGTTCTGCAACACTTCGATCTTCGGATTGGTCGCACGCGCGCCCTGCTCGTAGCCACATTCGAACTTGCGAATCAGCGGAATATCCATGCCGCCGATGAAGCCGATCTTGCCTGTCTTCGAAGACATGGCAGCCATGACGCCGGCAAGGTACGAGCCTTCATTTTCCTTGTACATAACTGAACGGACGTTCGGCAGGTCGACCTGGTCGTCGATCAGGACGAACTGGGTCTTTGGAAATTCTGCGCCGACCTTCTGCAGTGCCGATGACCAGGCAAAGGAAACTGCGATAACCGGATTGAAGCCCTTGCTGGCAAAGTTGCGCAATGCCTGTTCACCCTGCGTATCGCCGCTTGGCTCGAAGTCACGGTAAGCGATGCCGGTTTCCTTCTTGAACTTCTCGGCGCCATTGTAGGCCGCTTCATTGAAGGATTTATCGAACTTGCCGCCTGTGCCATAAACGATTGCCGGCTTGATATCCGCAGCGAGAGCCGACGCCGACATCGCGGCCAAGGCAAAAAGGGTCAAAACAGATTTTTTCATTAGCGCAGCCCTGTTGTTGCTATGATGGGGTCCTCCCGCAAGCCCGTTTTCCGGGACATGTCTGCGGAACCGCCGACCTCCCCCGAGGCCTGGCTTGGGCGCATCCTTGCATGCTGACATCTAAAATTCATCAGAAATTTTTCAGTTGGTAAAGATTTGTGAGAACTGCCGAAAAGGCAGCTTGGCTGGCTGATTTTTGACCGCAGAGGACGCTAATATGCGGCTTTTCTAGTCATTGGGATGCTATTCCACGCCAAACGCGCTGGACCATAGCCTTCGATATACCATCCATGAAACGAGGATTTTGGCCTTATCGGGCTTACTCTGGACGGCTTAAGCCAAATACCGGCCCGTGGCCGGGACCCGCCTGTAGCCCACCATCCACAGCAGCAACGATGCCGCGAGGAGCACGGCAAAGGCCGGCTGCGACAAAGACCACTCTACGGCTGGCAGATAGAATTTTCCACCGCCGTCCCCGGCCGGCATTGCCGATTGCAGCTGCTCGAAGGTGGAAGGGCTGAAGCTCTTCCAGAGATCGGCGAAGGATGTGATGACTAGGGACGAGGAGGCGACCGAGCGGATGGAATCGATCGTTCCTGCGATCGTTGCCATGACCAGGCAGACGAGGCTTCCCAAGCGCAACAGAAAAAGCATTCGATTCCTCCAATGGCCCGGATCCAGCGGTCAATGGCCTACTGCCTCCGACTTGGCCACCCCCTGCCATGGATATGTCAGAGCCGCTATCTGCGCAATATGCATTGGAGGACGGTTTGTGCAGAGAAGTCGAAAATACTCTTGCTTATGGGGTTGATCCCCGCGCGTTCCTCGGTATATATCGCGCCGTTCCCACGATTGCTCCTTTACCGGATGCGAAGTGCAGATGGACAGGTGGCCGAGTGGTTTAAGGCGCACGCCTGGAACGCGTGTGTGCGTGAAAGCGTACCGTGGGTTCGAATCCCACCTTGTCCGCCATCCCTTCGATTGATGGCATTGTCGATACCCGGTGAGGTGCGAGCTGCCGGGGGCGACATCGGAGACTGACATGGCCGCGCGCGACCGCTTTTCAAAAAAGCTCATCTGTCCTCAATGCGGACATTCCGGTTTTGCCGAAGCATCCGAGGACGACGACCGCAACCGGAAAACCCCTGGTTTTGCGATCGATGTGATGCCGCGTGGCTTCTACGAGCAACGTGCCTCGAAATTTCAGGAAAGCTCGATCATCCGCTGCCATTGCGGCCGCAAATTCCCTTTCCGCGCCATCACGGAGCCAGCTCACAATTGATGGAAGCCCAGCGTCGTTCACACACTCCGTAGGGGTACGCGGCCTATCCCAGCAGAACAAATGTCGGACTGTTGTCTTTCAATTGTACCCCTGTCGCCTGCATGCGGAAAGCTTCCTCGATCAACCAGACCAGCTTGTGGGCCGCTTCCCCGAAAGACAGACCGCCGGGCCGGATGTTAGAGACGCAGTTGCGGTCGGCATCGCTCTTTCCGACGCGCGGATCGAAGGTCAGATAGGCGCCGATGCTGTCGGGAGACGACAAGCCAGGCCGCTCGCCGATCAGCATCAGCACGCAGCGGACACCGAGCGCCACCCCGACCTCGTCGCCAAGAGCAACGCGGGCATTGCGCGCGATGGCAACCGGCGAGACCGTCAGCTGTTTGACGCGCAATATCGGCGACAATGCCCTCAGCAAAGGTTCGACATTGCGGTGGATGGCAGTGGCTGACAAACCATCGCCGATGACGATGCCGATATCCGCGCCTTCTTGCCGATCGGCGAAAAGGATGGCCCGACTCTCGTCTGCAAGCCGCCGTCCGAGGTGCGGCCGCCGCAGATAACTTTCGCGGCTGGGCGCAGCACTTTCCACGAGCAACGGCTCGAGCCCCATCGACTTGACAATGGCCGCTACGGCATCGGCGTCGAATGCCAGATGCACCGCGTCCTTTGCCTGTGCATGGGCCAGACCGAAATTCAGAACTTCCGATGTCGGCAACGACGCGCCGGCGCGGCCGAGCGCTATGCGGGCGGTGGTGTGGCTCTTCAGCCCGGCCCAACCATCGATGTTGGCAAGCGAGGCGCGACGTCCGGCCGGGATGTCACCATTGCTCATGCTGCCGCTCCCATCATCGTATCTTCGGCAAGCGACATCAACGCGTTGTTCGAAGCGCTTTGCGACAGAAGCCGGCCATCGGCATCGCTGATACCGCTGCTTTGCAGCCATGACTCGAATTCAGGAGCCCGTTTGAGGCCCAGAAGTTCGCGTACATAAAGCTGATCGTGAAACGACGTCGACTGATAGTTCAACATGATATCGTCGGCACCGGGAACACCGATGACGAAATTTACGCCGGCCGTCGCCAGCAGGGTCAGCAGCGTGTCCATGTCGTCCTGGTCGGCATCTGCGTGGTTGGTGTAGCAGATGTCGGCACCGATCGGCAGGCCCATCAACTTGCCGCAGAAATGATCTTCCAGCCCCGCGCGAATGATCTGCTTTCCGTTGTAGAGATATTCCGGGCCGATAAAACCGACCACCGTGTTGACCAGAAGTGGCTCGAACTGCCGGCAGACGGCATAGGCGCGGGCCTCCATCGTCTGCTGGTCGACGCCGAAATGGGCATCCGCAGACAAAGCCGACCCCTGGCCGGTCTCAAAGTACATGCAATTGTTGCCGACAGTGCCTCGGTTCAGGGATCGCCCGGCGTCCAGTCCCTCCTGCAGCACTTTAAGATCTATGCCGAACGAGCTGTTGGCCTTCTGGCTACCGGCCACCGACTGGAAGATCAGGTCGACCGGCGCGCCGGCATTGATCATCTCTATCGAAGAGGTCACATGCGTCAGGACGCAGGTCTGCGTCGGGATCGAGAAGCGCTCGATCAACTCGTCGAGCATCCGCAGGATGCCGGAGAGGACTGCGGGATTGTCGCTGGCGGGATTGATACCGATCACGGCATCGCCACAGCCGTAGAGGAGCCCGTCGATGGTCGAGGCGAGGATGCCTTTGAGGTCATCTGTCGGGTGATTGGGCTGCAGGCGCACTGCCATCCTGCCGGGAAGTCCCAGCGTATTGCGGAAGGCCGTCGGCGTGTTGCATTTCTTGGCGGCGAGAATCAGATCCTGATTGCGCATCAGCTTCGAGACTGCCGCTGCCATCTCCGGTGTCACGGCAGGCGCGATGGCCTTCAAGGCTGCCGGTGTCGCCTGTTCGGACAGGAGCCAGTTTCTGAAATCGCCCACCGTTAGGCTGGCGATCGGTCGAAAGGCATCGGCATCATGGCTGTCGATAATCAGCCGCGTGATCTCGTCATTCTCATAAGGAATGACGGCCTCGTTCAGGAAGATGGGGAGCGGCAGGTCGGCGAGGCACATCTTGGCAGCGAAGCGCTGGACATCCGACTGAGCCGCGATCCCCGCAAGAGCATCACCAGATCGAGCAGGCGAGGCCACGGCCAGGACATCCTTCAGACCGTCGAACCGAAAGCGCTGGCCGCCGGCCGTCATCGTATAAGCCATAAGTTCGCGCCCCGGACTTCTATCAAGATTAAGGCCGACAGTAGCGTCCACCCTAGGCCAAGGGAAAGACTGCCATATGCGGGGCTGATATGCATAAAATGTAGAGCCGCTGTAATCTGGACCCCAATATGCCTATTTAGAGGGCATCAGATCTAAAACAATTCAGAAATGCGTCACCCGCATCTTGCGGGTCAGCCATTCATTTGCGGCCGATCAGTCGCAGCCTTCTTGCCAGCCGGGCAAAGTCGCTTTGCAGAACGGGCGGAACCACGTCGGTGGGCTTCGGCGCCTTGCCGATGATCTGCCGGCGTCCCTTGGCGGAAAAGGGCTGGGCGAGTTGGGCACGAAATCCCTTGGCGACCTTGCCACTGATGCCGATATCAACGGACGACGGGCGGGGCGGATTATAGTAGGTGCCGAAGATCTGGTCCCAGAGAACAAGGTTTTCGCCGTAATTCGTGTTGCCTTCGGCGAGCAGCCTGGAATGGTGCCAGCGGTGAAGGCGCGGCGTGCTGAGTATCCAGTCGAGCGGACCGGTTCTGACATCGATGTTGCAATGGGTCAGCAGCCCGACAAAGGCGGTGACCGCACCGATCCACAGGAAGACAGGCAGCGGCGCGCCGAGCAGGTAGAGCGGGATCTGGCTGAGCGCGATTTTCAGCAGTGAATCGATGAAGTGAAAACGGCCGGTGTTGATGACCCAGAGGCGCTCGACGCTGTGGTGCAGCGCGTGGAAACGCCAGAGCGACAGGTTTTCGTGGGCAACCCGGTGGGCGATGTAGAGGCCGAATTCGGCGACGATCAGCCCGAGAATAACCTGCAGAAACAATGGTGCATTATGGGGCCAGAGAAACGTCGGCGGACTGAACAAAGGCTGGGCGACGGTGGCGACGGCCATTGGAAAGGAGGTGCCGATGGCTGCAACGATCTGGACGCCACCCTTGTTGAGCAGCGTATGGGCGAAATCGTTGAAAGTCTCGCCGTCCCGACGCAGCCAGGTCTGCTCGTAGGGCATCAAGCGTTCGGAAAGACTGATGAGAATAACGACCGTCAGATAAACGACGTTGAACCATAACAGCGGAACCGAGGTCTTGAAGGCGAAATAGGAGCCGATCAGACCGCCGATGAAAAAGGACGGCCACAGCAGGCTGGAGATCGTCGTATAGATCAAGCCATGGGCTTTTCGGTCCATCTCTGTCGCGGCAGTCTCGGGCGCAAATGTCATCTTTTCATCGTCCTCGGTCCTGCATCGCTTGCGATCAATTCCTATACCGAAGAAATCCCATTTTCAAAGGCCGCACCCTCACGCCAAGCCGATCTAACACATTTTTGATCGACGCCCGATGTGCGAAAGCCACGACTCTCCCGGCGAGGTAGCACCTGGGTTTTCTGACCGGCACCAGAGGCTGCCAATTATCTACCGAGTTCGCGCGGGGCAATCTTCGAGCGGGCCGTGAAAATCAGCACCAGAAGCGTCATCGCGTATGGCAGGATCGAAAAGACCTCGTTCGGCAGGAAACCCATACCGCTCTGGGCCCTGAGGCCAAGGCTATCGAAGAAGGCAAACAGGAATGCACCGAGAACGGCGCCAACTGGCGACCAGCGGCCGATGATCACGACTGCCAGGGCGACATAGCCTCGGCCGTTGGTGAGGCCATCGTTGAAAGAGCCGAGAAAGCCGATGGTGATCGCTGCGCCACCGAGCCCCATGAGGGCGGCACCGACGATGATGGCAACCATTCGCACGCGATCGGTATCGATGCCGCGAACAGCGGAAGCAGCCGCCCCGTCGCCGACAGCTCGCAGGACGAGGCCGACGCGCGTGAAATTCATCAGCCATATGGCAGCTATGAGAAGGACCAGTGCAGCGTAGGTTATGAGGTTCTGCTTGAACAGGATGGGGCCGATAAAGGGCAGGTCGCTGAGGAAAGGTATGGTGATATTGGGCGCCAGCGGCACGAACATCATGCTCTGGCCTGAAGGCTGCCAAAGCTGGAACAGAAATGAAGTGAGCCCGGAGCCTATCAGCGAAATCGCGATCCCGGTGATGATCTGGTTGGCCCCACCTTTGACCACGGACAAGGCGATCACCGACCCGTAGAGGGTGCCCGTAATAACGGCTCCCAGCAGCCCGCCCTGCCAGCCGGCGATACTGGCGCAGACCACCGCGCTGAAGGCGCCGGCAGTCATGATGCCATCGATGCCAAGATTGATCGTGCCGCTTCGTTCAGTAATCATCTCGCCGAGCGCCGCGAGGAAGATCGGCGTCGCCAGCCGAAGGGTGCCGCCAAGGACGATTTGCCAGAAGACCAGATCGGACCAGCTCATGGATTGGCTCCTGCGGCTTCGGACGCCGGTTTCTTTTCCATGGGTGGCGCTGCGCTCGCTGTACGGACATTTTTACCAACTGCGAGGGTCACGGCCAGCAGGACAAAACCTTGGGCGACGATGGCAATCGCCGCCGGCACCGACGTGCCAATCTGCATGCCCTGCGCGCCCGTCGATAAAGCGCCGAAGAGGATTGCCGCAACGACGATGCCGAGTGGATTGAGGCCACCAAGGACGGCCACGAGAATACCGGAAAATCCGAGCCCGCCATCGACGCTTGGATACAGTGTGTGGGCGACGCCCGCCACCTGGATCCAGCCGGCAAGCCCGGCGGCAGCGCCCGAAAACAGCATCGGCCTGACCACGGCCCTTGCCGGCGATAGGCCGAGGCGCGCGGCGAGGTGTGGTCGGCTGGCGAAGAGGGAATAGACAAGGCCGGAACGCGTTCGGGTCCAGAACCACAGGGCGACCGCCAGAACCAGAACGGCCAAAACGCCGAGGTGCAGCCGCGTGCCATCGACAAGAGTCCCGATCAGCGCATTGTCCGGCAACGCATCGCTGCGCGGTGTCGCGGTCTGCATCGATGAACGCAACGGCCCTTTCAGCACCCAGACAAGCCCATAGCCTGCAATGTAATTCAACAGCAGTGTCGACAGGATTTCGTTGACGTGCATGTAGGCGCGCAAGAGAGCGGGCAACAGGGCAAAAAGCAAACCTCCAGCCATGCCGGACAGGCAGCCCAGGATCAAAAGCACGGGCGCACTTGCACCGGCATTGGCTTGGATGACCGCCGTGGAGAGTGCCGCGCCTGCCACCAGTTGGCCCTGCGAGCCGATGGTGAACAAGCCGGATCGGAGCGCCGGCATGACGCCGAGGGCGACGATGGCAAGCGGCGTCGCCGTCACCAGCGTTTCGGCAAGGACATAGGGTTCGCCGAAAGCCCCACTGAAGAGGGCCGCGATCGCATCGAGCGGATTGGCACCGGCGAGCGCAATCAACAGCGCCAGGGCAACCGCGACCAGCACGATAGCAAGGATCGCCCTCTTTTGAAGCGTTGTCGGTTTCAGCAGTTGCGAGATCATTGGTAAAGGCCCGGATCGGGTTCCCATCCGGTCAGCACGTGGCGCCCGATCTCGGCATATTTCCAGGATACCGGGTCGTGCAGGGACAGGATGCGGGCATTGCGCCAATGGCGATCGAAACCATTTTTGCGGCCTGCGGCACGCGTCCCCATCAGCGTGAAGATTTCTGATGTTGCCTCGAGTGCCGCCTTGTTGGCGGCGGCCTTTGCCGCATAGACCGGGATGGCAAGTTCCGTCCGGCTGACCTCCCCGCGCTCGAAGGCATCTAGCAGATCGGCCGCCATCAGCATAAGTGCGTAGGCTGCAGAGAGGCCTGCAGTCAATTCGCCCATGATCTTGCGCGTGTGCGGATCGTCGGCAGCATTGTCGACGCCGGCCGATGGCCACGGGCGACTGCTTGAGGCCACAAAGCCCGCCGCCTCGCGCAAGGCGGCAATCCCAACTCCGATCATGATGGCTGCAAAGCCGACCTGATAGCGAAGCGATGCGTGGGGAGGCGAAAACAGGCCGGGAATGGTAGCGTTCCAAAGAGGGTCAGTCTTGACGTTGTCGAAGGTGATCGTGCCCGAATCGGTGCCGCGCTGGCCGAGGGCATCCCAATCGCGGTGGATGGTAATGCCCGGAGCCGTTGGCGGGATCAGGTTGAGCTGCATGCCGGCCAGAGGATTGGCGGCAACGCCCGGAGCTGCCGCATTGTAGGCCCAGGTTGCGATGTAGTCGGCTCCAGCCGCGCCAGTCGTGTATATCTTGCGTCCGTGAACGATAAATCCGCCGTCGGTCGCTGGCGTTGCCGTCGTTGTCATGGGGTCGTCGACCTTGCGGCCGGCCTCCGCCACGGCAAGCCCGATGATGGCGTTATCCTCGACGATGGCGCGTGACAGGCGTGGCTTCAGATCCGCCGGGCAATAGGTCAGGATTTCGCGGACGATCTCGTCATGCACCTTGTAGATTTGGGCGACTGCGGAATCGGCGATGGCGATACGCAACTGCGCCTCCATGGAGACGCGATGGGGCATGGCGCGTCCCCCGAAAGCGACGGGGACGACGGATTTCAAAAATCCCGAACGTTTCAAGGCTGCGATGGATTTTGTCGGGTACCGACCTACCCGGTCGGTTTCGGCAGCCAAGGGTGCGATCTCGTCGTCCAGCACCGTCTGCAGGGTAAGAAGGTCGGAGATGTATTCCGCCGCGATGCCGTTTGGCGGAAAGGCGGCGCCGAGCAGCGGCGGGAGATTTGTGGGTGCTTTTTGCATACGGCGCCTCAGACCTCCACAGCCTGGAAGCCGACGGCATCCATCATCCTGTGAACCTCGTGAGCATGGCTTGGGCAACGGCAGCATACCATGCCGCCCTCGAGACCCAGGACCAGATCTGTGAACGTCTGCGTTTTGGTTTCGACCAGGCCGCGCTCGGTCAGCCCCAGATCTGGAACGCCGACAAGACCGATAAACGACATGATCAGGAACGGGGCCTGCATCGTGCAGCCGATGGTGCGCGTTGCCGCGTCGCAGGCGAGTGACTGGTCCCGTACCTTCTCCCACGGCTGGTCGCTCATGCAGCCGGCCACCGCCAGCGGCACGCTGGCCAGGACCTGGCCCTCGGCAACTGTTACGTAGCCGCCGCCGATCCGCTCGATGGCGCGTGTCGCCAGCTCCATCTCCTCGTCGGAGGTGCCTACAATCACGAGATTCTGGTTTTCGCAATTGGTAGTGGCGGCAATCGCGCCCCGCTTGAGGCCAAACCCCTTGACGAAACCGACGCCGACCGTCTCGGTGGCGTGGTGGCGGTCGACAATGGCGACTTTCAGGATATCCCGCTCGACATCGCACTGGACGATGCCGTCGATCACATCAAGCTCCGCGTGAAAGGCACGCTTGAAGTAGCCGTCGTACATTTCCATGGCCTGCACCCAGGCCTTGTCGCCCTTTGCTTCCGTCGCAAAGGATTGGGCATCGATATCCGGATGCAGGTAGACAGTGTTGCGCGTGAAAGCCGGCACCGGGTCGGTATTTTCGAAAAGCGGCTGACCGTCGCGAGCCACGATCTTGCCGCCGACGATCACGAGATGAGGCCGTGCTTCGGCGAGATCGGCGACGAGTTGGATATCGGCGAGGCGACTGGGCGTGATCGACCCCAGCAGGTGATCGAGGCGGTAATAGGAAGCGGCAGACAGGGTGGCCATGCGCCACGCCTTCAGCGGCTCGACGCCGCAGGCAATCGCCTGGCGAACGTGATGGTCGATATGTCCCTCACGATCGAGGTCCTCGACCAGCTTGTCGTCGGCGCAGAACGAAATGTGGAAGAGCCCGTCCTTCAGGGCCGGGATATCGGCGAAGACGTGGGGAACGTTGTCGTTCATGCTGCCGGCCATGACGGTCAGCATGGTGCCGAGGCGCAGGCGCTCGACGACATCCTTGGTCATATGGGCGTTGTGGTCGTCGCTGACGCCGCCGGCGAGATAGCTCCACAGGGGCTCGTTTTCCAGCAGTGCCGTATGGCCGGTGATGCGCTTGCCGGCGGTAATCGCTGCAACGGCCTTCCGCGCGGAACTCTCATCGAGATTGAACGGATTGGATTCGCCGAGCGTTGCCGCATCCGGACGCTGGACGCGGGCGGCGATCTGCTCCGTCGTCAGATGAGCGCCGCCAAGCTCGAGATCGGGCGCCTGCGGCACCTTGTGGGAGACTTGGCGGAGGATCCGCAGCGGCGTGCTGGTCTCGCCCATGAAGTCGAGGCCTTCCTCGCCCAGCACATTGGCAATACAATTGGCATCGGCCAGGACCAGCGTCGTGCCACGCGGCACCGACAGGCGGGCCAGCTCGCCCGGCACCAACTTGGTATACTCTATGTGCAGATGCGTATCGATAAAGGTCGGCGCGACGAAATACCCTGATGCATCAACGATCTCGTCGGCGTCGAAATAGCCGACCGGCGTCACAGCGGCGATGTGACGGCCGGAAATGACGACGTCGCGCTCCATGACTTCGCCAATATGCAGCGCCAGCACCTTGCCGCCCCGAATAATCATGTCCGGCCTTTCCTTGCCGGCGGCGACAAGGCGCATCCTCATCAGCTCGGCAACAGTCGGGGCAAGGCCAGCTCCGGTCGCCGGAAAATCGATCTTCACATCACTCATAGGGCGGTCTCCAGAGTTTTATTATCGATCATCGCCTGCCCGAGCGCAGTCATGTCCACCTGAGTGTCGAGATCGAATTCGGCGGTGACGCGGCCATTGGCAAGCACGATCATGCGATGGCCCATTTCCAGAAGCTCATCGAGATCGGCCGAAATCACGACGACAGCGGCACCTTCGGCTGCGGCCTTGACGATTGCCGTCCGGATCGACGCGGCGGCGGCAAGATCGAGCCCCTGCGTCGGGCCGTGGGCGATGATGATGCCCGGCTTGCACTCGAGTTCGCGTCCAACCAGCAATTTCTGCAGATTGCCGCCAGACAGCCCTCCCGATGCGAGATCCGGATTGGGCGGCTGGACGTTGAAATCCGCAATAATGGCCTCACCAAGCGCACGCTCGGCAGCGCGGTTGCGCATCGCAAAGCGGCGGAAGCCGGGCTGCCCGAGGCGGAACAGACTGGCATTTTCAGAATTCGCCAGATCGGGCGCAACGCCTTCCAGACGGTCTTCCGGAATGTAGGCAAGCCCAGATGCCGCAGCACGCGCGGCATCGCCGGTGGTGTCCGTGCCATCGAGGCGGATTGTCCCGGCATCGGGTTTTCGCAACCCGGCAAGGCATTGCGCCAATGCCGGCTGCATTGCCCCCGAGACGCCGGCAACCGCCAGGACTTCACCCTGGCGCACTGAAAAAGAGAGCTCGGTCAGGATAGGCTGGCTCTCTCCCCTGACGCCGAGACCCGAGACTTCAAGGCGCTTCCAGTCCGATGTCACAGGCCTACGTGCCGGAGGACGACGATCTCGATCGCCTACCATCAGTCGGGCGATCGCATCGGAATTCAGCCCTGCGGTGACGCCGTCGAGAACGACCCTTCCGGCGCGCAGCACGGTGATATGGTCGGCGCCTTCCATCACCTCCGAGATCCGGTGGGTCACCAGGCCAATCGTCGTTCCACCTGAACAGAGACGACGGATGGTGGCAATGAGTTGCCTGACCTCCACGGGACCGAGAGAAGATGTCGGCTCGTCGAGCAACAGTATCTTTGCCCCGCCGGCAACGGCAGAGACGATCTCTCCCATCTGCCGCTCGGCAAGGCTCAATGACTCGACCGAGACAGTGAGATTGAGCGAGACGCCCATTTCCTCGGCTGCACGCCCAAGCGCGTAAGCGGCCGACTTTCGCTGCAGACGCCAGCCCTTTTCGGCCAGCAGATGGTTTTCAACGATCGTCAATGTCGGAATGACAGGTTCTGCGGCACGAACGCAATGCCCGCACCGACCGCCTCCCGCCGCGACCATGTGGCAACCGGCACACCATTGCTGATGATAGCTGCCTGGTCTGCCGGAAGGATGCCCGCGATGATCTTGGCAAGGGTAGATTTGCCTGCCCCGTTTTCGCCAACAATCGCCGAAACCTCGCCACGCCGGAGCGTGATCGAGGCCTGGTCGAGCGCCGTCAGCGCGCCGAAGCGCTTGGTGACGGCGTTGGCTATGATCGGGGCAGAGGTCAAACGCATCGTTCCTACTGGAAGAAGTTCGGCAGCTTCACCTTGCCGGAGGCAAGATCGGCAACAAGCGCGTCTACCTGCTTGTTGAGGTCATCCGGCAGCTTTTCGCCGACGGCATTGATCTTCGTCATGACCAGACCCTTGTTGGCGATGCCGGAAACCAGGAATTTCTTTCCGAAAGTGCCTGCCTTGATGTCGTCGACATAGGTCTTGTAGGTCGGGTACATATCGAGCACGATGCTGGCGACATTGACCTTGGCGGCATTTCCGCCGGCTTCGCCGGTGACGCCGATGGTCACGGCCCCGTCCTGCACGGCGGCGGCAGCCACGCCATTGCCGATCCCGTCGCCGGACGTCCAGACGAGCTTTGCGCCTTGGGCGATCATGCCGCGGGTGACCTCGGCGGCCTTCTGCGCATCGTCGAACGAGCCAGTGTAGGTTTCGATCGTCTTTGCAGCCGGATTACCTTCCTTCAGTCCCTGCTTGAAGCCGTTATGCGACGCCTTGACGAAAGCGAGCTCCGGTCCGCCGACCGTTCCGACGGTCTCGACGCCGGCCATCTTGCCGGCAATGAAGCCTCCGAGATAACCCTGCTGGCCGAAGTCGTAAGTCCAGCCATCGGCATTCGGCAAAAGGCGATCGGCGAGATCGGGACCTCCAGAGGCGGCAAAATGCACCTTCGGGTAATCCTTGGCTATCTTCAGGATCGGCTCGGAGAGCTCGATGCCGTGGCCGATGATGAGGTCGTAGCCCTTCGCGGCGTATTGACGGATCACCGGCTCGGACTGGCTCGGATCGGCCATCGCTTCACGCAACTCGAACTTGATGTCGCCGCTCTTCTGCAGCTTCTCAGCCGCCTCGCGCGCCACCTGGTTGAACGAGCCATCATTGGCATGGCCCGGAACCAGCAACACGACTTTCAGCGGATCAGCAAAGGCGGTGGAGGCAAAAAGCCCGGAGACAGTCAGGGCTGCGGCGAGGCCGAGAGTGCGAAGGGAAATCATGAAGCGTTATCCTTTGGGAGGAGGGAGGATCGTGAGGCTGCAGGCTCGGAGGACGTGATCTGGATGCGCAAAGAGACTGGATCGAGAGACGGACCGTCGAAACGGTGACTGGTGCGATGTTTCTCGGCAATCGCCGCACCGCTTCGGATTTCGAAGCAGGGATCGAGGATCGGATCCTTGATCGACAGTTGCTCGCCCGGAATGCAGACGACCTCAAATGCTCCGTAGGCCTCTGGCATGGCGGTGCCGTGCAGCAGGCCGCGTCTCGATGCCGACAGCAGTGCCGCGCCGGAGAGGAAGCCAGCTGGCCGGCTCACTTGACGGCAATCCATGCCGACCGGGCAGATGGCATGAGTTACGACCCCATCGTCAGAGACACTGACCACCTCCACAGAACGCTCCATCCACGCGGGCGCTCCACCCCGGATGGTGAAAATATTACCTGCGCGGGCGATATCGATGGCGGCGAGATAGGTCGGCTCGTTCTTTACGCCCGACAATGTAAAATGCTGCGGCAGCGCCCTTGCCCATGCGGCAAGATCGAGTTCGGCCGCCTGCGCCTGTCCGCAGCTAAATGCCAGCAGGAAGCCGAATACCGCGCCGCGCGCTACCATGCGCTGAGATCCTTCAGCAGGCGGGCCTTTATGTCGGTATTGGCGAAGGAAGCATTGATGGAGGTTGCAGCCACGGCCCGGCAGGTTTCCTTGTCCCAGCCGTAGGCCGCCGCACAGCCAGCTATCTCATCCGGAAGATCTGTCGCCAGCAATGCGGGATCGTCGGTGTTGACAGAGACGGGGACGCCGGCCTTGCGCAGCCGTTCCAGCGGGTGGGCGCCAAGGTTGGGATAGAGCCCCAGTGTCAAGTTCGACGTGGGGCATACGCCCAGCGCGATCTGGCGGTCGACGAGGATCGTCATCAGTTCCGCATCTTCGATAGCGCGAACCCCGTGGTCGATACGGTCGGCTTCCAGCAGGAAAATGGCATCCCTGACGCCATCAGGGCCGCTGGATTCACCCGCATGCGCTGTGCGCTTCAGGCCGATCCTGCCGGCGAGCCGGAAAGCTTCGGCAAATTTCTCGCCGGTCCTGCCCGCCGCAGCCTCGTTGCCATCGACCGAAAGCGCTACGACCCGTGGGTGGCGCAAGCGGCCCAGTTCCTCGACCACTTCGATAGCCTCCGCCGCACTCTGCTGGCGCAGCAGGCTGATGCAGAGGCCGACGGGCGGCAGGCCATCCGCTTCAGCAGCAGCAAAGCCCGCGTCAAGCCCGTGGATCATGCCACCGAGGTTTCCCTGCCACGCACTCCAGTGGGTCGGATTGACAATGACATCGGCATATCCGGTGCCTGCATCCCGCATTCGCTCGCAAAAGGCGTAGGCCGCCCTCGCCAGCTGCTCCTGCGTACGGCAAAGGCCACAGATGAAATCGAGAAAGTCTAGAAAGTCGGAGAGGCCGTCGAACTTAAGCAGTTCGGCCTCGGGACGCGGTAGAGGCACGTTGTTTTCAGCGGCCAGACTGACAATCGTCGCCGTGTCAAAACAGCCTTCAAGATGAATGTGGATCTCTGCCTTGGGCAAAGTTCTGAAGTTCAGCGGCACGCGTGTTTCCGATGCGATGGATACTCTTGCGAGCAAGAGAATTTCACCGGTATACGTGCTGAACAAGAATTGATTTGCGCATGCACCGTGCGAAAAAACGCAACGCTCAGATCTGCGAGCCCGCCCGACTGGGCTGGCGGATAGAACGCAGGCTTTCGTCGACCAGATCGATCATCATCTGGGCCGCTGCCGAGGTTGGTCGATTGATCGGAGCACAGATGGCGAGAATCTCGTCTTCGATGTTGCGGTCCTCGATAGTGGCGAAAGCCAGCTCTCCGCGCACCAGCTCTCCGTAGACATCGAAAATGCTCAGCACAGCCATGGTTTGCCCCAGCTTGACCATAGACTTGATAAGGGCGATCGAGTTGGTGCTGACCATGCCGGCAAACTCGACCCCAAGGTCGACGAAAGCCTTGTCGATGAATTCGCGGATGCCAAGAGACTGGTCTGGCAAGACAAAGCCATACTGCAAGCAGTCAGCCAATCGGAGGCTTTGAGACAGCGCAAGCGGATGGTTTGCCGCCATGACCAGCCCGGGACGTGCATTTAGCAGCCGAACGGCATCCGACGCTATCCTGTGCGGCGGATTGAACAGCAGCGCGAAATCGAGTTCCTTGAGATTGAGCTTGCGCAGCAGTTCGTCTGTGCCGCCGATCAGTACGCTGACTTCAATAAGCGGATTGACGCTGTGGAGCTTCTTGATCACGTCCGGAAGAAGTGTATTGCCGAAGCACTCCATTGCCCCGATCGTGATGGAGCCGCGACGCTGGCCCTTGAGGTCACGCAATTGTCCCTCCGCACGCTCCTGTTCCCGCCGCCATCGCCGGATGTCGGCCAGCAAGCGCTCGCCTGCAGCCGTTGGCCGGATTCCTCGCGGCAGCCGCTCGAACAGTGGAAGTCCAATGTCTTCCTCGAGCCGGAGGATCTGCCGGTTGATCGCCGATGCAGAAAGGTTGAGACGTTCGGCGGCCCGTCTAAAAGAGCCTGCACGCGCCACGGCGTCCAGCAGCAACGCGGCCTGGGAGATAAGCTGCATGCGGATATCCCCTTCAGGAGCGTTGCGTTTATTCGCACGATAGCATCGAAAATGGGTTCTTGTCAGCCAGCGGACGATCACCGAAAGTATCTTCATCGTTCGTGAAGGAATATTGCATGACAGACCAAGCCTTCTGGGCAGCCAATGACGAGCGCCTGCTGCGGCATGCCTTTGCGGTTGCAAGCCGGGCCCGGAGCAATGGAAACCATCCGTTCGGGGCAATCCTCGCCGGGCCTGATGGCACGGTGCTGTTGGAACAGGAGAACGCCTTTAATCCGACGCAGGACATGACCGGCCATGCCGAGCGCGTTCTGATGACACGGGCGTCGCAGGCCTACCGGCCCCAGTTTCTGGCAGACTGCACGATGTATACCTCCGCCGAGCCCTGCGCCATGTGTTCCGGTGCAGCCTATTGGGCCGGCGTCGGCCGTGTCGTCTATGGCCTCAGCGAAAGTCAGCTGAAGGATATCACCGGAAACCATCCGGAAAACCCAACGCTTGATCTCCCTTGCCGCACCGTCTTTGCGGCCGGCCAGCGGAAAGTTGTGGTCGTCGGGCCTCTCCTTTGCGAGGAAGCCAGCGCATTGCACGACGGTGTCTGGTAGCATCAACTTTCGATAATGTCTGCCATGCAGCCTCTGGGCGCAGCCCTGCTGACCTGACGGGAGTTGCCTTGGTATCGAGCTCACTTGACATCGAAAGCCTGCAATCGCTCTATTCCGACCGCAGCTGCGCGCCTGAGGAAACGCTGCGCAGAATTGCGCCGCTGCTGCTGCGCTACGGCATCACCCGGCTTTCCAGGCTGACCGGCCTGGACAACATCGGCATTCCCGTCTGGAATGCAGTCTCACCCAATGCCCGCTCGATTGTCATCAACCAGGGCAAGGGCATCACGGATATTGATGCCAAGGTCTCGGCTGCCATGGAAGCATTGGAGCGAGCCATCGCCGGTATGCCGGACGTTAAGAAATCCGTGGGAAGCTGGAATTCGCTCACGGCTGCTGGCGCGTTGGCTGATCGGCTCGACGGTCTTGTTGCCACCGGACAAGCCGACATTGCGCCGGATGAGCCGGTAGAATGGATCGCCGGCGTCGATCTTCTGTCAGGAGAGCCAACCTATGTCCCTTACGAAGCGGCAGTGCTCGACCGAACCAAGTCGGGCCGGTTCTGGCAGTCATCGGACGGCCTTGCCTCCGGCAACACCGGTGATGAAGCCATGCTGCATGGATTGCTGGAAAGGATCGAACGCGATGCCTATGTTTTATGGCAAGTGACAAGCCGCGAGCGTCGCCATGGACGCTGCATCGCCGCCAGCGCCTTCCGCGACCCCGTCATTGCCGGCCTTGAGAGGCAGATCACCGAAGCCGGGCTGAAACTCGTCATGTTCGATATCACCAGCGACATCGGAATTCCCTGCTACTCGGCCCTTTTGGGCCCGGCAGACATCACGATGCGACGCCAGCCGCTTTACCGCGATGTCAGCCATGGCAGTGGCGCACACCCAGATCCGATCCGCGCTGCAATCAGGGCCATTACCGAAGCCGCGCAATCGCGCTTGACGTTTATCAGCGGCGCCCGCGACGATATCGATCCCGGTTGCTTTACCCAGCCCCTGCCGGTTGAAACGCTGGAGTGCTTTGCGATCGACCCTGCCTTGCGGCCAATCGAAGCTATAGCGGTATCGGGTGGTCCGGCAGTTTTGCTTTCCAGGTCACTCGACGGTCTGAGGCGGGCGGGGATAGGGAGAGCCGTTGCCGTTACTCTATCCAGCCCGGAAATGCCGGTAACCGTCGCCAAGATTTTCGTGCCGGAACTCGAAAATCCCGACGGCGCGCGAAAACGAAAATTCGGCGGAAGGGCAATTTCCCGCGTGCTGGGAGGAGCTTGACGCAGAACATGCCCTCTCTGACCTGCTTAGTCGCACAGAATGCTTTTCGCGTGGGAGGCCATGTCGTCTCCTTGTCGCCACCATTGCAGTGTTGAAACGCTCAACGGTCGCGTCGAAATCGCAACATTGAAAAGACGGCGATGGTCATTCGCTATCCTGTCAGCCCGGAGAGACCTCGTGGTCCGCTTGACGATCTTGATGGCAGCATTTGCCGCATGCGTACCCGCCCAAGCCTTTGCCCATCCGCATATCTTTATCGACGCCAGGTTCGAGGCCGTCGCCTCGGCGGACGGAACACTGACTGAGCTTCGCAACGTCTGGAAATTCGACGATGTCTTCTCGTCTTCGGTGCTTCTGGACTTCGACAAGAACGAAAACAACACGCTCGACAAATCAGAGTTGCTGGCCGTCGGCAAGACGGTGCGAAACTCGCTCGAGCAATACAAATACTACACCAACGTCACCGTTAACGGCAAAGCAGTCCCGATGGCCAAGCCGGAGTCCATACAGGCGGACTACAAGGACGGCGCGCTGATACTGACCTTTTCTCTAAAGCCCGTAACCAAGACCAAGCTGGTGGGCACGGCTATCTTCGGGATCTACGACCAGACACTTTATACCGCAGTCGATTTCGCCAACGACAACGACATGGCGACATCGGGCGCCGGCTTTTCCCACTGCAGCCGCAAGGTCGTACGGCCAAACCCGGACGAGATCATCGCGCAGAACCAGGCGACCCTGACCAGCCTGTTTTTCAACGACCCAATGGGCACTAACTTCTCGCAGCTCGTCGCAACGCGGCTGGAAATGAAATGCTGACGCGCACCTTGCGGGCATGCTCACGCTAAACGGTTCGGATGCCAAAATTATAGTCGACAGAAAAAATGATATGTTATAACAAACCATCGATGCTAGTGGATATCGCGATGTCACCAAACTCAGATCCCTTTCGCCGGTCGCTGATGGGCCGCTCTTCCGTCGTTCGGCTGCTAGTCGTGGCGATTTTGCTTGCCATGCTCTGGCTGGCCATAGGATGGGCGGTAAGCCTCCCATGACGATGCAGCGTATCCGCCTTGAAAACGTTTCGATTGCCTATGCAAAGAACCTGGCGGTCAAGAATATCTCCGGGACCTTCGAAGAGGGAAGCCTGACCGCCATCGCGGGCCCGAACGGGGCCGGGAAATCGACGCTTCTGAAAGGCCTGATGGGCGACCTCAAGCTCAAGTCGGGCGCCATCCATCTCGATGCCCTGCGACCGAAGGATTTCGGTTACCTGCCGCAGGCGGCCGAGATCGATCGGCATTTTCCCCTGAGCGTCGCGGATACCGTCATGCTTGGTGCCTGGAACCACAGCGGCGCTTTCCGCGGCATTTCGCGTGAGACTGCCGAGCGTGGACGGGCAGCGCTCGAAGCGGTCGGTCTTGGCGGTTTCGAGCGGCAGCATATCGGTTCGCTGTCTGCCGGCCAGTTCCAGCGCGTCCTGTTTGCGCGATTGCTGCTGCAGGATGCCAAGGTGATCGTGCTCGACGAGCCGTTCACCGCCATCGATGCCGCTACCACGCGTGACCTGCTGCAGATCATCCACCAGTGGAACGATGACGGTCGCACCATCATCGCGGTGCTTCACGATTTCGAGCAGGTCCGCAGCCATTTCCCGCAAACGCTGCTGATGGCCCGCGAGGCCGTAAGCTGGGGGCCGACCGAAAGCACCATGACGACTGGAAACCTGCAGAAGGCGCGCGCCATGGCTGAAAACGCCGCCATAGAACAGCCGGAGCCGGTAGCCCTGTGATGCTCTACGAAGCCCTTGTCCATCCCTTTGTCGAATACGGTTTCATGCGCCGCGCGCTGATTGCCTGCGTCGCCCTCGGGCTAGGCTCCGGGCCGGTCGGCGTCCTGTTGATGCTGCGCCGCATGAGTCTCGTCGGCGACGCCATGAGCCACGCCGTCCTGCCAGGAGCGGCCATCGGCTTCCTCATTGCCGGTGGCCTGTCACTGCCGGCCATGGGTCTCGGCGGCATCGTTGCAGGCCTCGTTGTCGCGCTTCTGTCGGGACTGGTCAGCCGCACCACGGTCCTCAAGGAAGATGCCAGTTTTGCCAGCTTCTACCTCACATCGCTGGCCCTTGGCGTATTGATCGTTTCGCTCCGCGGCTCGAACATCGATCTGCTGCATGTGCTGTTCGGTACTATCCTCGCAATCGATGCCACTGCTCTCTACTTCGTCGGCGGCATCGCAACATTCACAGCCCTCGTGCTTGCGATCGTCTACCGACCGCTGGTGGCCGAGTGCTTCGATCCCGGTTTCCTACGCTCGGTGCGTGGCCACGGGTCGTTTTACCACGTGTTGTTCCTGTTTCTTGTCGTCCTCAATCTCGTCGCCGGCTTTCAGGCGCTGGGCACGCTGATGGCCGTCGGCCTGATGATGCTGCCCGCCTCGATCGCACAGCTCTGGGCGAAAACCCTGCCGGTGATGCTCACTATTTCGGCATGCGTTGCCGCGCTTTCGGGACTGGTCGGACTGATCGTCTCCTTCCACTTCGGCCTGGCATCGGGACCGACGATCATCCTGGTCGCCGCCTCCCTCTATTGCCTGTCGCTGTTGTTCTGCCCCTCGGGCGCCGTCCGGCGCCTGTTTCCGAGCCGCATCTGATGATGCCAACACAGGAGTGAAAGCGTGACATATCTTCGCACTATCGCATACGCCAGCACAGCGCTGATGGCGTTGACGGCCATGGCCTCAACGGCTTCGGCAAAGACGCTGGATGTCGTTGCAAGCTTCACGGTCCTTGCCGACGTCGTCCACGAGGTCGGCGGCAAGAATGTCGAGGTCAAGACACTGGTTGGCCCGAACGGCGACCCGCACGAGTTCGAACCATCCCCGGACGACGCCCGCAACCTGAAGGCGGCCGATCTGGTCTTCGTCAGCGGCGACGGTCTGGAAGGATGGATGGACCGACTGATCACAGCGTCCGGCTATAAGGGCAAGCCGATCGTCGTTTCCGAGGGGATCAACACCCGGACGATGGAAGAAGACGGCAAGACCGTCACCGACCCGCATGTCTGGAACAGCCCGGTCAACGTCATGGTCTGGGTGGATAATATCGAAAAAGCCCTGGCTGCTGCCGATCCGGAAGACGCTGCGACCTTCAAGCAGAACGCAGAGAGCTATCGCAAGCAGTTGAAGTCTCTCGATGCCTATGCCCATGAAAAGCTTGATCCGGTGCCCGACGACAAGCGCAAGATTCTCACAAGCCACGACGCATTCGGTTACTTCGGCCGGGAATACAAGGTCAAGTTCCTGGCACCGATCGGCTTTTCGACAGAGACCGAGGCATCGGCTGCCGATGTCGCCAAACTCATCGACCAGATCAAGGCCGAGAACGTCAAGGTCTACTTCTTTGAGAACTCCAACGATCCGAAGCTCGTCAAGCAGGTCGCATCCGCGACCAAGGCACAGCCGGGCGGCGAGCTTTATGTCGAGGCCCTGTCCGACAAAAAGGGCCCTGCATCCACTTATGTAAAGATGTTCCGTTATAACGTTAACCAGATTGCATCCGCACTGGAGAAGAAATAGTCTATCGACGGTAGCGCCAACTGCGGCGCTACCGTCGACCGTCCGGCATTGATTTCCGGTCGCGCCGACCACACCTTGATTGAGCCCGGAGCTTCGTTGATGTAGATCCAGGGATACAAGCGACAACCGGATGCTAGAAACAACATTGGCGACGAGAATTTGACCGTACCGGAAAAGCTCACGAAGAATCAGGCGCTGGTGCTCGGCATCCTCGAAAAGTCACACGAGCCCGTCAGCGCCTATACGATCCTTGAACGCCTTCGTGACGACGGCTTCCGGGCACCGCTTCAGGTCTACCGCGCACTGGAGAAACTGCTGGCCTTCGGCAAGGTCCATCGCCTCGAAAGCATCAATGCCTTCGTCGCCTGCAGTCACGCAGGCCACAGCCACAGCGGTGGCGTGACCGTCTTTGCGATCTGCGAGACATGTGGCAAGGTAGAAGAGTTCCACGACGACATCATCAGCGAACGTCTGGCGATGTGGCAGGAAAAAAGCGATTTCAAGCGCGAGAAGACGACGATCGAGATCCGTGGCTTTTGTTCTCGATGCCGGAATTTGGCATCTCCCAAGCTGGCTGCAACCGCGTAAGAAACGCAAAAAGCCGCCAAGCATGACGCCGGCGGTTATTAATCAGTTTATGGATGTGAGTTTTTCGAGCTTGGACTTTTCAGGTTATGAGCCTGACGAGCTACCGGGCTGCTCCACCCCGCGGAAAGTCGTGTTGTTTGCGTTTGGGTTGTTGCAAACGGTATTGGTTTGTTGGTTTGGGCCGACTTTGTGTCGATGTTTGTCTGTGCATGTTGATGAGATTATGTTGCGTTTTGCAGACCTGGCAGCGACCGACTCTCCCGCGTCTTAAGACGGAGTACCATAGGCGCAAGGGCATTTCACGGCCGTGTTCGGAATGGGAACGGGTGCAGGTGCCCCGCCATGACCACCAGGTCGGCAAAGCGCAACATTTGAGAAGCTGGGTGGCATCGCCACTTGAATCTTTTTTAACCCAGAACGACTTGCCGTCGTCCAGGTGAACACGTTTATTCGATCTTCTGTTTTCAGCACCATCCGGATCACTCCAGCAGCACGATTGCATCGTGCCGCCAGGCGTCTGGCGCAAGCCTGTCCTCGGGCTAGACCCGAGGATCCGCAGCGTCATTGACGCGTGAGGACAGAAGAAGCTCATTTCATCGAAGATGAACATGAGCAATGAGAACGATCAAGCCAGTCGAGCTATTAGTACCGGTAAGCTTCATGCATTGCTGCACGTCCACACCCGGCCTATCAACGTGGTCGTCTTCCACGGCTCTGATAGGGAACACTCGTTTTCAGGTTGGTTTCCCGCTTAGATGCTTTCAGCGGTTATCCATTCCATATTTAGCTACCCTGCTATGCCCTTGGCAGGACAACAGGTCCACCAGAGATATGTCCATCCCGGTCCTCTCGTACTAGGGACAGATCCTGTCAATATTCCTACACCCACGGCAGATAGGGACCGAACTGTCTCACGACGTTCTGAACCCAGCTCACGTACCGCTTTAATTGGCGAACAGCCAAACCCTTGGGACCTGCTCCAGCCCCAGGATGCGATGAGCCGACATCGAGGTGCCAAACAACCCCGTCGATATGGACTCTTGGGGGTCATCAGCCTGTTATCCCCGGCGTACCTTTTATCCGTTGAGCGATGGCCCTTCCACGCGGGACCACCGGATCACTATGACCGACTTTCGTCTCTGCTCGACTTGTCAGTCTCGCAGTCAGGCGGGCTTATGCCATTGCACTCGACGACCGATTTCCGACCGGTCTGAGCCCACCATCGCGCGCCTCCGTTACTCTTTCGGAGGCGACCGCCCCAGTCAAACTACCCACCATACACTGTCCCGGATCCGGATAACGGACCGCGGTTAGACATCCATGACGATAAGGGTGGTATTTCAAGGATGGCTCCACAGAAACTGGCGTCCCTGCTTCAAAGCCTACCACCTATCCTACACATGCCGACACGAATGCCAGTGTAAAGCTATAGTAAAGGTGCACGGGGTCTTTCCGTCTGACCGCAGGAACCCCGCATCTTCACGGGGAATTCAATTTCACTGAGTCTATGTTGGAGACAGCGGGGAAGTCGTTACGCCATTCGTGCAGGTCGGAACTTACCCGACAAGGAATTTCGCTACCTTAGGACCGTTATAGTTACGGCCGCCGTTTACTGGGGCTTCAGTTCAGAGCTTGCACCCCTCCCTTTAACCTTCCAGCACCGGGCAGGCGTCAGACCCTATACGTCGTCTTGCGACTTCGCAGAGCCCTGTGTTTTTGGTAAACAGTCGCTACCCCCTGGTCTGTGCCACCCCGCAAAAGTTGCCTTGAGCGGGGCCACGCTTCTTCCGAAGTTACGCGTGCAATTTGCCGAGTTCCTTCAACATAGTTCTCTCAAGCGCCTTGGTATGCTCTACCTGACCACCTGTGTCGGTTTCGGGTACGGTCTATACGGTGGAGCTATTTCCTGGAACCGCTTCCCTGCACGATCAATCCAATAAGATCGTACAAGTTACGCAATCCGTCACTACCACCAGGCCCACGATTATTAACGTGGTTCCCATCGACTACGCGTGTCCGCCTCGTCTTAGGGGCCGGCTAACCCTGCTCAGATTAACTTTAAGCAGGAACCCTTGGTCTTTCGGCGAGGGGGTCTCTCACCCCCTTTATCGTTACTCATGTCAACATTCGCACTTCCGATACCTCCAGGAGCCCTCACGGGTCTCCCTTCACAGGCTTACGGAACGCTCCGCTACCACTGGCAAACTCGCTAGAGTTTTGCCAATCCTCAGCTTCGGTGCATGGCTTCAGCCCCGTTACATTTTCGGCGCAAAGACCCTTGACTAGACCAGTGAGCTGTTACGCTTTCTTTAAATGATGGCTGCTTCTAAGCCAACATCCTGGTTGTTTTGGGATCCTCACATCCTTTCCCACTTAGCCATGACTTGGGGACCTTAGCTGGAGGTTAGGGTTGTTGCCCTTTTCACGACGGACGTTAGCACCCGCCGTGTGTCTGCCTGATAGTACTCCCCGGTATTCGGAGTTTGGTTAGGATCAGTAAGACGGTGAGTCCCCATAGCCCATCCAGTGCTCTACCCCCGGGGGTATTCGTCAGACGCTCTACCTAAATAGATTTCGCGGAGAACCAGCTATTTCCGAGTTTGATTGGCCTTTCACCCCTAGCCACAAGTCATCCCAATCTATTGCAACAGATGCGGGTTCGGTCCTCCAGTTGGTGTTACCCAACCTTCAACCTGCTCATGGCTAGATCACTCGGTTTCGGGTCTAATGCAACTAACTATATCGCCCTATTCAGACTCGCTTTCGCTTCGCCTACACCTACCGGCTTAAGCTTGCTAGTTACACTAAGTCGTTGACCCATTATACAAAAGGTACGCGGTCACCCAACCTACTAAAAGGCTCGGGCTCCCACTGTTTGTAGGCATCCGGTTTCAGGTTCTATTTCACTCCCCTTGTCGGGGTGCTTTTCACCTTTCCCTCACGGTACTTGTTCGCTATCGGTCATGCACGAGTACTTAGGCTTGGATCGTGGTCGACCCATGTTCAGACAGGATTTCTCGTGTCCCGCCCTACTCTAGGACATTGAATGTATCTACGTGTAAGGGGCTGTCACCCGCTACGGCCAAGCTTTCCAGCTTGTTCCACTTTAACAATCAATGCCACTGGCCTGGTCCGCGTTCGCTCGCCACTACTTGCGGAGTCTCGGTTGATGTCCTTTCCTGCAGGTACTTAGATGTTTCAGTTCCCTGCGTTCGCTTCTTACACCCTATGTATTCAGGGTAAGATACCTTATTTACAATGCTTGGAAACCGAGCGCGTCGAAGACGCGTAAGCCAATAGTCAATAGGCATTAGCCAATAGTGTCGCCACTACCGCCTACTGCCTAATTCCTACCGCCCGCGTGCCATCAGGCACGCTCGATTTCCCAAGCATTTAAGGTGGGTTTCCCCATTCGGAGGTCCATGGATCAAAGCTTATTCGCAGCTCCCCACGGCTTATCGCAGCGTATCACGTCCTTCATCGCCTGTGCATGCCAAGGCATCCACCAAATGCCCTTATATCACTTAATCGTTCTCATTGCCTATGCTCATCATCTTTGCCGGTTTTGGCAAACCTTGTCCCTTTCGCTTGCGCTCAAGGGGGTGCCAAAACGACCATCCGGCGCCCTCTCGGGTTCCGGACCAGCTTGACACTGTTACCTTTTACAACAGTGCCGTTGAACGATGCCATAAACGTGTTCGATACGACCCTCTTCGCTGGCACGCCGGTGCACAGCAGGGTCATATCTTTAAGACCAGCTTCTCGAGATAAGTCCGATGATGCGCGGTCAGGCAACACCAATCCAGTCGATCCCGTCAGAGACGATCCTAAAATCGTCAACAACAGATCAACCATCGAACAAGCTCCCTTCCTACCTCCAGTCCCTCCACCAGATCAGGCCGGCTAGGCCCTCTTTGGTTTCATCAGAACTGGGCTCGGACGTTCAGAACGGCGATTAAACCATCCAAAACACCTGGAAGCTTCCAGACTTATCTTCT